>QKEI01000017.1 GCA_003251795.1 Candidatus Muproteobacteria bacterium
GCCTACAAGCCCTTAAGCCTAGTGGAACCGCATATGTCGCACGGAGACAGCGCGTCCGTCTGCGCGACCACGGCGATGCGAGCGCCACAACTACCGCATTCGTACAAGCCTGCCGGATATCTTTTCGGCGGAGGCGGTGCGACCTTGGTGACTTTCGGGTCATGGCCGCGGTATTGGCGGCTGCCGCAATTGTCGCACGGCGGCAATTGTCGCGTGGGCTCGGTGAATAACACGCTGTGTCCGCAGCTGGCACACTCGTAGCGCCCGGTCGGATACTCGATGATGGTGCGGGCCGCTTCCGCTTCCGCCCGGGCCTCAGCCAAAGCCTGCATGATCGCCTCGCCCAGTTGTTTTGCCCGGGCTTCAGCGGCCTTGGCCTCCCTCATTGCCTTCATCATCTCGCGGGCGAGTGCCTTGGCCCGCTCTTGCGCCGAAGAAGACATTTTCTCTCTAAGGACGGGTTGGGGACCTGCGCTGCCTCTTGCCAATCTCGCGTCTCGCCCTTGCTCACGCCACAGGTAGCAGAGATGCCTGCGACAAAAAGCAGGGCTGGCAACGCAATCGCGAGCATTCGGTTTCTAACTGGCTTCGGTCTCATACTACCTGCCTCCACGTTGGCCATACGTTAGCAACGCCGCTTCGCTTGTCCGGAAAGCGACGCGGCGATCACTCGTGCACCTCCTCGGTGCGAAAGACGGTCCCGGTAAACGTTGCGATCACGCGTTGGTCCTTCTCGCGAGTGACCCTGATGCGATACGTGGCTAAGCGTTGTGAACGCGTCTCCTCCTCCGCGCTAGCAACGAGCACGTCGCCTACGCGCGCCGGCGTGGCATAACTGATATGGGCGTCGATGCCTGCCGCCAGCGTGCCGTGCGAGTTCGAGGCTAAGCCAAAGCTACAATCCGCCAACGAAAACAAGAATCCGCCGTGGCAAGTGCCGTTGAAGTTGAGGTGATGTTCGCCAACGCGCGCACGAACTCGTGCCTGTCCCTCGTTGCTATCCACGAGCTCCGCTCCCAGCATATGCATGAAGCGATCTCGTGAGGCTAGGCGCTGTACACGCTCGCTTACACCGTCGGCCATATCGTCGCTCCTATATCCCGCACGGGTACAGTCAGGTCAGTCATATCTGGCGCGGGCGAAATGCTGAGCCCATTTACCATTTCTGCGGGGCGCGCCGCAAGCAGTTCGTGACTGCCGGCGATAACAGACCCTCCAATCCTATAAGGAACAAGGTAGAATGTGGCGTTTTTCCCTATTACCGCCGGCGCCTCACGCGTAATAAGCCGAGCAGGCACTGCCACGAGATGCCCACAGAATCGCAAACCGCGCCCCCCGGTTTTTTTCGCATTGCCCTTGTCAGCATGTTGGCGACACAGGTGGCAGCCGCATGCGCGCTTGCCGCCGTGCCGGTGTTAGCGCCAGCAATGGCGCCCAGCATCGGCGTCGATGCCAGTCTCGTCGGCATTTATTACGGATTGGTATTCGCAGCAGCAACCCTGGTCTCGGCTTGGAGCGGCTGGCTGATCGAACGTTTTGGGGCGGTGCGCACGAACCAGCTCGCGCTCGCCGGCTCGGGTGCGTCATTACTGATCGCCAGCGTGGCGACACCGCCGGCGATGGCCCTAACGGCGCTACTCGTCGGTGCCGGCTATGGCCCCAATACACCATCGAGCAGTCAGGTGTTGATACAGGTCACCCCGCCACACCGACGGGCCCTTAGCTTCTCGTTGAAACAGAGCGGGGCACCAATCGGCGGAGTGATCGCGGGCTTCATGTTACCCGCGATCGTCGTATTGACCGGCTGGAAGGTTGCGCTATTCGTCGTGTTTATGCTGGCAGCAACTACCGCAGCTGCCGTGGAGCCGCTACGTCGCCGCTTGGAGCCACAGGCACAGCCATCACGCTCTGCGCAACGCAGCTCTGGGCTTGCGTCGATGCGACTCGTGCTCAACGAAAAGCGCCTGCGGCGACTCACGGGAGGCGGCGCGGCACTCATGGTGGTGCACGCCTGCTTCCAGAGTTTCCTCGTTACCTACCTAGTTCAACACGTGATGCTGTCACTGGCGGTAGCGGGTGCGCTATACGCGAGCACGCAGGCAGCCGGCGCGCTCGCACGGGTAGCTATCGGCTGGGGCATCGATCGTTTGCGCAATGCGCGCGTGGTGCTAATGGGCATCGCGATTACGGCGCTTGCGAGTTCGCTCATCGTTGCGACCTTTGCTCCCGCGTGGCCGCTCGTGGCCATCTGGTTAGTGTGCGTATTCGTCGGCATCGGCAGCTCAGGGTGGTACGGCGCTTTCTTGTCAGAGGTCGCCCGTGCCACTACCGTTGAACGCGCAGGCTTTGCCACCGGAGGCGTGCTTTTTTTTGCTTACGGTGCGCATGTCGCAGCTCCCATCATCGCCTCCGTGTTAATCGCAGCGACCGGGAGCTACGTGCTCGTCTTCAGCGCCGTTGCCGTACTGGCTGGTATCGCCGTGGTCAGCTTTGGCAGAATTGAGGAAACACAAACCGCGATTTTGCCGCAAGAAAGGGGTGACTAGCGCTGATGCCAAATTGGGCGTACCCTAATCTGCGGGTTTTCATTTAGACGCACTAATCGGAGGCTTTAGCATGACATCGAAGAGGATTTTGGGGGTTGCCCTGGCCAGCGTTGCCGCTGGCTTTCTGACGATCGCCGCGCCCACTTTTGCCGGATGTGGTGTCGATCATAAGGCCACTGAAAACGAAGGCAGCAAACCGATAACAGCCGAAAAGGGCAAACCTGCTCCAACGGTCGAGACCGCCACTAAAGATAAGAGCTAGAACCAAGCTCCACCGTCTCGATTAGTATTTGAAACCCTCCCCGGGCACGCAGATGCTCGGGGAGGGTTTTTGCATATAGGTGGTTCGGTCACAATCGCGACCGCTACACACAGCTTTCTGGCGAGGAGATCTGTTATGCACAGGGATGACCTCATCAAGACACAACGTCGCACCTTTTTGCGCACAGCCCTGGCCGGCTTTGCGCTGGCAGCGCTGCCGCGCGGCGCACGCAGTGCCGACATGACCAGCGCGGATCTCAAGATTGGTATCATCGGTGCCGGTCGCATCGGTGGTGCACTGGGCGAGCTTTGGGTGCAGGCTGGCTACCAGGTGTTATTGTCGTCTCGTCATCCCGAGCGTCTCAAACCACTCGCTGCGCGTCTCGGGCCGAAGGCGCATGCCGGCACACCCCGCGAGGCGGCGGCATTCGGTAATGTGATATTGATATCCGTGCCGTATGGCGCGCTGCCGCAAGTAGGTCGTGACTACGCCGCCGAGCTCAAGGGTAAGGTAGTGCTGGAAACGGGCAATCCCTTCCCCGGACGTGATGGTGACATGGCGATCGCCGCGCGTGCCAAGAGCACGGGCGTCGCCTCTGCCGAGTTTCTGCCCGGTGTCAGGTTGGTCCGCGCTTTCAATACCATACCGCACTACGCGCTGCTGAGCGAAGCACACCGCGCGGGCGAACGCATCGGGGTGCCGCTCGCGAGCGACGACGAAGCCGCGCTCAAGATCGCCGCACGCCTGGTACAGGACGCCGGCTTCGAGCCAGTTGTGGTCGGCGGACTGGCCCGCGCCAAAGAGTTTGATGTGGGCACTGCAGTGTTCGGCCAAGCACTGACGGCACGCGAGCTGCGTCACGCGCTCGGACTTGCGGGTTAAGGGAGAGACGCGCGTAGCGCTTGCTACTCAGGGAGCACGGCGCCGGTCTGCTGTGTAATCAAGCCATAGTGTTCAATACGCCGGTGTGCCGCGAAGTTGAACACACTCTGCTTTCCGAAGGCGCACTTGTCGAGATCGCAGGTCGCGACGACGAGCTCGTCTTCGAGTGTATGCGCCTCGGCAACAATCTCGCCCGTGGGTGCAACAATGGCGCTGCCACCCATCAGCTCGTGCCCATCCTCTCGTCCCGCCTTGGCGACGCCGACCACCCAGGAGCTATTCTGGTAAGCGCCTGCCTGCATTGAAAGCCGATTGTGGAACGCACGCAACTGCGGTGGCTCGTCGGATTGCGAGTTCGTGGTGGGCGTGTTGTAGCCGAGCACGACCATCTCAACGCCCTGCAGCCCCATGACCCGGAACGTTTCCGGCCAACGACGGTCGTTGCAGATGCACATGCCCATGATGCCACCCAGCATCCGCCACACGCGAAAGCCAAGATTGCCGACCTCGAAATACCTTTTTTCTAGATGCTGGAACTTACGCTTCGGGTCGAACTGCGCATGCCCCGGGAGGTGAACCTTGCGGTACTTGCCGACGATCGTGCCTGATGGGTCGACCAGGATAGCAGTGTTGTAGCGGTGGACCGCCCCTTGCTCTTCGACCTTCTCCGCGTAGCCGAGGTGGAACCCCATGCCGTAGCGCTTTGCCGCCCCGAATAATGGTTGGGTCTCTACACTGGGCATAGAGGACTCGAACCATGTATCCGCCTCTGCCGTGTCCTCGAAGTACCAGCGCGGGAAAAACGTGGTCAGCGCGAGCTCGGGAAAGACCACCAGGTTGCAGTCCTGCACATGTGCCTTTTGCATCAGCACCAACATGCGTTCGACCACACTCGAGCGGCTATCGGCCCGTTGAATCGGTCCAAGCTGCGCCGCCCCCACCTTTACTAGCCGTGCCATTTGAAGTTCCTATCGCAGATTAGCGGTGGGTCGAACCCGCCGTTGTTGAGAGCGTGTGCGGGGCACCCCCGCCGCCATGCGCTGACCTTGCCGCACCATCGGCCGTTTGGCAGCGAAGCGTGATGCCAAAGACCCCCTCGCGCGTGCCGTTACCGCCGCACAGGCTCGCGCATCCCTGCAAGCAGAGCAGTACCGCCACACAAACACCCAGACGATGCAGGTCCATCGACAACGGCTGCGCCCGCGGTACGGAAACGAACACCGTGACCCTGCGGCGGTCCGCCGATACCCGGCATCCGAGCGCGCGCGTGAGCGTAGCGACATTGTCGGCATCGCATGCACCTACATTGATGGCAACACCGCGCTCGATAAAGGCGGCATGCGCTTCATCGAGCAACGTCGCACCACTTGGTTTTGTGGTCATCGTAAAGAAAGTTACGCCGGTTGCCGGCACCTTGCCAAGCACCCGCCGTGAAACATCGCCTCTGCGCTCATACGGTAGCAATGGCGTTGGCTGGAGAACCTACTGCACCGGGCAGATACAGCGGCGGCGCTGTCAGCAGAAAATAATGGCGGCCACGCGCCCTCAGCCAGCGTGCGAGCTCCGTGAGGTACCACAATTCCCCGAGATGGACCCCGAGCTTGAACAGGCACAACTCGTGAATACCGAGCAGCGGCCCACGCTCTCCGCCCGGCGGCGGGCCTTCGTGCTCGAACTCCACGGCACGGTTGTCGGCGATCAACGCCACGACGCCACTGTCCGTGATCCACTGCTTCAGTCGTTCGTCACGCCCGTCCAAGCCTGCACAACTGCCAGCAAACGCCGCCGGATCGCTCACCTCGGGGTCCTCTAGTAACCGCTGCGCAAAACCCGTATGCAAGCACAGCAAATCGCCTTCATCGATGTCGACGCCGTCATTGTCCAACACATGCATCAGCTCATCGTAGCCGACAACCTTACGCGCATTTCCGAAATGCGCGTGCAAGTCGACCATTACGCCGCGACCCTGCATGCATGCCTTGGCCATGTGCTCAATGCCGAGCTTGTGCGCGCCGACGGAGCCGAAACGCGGTTCACCGGTGTCCGTGCTAACTACCTGGTGACCGTTGTAGTAGACAGGCTCAGGCTCGCCGTCGTCGTCGGCGTCGAACATGGCACCCATATGGGCAAAGCTGTCCCATTGGGTCGAGTGTTGCATATAGAGCGTGACAGCTTCGTCGCAATTGACCTCGGTGCGCCACCGGTCGATCTTGCAAAGCGGCAGGTTGAAAGCGACATGACCGCCGCGGATCACCGCTTTGAACTCGGGCGGCCGGCGTCTCGTGTTTAAGGCGCTGGTCGCGGGGATATCCAGCGGCAGACTCAGGCAAAAGCGCAGTCCTTCCTTCACCTCCTTGACCGCCTTCAATGTGTTCTGCGGTGTCAACAAGTTAACCCTGCCGAGCTGGTCATCGGCTCCAAAGTTTCCCCACGTAGACCCCCGGGGTCGTTGTTTCCATCTTTGTGACATGGCTCTCTCTAGATAGCGTCGATTTGACTTTCACTACGGTGCGCCGGTCACCCAGAAAACGTTATTACCACAAAGACGCCCGCTTTTCTGCACTATAGACTGCCAAAGAAACAGGCACCGCTGCCACGGTGAAGGGTCATCAGGGGTTAGGCGACCTGGAATTGAGCCGACCTGTCGAACCCGGTGGTGGTTACCCCACGCCCTCAGGTCGGATGACCCGAGTCCGCTCAGCTGCGCGTTAGCGAAAAGGTTCCGCGCGCTTGATAAGCTCGTCCAGGTTTGGCTCGTTGGGGTTTCTCGGTTTGCCGGGATGAATGATCGCTACCTGGCAGCTCTCAGCCGCTTCTACCAGCTGCCGGTAGGTTCCGGCGTCGGGGTCGGCGATGTAGGCCTGTTTGTTGTCGTCATAGGCAAACATCCTGTTGTTTATCTGGGTACATTCATCGCAGGTCGTGCAGCGAGGTGTTTCGATATACGGTTCGTCTGTTGGTGCTTCGGCCGCCGCTTCGGGCTGGGCTAGCGACGTCTCTGTCGGTGCGCTCGGCGCCTGTTCAACGTTTGGCGCCTTCACCTCTGGCTCGGCGCGAGCTTTCAGTGCTGCTACCTCACGCTCCATCTGCTGCTGCCACAACTCCTTTTCTTGGGCCAGCAACCTTTGCGCATGTGAGCTGTTGATTCCCCCCAATTCCTGCAAACTGCGCCACAACTCTGCACAACGGCGCGCCGCACCGATCAATCCATCATCAACCGCAAGTTTCTGAAGCGCATTGTCGCCGTCGACCATCGGAATATAAGGGACCTTATCAGTGCGAGCATCACTATCGGCTACCGGCAACCCTGCCAGCGGAATCAGGTTTTCATGCCATTGATCCCGTGGCACCTTTGCGAAGCACCCGCTGTAGCGTTTGTCGCAGGCGACGAAATCGGCGAAGGTGAAATTGAGATCCTCCGAGATTCTCTGATGCTCTTGGTCTTCGTAGTCCAGACGATAGGCCGGCCAGGCAAGCTGTGCCTGCGGATTCGCATCAATAGAGAATCGCGATGCCAGATCAGGTCCCGCTGCCGGGTCGTACGTGAATGCCGGAAAGGCGCGCGATTCCGTGGCGGCGGCGGCCACGAGATAAGGAGGGATATGGACCGCACTCGCGCAGGCGCCCGAGTAGACACTGAACAGGGCTGGCCCGTCATACTGAAGGCCTCGAACGACCTGCTTGCGCATCGGATAAAGGTGTGAGCTACTCGCCTGCAACACGAAGGCGCTATGCAGACCAACGGCTGTGGTCGCGACCTGCGAAGCTCTCTTTCCAAAGGAGAACTTGCCGCGCGCTATCGGCAAGTCCTCGAGGATGTCGTCGCTCTGGAGCAAGACTTTGATCGGCAAACCCGAGGACAAGGTCTCGATGAGTTGCGTTCGCTCGCTGGCATTGAATCCGTCATCACGCATACAAATGAGATACGATGGAAACAAGGCCACGTCCTCTGGCCTGAGCGAGTTCTGGTCGAAGAGGTCAAAAAACGAATCGTGCGCGGACTCCCGGTAACGGTTTTCGAGCTCGAGCTCGGCGATGGTAATGGCTTTGACAAGCTCGACCATTTCCGGCAGCCGCTGCTCGAAAGCAGCGAGCGCCCGCGTGCAGCTTTCAAAGATAAAGCTATGCGACTTCGCGCCGCTAGTGTGCTTTGCATCTGCAAGTGTCGGCGCGAAAAAGCGTTGTGACTTTAGTGTCGTAAGCACACCGTCGATGCGTTGGCGGCGTTTTCTTGGCAGCGTGTCCTTGCGAGAGGATGCTCCCAGCAGTTGCGACATTGCCTCGAAATCGAAGGCGTTTTCGTACGCGGTACCGACCGAATGCTTCAGCCTCTCTGGCTTGCGCGCATCCTCGGACTTCATGAAATCAACCTTCAAAATTTCAGACAGTCCCAAGATGATTCTATCGACCCTATTGCGAAAGCGTCGCGCCTTGTCGCTTTCAACCGTATCCCACACATGCTTTAGCAGCTCCGCCGGCGTTTCCCCATTGCAGTCGATGACTTCGCCGTCGAGTGCCAACACCGTACGCGCGCGCGTCAAACTGTCCTCCAGCGCAGCTCGTCCGCCGCCATCGGTCCGCGCGAGCAAATTGCTTTGCGCCAGCTCCCAGAGCCGCGAAAGCGACCCGTTCGTGCCCGCCATTGCTAGTGCTCGTATCTCGCGCTCGAGCGCGAGCACGTGCTTCCTGACCCGTTCACCCTCTATACCGTCTGGAGCGATCTGCTGCAGGAGACTGTCGACGATGCCAGACAGGGATTGGACAATTTCGCCGCCAATATCGCCCCGGCTCAAAACCAGGGGGTAATCGTAGCGAAGCTTCGCAAGCTCCTTGTATCGAGCGAGCATCGCCGGATGAAGGTCCAACATTACGGACTCATCGCGACTATCGGCAGCGCGCCTTACAGCTTGGTCGGAGACCGTGGGATCTAAAAGGTTAGCGCTCATGGCATCGTCACACATGCTCTTTATGGCTCACCCTGCAGAGCGCGCACATCCTTCGGGCAACGTTGCGGGCGGTACTCAATCGGCGGGCCAAATCGTGAACTTGTCAAATTCCTTCTCCAGTACGGCCCTGGTCGTATCGGCTGTGTACAGCCGCTCGCTCTTTCGAACGTCCTCGTATCGCGTAGCATCCGGGTTTCGATAAAGGATGCCCACAGGTATCGGATCAGCGCTCGATGCGATCTCCCTGGCCCGATGGAGATTCATAGGATCGTGCTCCTCCTGGTTACGGTAGACCTTGGCAAGATTGGGCTTAAGCTCGATACCGTCCTTATGCACCAGCAGCAGCGTTCTGCTCGGGTCCTTTACCCAGGGCTCGAACGCACCCTCCATAAATTCTGGGCACCGCTGTAGCACGCGCACAAATGAGAAGCCCTTGTGGTGAAAGGCCAATGAGATGATGTCGTGCAGCAGCTCCGGGATCCAGTCCACGGCCTGAGCAACGAACGAGACATTGGACACACCCAATGTCACGGTCAACGGGTTGAGCGGCTCGAGATGTGCCCCTCGAGGCGTAGTCCTTGTCTTCAAACCCTGCGGCGATGTGGGTGATACCTGCATCTTCGTTAGGCCGTAGACCTGGTTGTCATGCAGCACCACAGTTATATCCATGTTGTAACGGATGGCGTGAATCCAGTGCGCGGCGCCGATGCTGCAGCAGTCGCCATCACCAGTGCTGACGAAAACGTGGAGATCCGGCCGCGCCATTTTGACGCCCTCGGCAACGGGAAGCGCTCTACCATGAATCCCGTGGAAACCGTAGACGTTCATATAATGAGGAAAGCGGCTGGAACAGCCGATGCCCGATACGAACACACTTCTTTCGGGAGCGAGTTGTTCATCACGACATAGCCGCTGGACCGCTGCTAGGATCGCGTTGTCACCGCAGCCGGTGCACCACCGGGGCACACCACGCTGATAGCCCTCGAGAGTATGGACCTCGTCGTCTACCCGTACCACACACGCAGGAAAAGGAGCGCTCATTATCGTTACCTTGCTATTGCAGTTTGTCGCGGATGACACGCGCGATGGTGCCCGGTTTAGTCGGCTGTCCCATAACTTCACTCCAACAGTCGACGTCGACCAGGTATCTCGCGCGCAACAACCACGCCAGATTGGTAAAACGGCGGTTATCCGCGTCGATCAGTTCATCGTCGAGCCTGTCGCACCAATTGTTCTCTATCGTTATCACTTTACGGAAGCCCCGCAATATTTCTCCTACACCCGATGGCATGGGTTGCAGGAAGGTCAGGTGCAAGGATGACACCTTCTTACCCTCCGAGCGTACGCGTGCCACCGCCTCCTCGATGGCACCCTTAGTGCTGCCCCAACCCACCACCAAAAGATCGCCTTCCGCATCCCCGAATACCGATGGGGTTTTCAAGGTCTTCTGCAGAGCAGCCAACTTCAGGCTGCGATGGCGGATACCTTCTTGATTGCTCTGCGGATCGTAGGCAACGTAACTGTCGCGATCGTGGGCCAGACCGGTCAAACAATGCATACCGCCTGCTTGCCCTGGGATAAATCGGCGCGCCAACCCGGTTCGGCTGTCCCAGTCGTAGGGTTTCATCCCCGCGGGGACAGCGCCGCGGTCCGCGGGTGGCGCCAACCAGGCCTCGTCGAAGTGCGGCCGCGGAAAGGGTTGCTGGGCGGTGGCCAGATTGGCGTCCGTCAACACGACAACTACCATGTTGAAGGTCTCGGCAATCTTGCGCGCCGTGATCATCGCGTAGAAGCAGTCTTCAATCGTCGCTGCCGCCATGACGACTTTCGGGGCGTCCCCGTGACTACCGAAACATGCCGATAGCAAATCGCCTTGTTCCGCTTTCGTCGGTTGGCCTGTGCTCGGCCCGCCACGCTGGACGTTGACCACTACCAGGGGAATTTCGGCCATGACTGCGAGACCAAGGGCTTCCTGTTTCAGGGAGTACCCGGGGCCTGAAGTAATCGTTACCGCACACTTGCCGGCGTAGGACGCGCCGATTGCGAATGAACACGCCGCAATCTCATCCTCCGCCTGGTGCACCAACCCACCGACCTGCTCGAAGACCTCGCTCAAGTAGTGCGACGCCGAGGTGGCTGGGGTGATCGGATACATGGAGCAAATTTCCATGCCCGAAGCCACCACGCCAAGACCTAAAGCGATGTTGCCGTTCACCACGATCTGGGGCTGGCGCGGCTTGGAGGCGGGAATACGAAACTTCATGTCGAGGTTTGTCTCTGCCCATTGGTGGCCCGCCTCCAACAGGCGCACGTTCGCATCGATCACGTTCTTGCCCTTCTTGGCAAAAATGAAGGCGATCTGCTCTCGACCCATCTGCAGATCGAGGCTGTAGATGTTGCACAACATGCCAAGCACGAACATGTTCTTGCCGCGGCGTGCATCGGCAACGTGCTTCAGGCATTCGGCTTCCATCGGCACTTCATAGAGCCGGTAACCTTGAGTAACGAGGCCGTCATAGATCCGAGCGTACGATGCCGCAATCTTTGGGTCTGGATCGGTTCGCCATTTACTCTCCAGCAGTATGATGCAACCGGGTTTAAGCTCATTTGCCTTGACCCGACCCAAGAGCACTTGTTCGTTGAAGGCGACCACCAGATCGGCTTCGTCGCCACCGTTGCTGACGGGCTGCGACGCCAAGCGAATGCGGTTGCCGCTGGCCCCGGCGATACTGCGTGCAGGGGGTTGGATCTCGGCTGGAATGATCTCGACGGTCCAGATACCGTTTCCCATCTTCGCGGCGATCGATCCGAACGACTGGCCGCACTTCTGCGCGCCCTCACCGGAATCGCTGATCACCTCGACGGTGTGCTCCTGCAGTGTCACGGCGGGCTTGTCAACCGGCGCGGTGCGCTCCTGCGGTTTCTTTTCAGATACTTTGTTCAACATGAGTGTTTAATCCCCACTCGTCATCAGCTATGCGACACGGATACGGCAGAAGTTCTTCTCTTCGCTGTCGATTCCAAAAATCTTGCCCTCGCTTCCTGACCGCTCGGGAAGGTAAACGCGATCGCTGTCGCGTATACCGAGATAAGCCTTGATGCTGCACGCGGCCTTGCGTCCCGCACCCATCGCCAGAATCACAGTGGCGGCCCCGGTCACGATATCCCCGCCTGCGTATACGCCCGCCATGGAGGTGGCGAGGCTTTCATCCGTCTCGATGTAGCCCCACTTGTTCAGTTTGAGCTTCGATGTTTGGCCCAGGATGGGGTTCGCGTTGGTCCCGATCGCATAAATGATCATATCGGCTTCGAACTCGAAGTCGCTGCCCTCGATCGGTACTGGGCGCCGGCGACCCGATTCATCGGGCTCACCGAGCTCCATGCGCAGACAGCGCATGCCGCGGACGTTCCCATTGCCATCGTCCAGAATTTCCACAGGGGTGGTCAACCAGTGGAACTCGATGCCTTCTTCCTCAGCGTGCTCGATCTCTTCCACGCGTGCGGGACTTTCGGCCTTGGTGCGGCGATAGATGCAATACACCTTCTCCACGCCGAGACGCAGGCACACGCGCATGGCATCCATCGCCGTGTTGCCGGCGCCGATAATCGCGGCGCGCCGGCCGAGGTGTAGTGGCGTGTCATAGTTCGGGAACTCTCCGGCCCGCATCAGATTGCAACGCGTCAAGAACTCGTTGGCGGAAAGCACGCCGTTCAAGAACTCGCCGGGAATATCCATGAACTTCGGCGAACCGGCGCCGGTTCCGATAAAAACCGCCTGGTAGCCCATCTCGTCGATCATCTGTTCGATGGTAAATAGCCGTCCTACCAGCGTGTTGCATTCGATGTTGACGCCGAGCCGCTTCAGGTTCTCATACTCGCCATCGAGTACTCCCGGGGGCAGACGGAAGTCAGGGATACCGTAGCGCAATACCCCGCCGGGCTGATGCAAGGCCTCGTAGATGGTAACGTCACACCCCGCCTTCGCCAGGTCCGCCGCGCAGGCCATGCCGGCGGGTCCGGAACCGATGATCCCGACCTTGAAGCCGTTCGGTTCGATGTACGGAATATTGCTCCACCCCTTGGCTATCGCCACATCGCCGAGCCAGCGTTCGATCCTACCGATGGCGACGGGCTCTAGCGTGTCGCCGACGGGACACACACCCTCGCACTGATCTTCCTGCGGGCAGACGCGCCCGCAAATCGCCGGCAGCAGATTGGCGTCCGTGAGAACGTCATAGGCGCCGCGGTAGTCGCGCTCGCTGATCTTCTTGATGAAGCCGGGGATATCGATGTGCACAGGGCAACCCGGCACACAGGCCGGATCGGGACACAACAAACAACGCTCACACTCGTTTAGCGCCGCCTCTTCACTGTAGCCAAGCGCGACCTCGGCAAAGTTGCGTGCGCGCGCCTTTGGCTCCTGTACTGGCATGGGGGTTCGGTCCTGCGGAATGGTGCGTATTGTTTTTCTTGCCATCGTTGACCTCTTCCCTACTAAGGCAGACCCGCCCTCTAGGCTCGCTCCTGGCTACTAGGGTCGACAGCCGTTAGCTGGCCCGCCATGCGGCAAGTTTCTGACCAACGCGCCATCGCCGCCTGTTCGTCCGCCGCAAAACGGCGCAAGCGGTTCATCAGATCACCGAAATCAACCTCGTGGGCGTCGAACTCGGGTCCGTCAACACAAGCGAACTTGATGCGTTCACCTACCTTTACCCGACAGCCGCCACACATACCCGTGCCGTCCACCATAACAGGGTTCAGACTGACGATCGTCTTGATGTTGTGGGGGCGCGTCGTTTCCGCGCACGCCTGCATCATGATAGGTGGGCCGATGGCAACCACCTCGTCGATATCGGCATGCTTCTGTATCGCCTGCTCGATGCCCTTGGTGACCCGGCCTTCGATTCCAGCCGAGCCGTCATCCGTACAGATGATGAATTCGTCGCAGTACTGCTTGAATTTGTCCTCCCAGAAGATCAGATCCTTTGTTCTGAATCCGACCACACCGACCACGTAGGCGCCGCTTTCCTTAAAGGCACGCGCCTGCGGAAAGATGGGGGCTACACCGAGGCCACCGCCCACACAGATCACCTTCTTGGCATCGCCTACGCGACTGGGAACACCCATCGGTCCCACCACGCTGAAAAGCCTGGTTCCCCGCTGGCAGTCTCGCTGCATCTGCTTCGTGGTCTTGCCGACCGCCTGAACGACGAGCGTAATCGTTCCCTTTCGAGCGTCGAAATCCGCGAGCGTCAAGGGGATACGCTCGCCGTTTTCGTGGGAAATAACGATGACGAACTGCCCCGGCCTGGCGGCTTTCGCCATCATAGGGTGGCGGATTTCGAGAAGGTAGGTGGCGTCGGAGAAGTCCTCCCGCGCCACTATTTCGAACCTGGGGCCTTGGTCAGGCCCACGCCCTGGTTCGGGACTGTCGCCCATGTCGCCCTTTCCGGCGTCCAAACTCGCTATCCTCACTACGTTTGCCGCTCGAGCAGCCGAAACGGTCGTCACGCCGGCAATCGGATTACATAGGGTATCAATCTTCTTATATGTCTGCGACTTGGCCTTTGCATTGAGATAGATCAATCAACCCCGTTTTTCCCCCGGGGCAAACTCTGTGTTTGGACCGCCGAGACCCCACCTCCTTGCTTAACTCACGTTAGGCTCTAGCCTTGGCGCCGGTCCGGCCTAGCCGGTGCCGGCAAGTCTATCGGGGGCTCGCTGGTCAGCTCGCGGCGCACTTCGTGTAGCTTGGCCTTGATTCGGGCTGCATTTTCGCTGCCCATACGAATCATGATCTTCTGTCCTGCCGAGCGCGCTTCCAGCTCCGGGTCGGCGAACTGATACATGACCTTGGGCTGAATGAGCCTGATCGGTGCCTGCACATCGGGTGCCGCTAACAGATCATCGATGACCTCGATCAGGCGGTCGTTGAAATAGCCCGAAGGGTAGCCAAGCTCCTCATAGGCCTGTTGAAACAATGGATAGTAATACACATATACCACCGCGAACTTCTTGACGTCCAATGTCTCCGCTAGCCGCACGTAGGGCGTGTAACGACGATAGTTGTCCGGATTGAGAATTAAGGTGTCCTCTTCCCCGCTCGCGAGGAATCGCCGTGCCGGCGAATTGACCGGGACATACCGCAGAGGCACCTGTTTGCGTGGCAAGTTGTCTATGGTCACGACCAGGTGTCGCACAAAATCGTCCACGCGGAAGAACTTTCGCACTGTCTTCTGTCCGAAAAGGCTATCCAACGCGCCCTGCGCAGCCTTCTCACTTTCATCCAGTGTCGGTAGCGGTTCTGTGGCCTCACTCGATTGCGTCCGTTCAATCGGATGGCGTATAGGCGGCTCGCTCTCGGCTTCAGGCGCCGGTTGCGCTTCGGTAATGGAGGGAGGCGGCGCTGTCTCCCGCGACGTGCGCTGCTGCCAGTAGTAAAAACCGGCGAGCACGCCGACCACTATCACGAATAGAGCCAACCAGCGGGTCACTTCTTTCATATGCACTGTCTGGGCCATTACATCGCGTGCTTCCGAATTGCTCTGCTTGGCCTCCTCGATCTCTTCTTCCAGCGTAGTCTGGTCCTGGAAGGCAGATCCCTTGCGTTGAGCGAAGGTACCCCCTTCCTTCTCCGGGCTTTCACCCTGTTCGGTGTCAATGTAGACGTACTGGCAGTGTCGCTTGAGCTGCTCGAGCTCGTCGGGGTTGCGCAGCTCGAAACCCTGGAACAGAAACGGCGTCTCCGCCCACGGCCGGTCGAGCTCGGCGATATACATGCCGAAACTCAAATCGCGAACGTCGACTCTTCTCTTCATGTCATGGATCTTACGCGCGTAAAGCCGCGGGTCGCACACCGCCTTTGGCCCTCGGCACCCAGTTGGCATTACCGACGCTGGCGAGAACTTCGAGTTCCGGCTAGGCGTTCATCTTACTCCCGCGTTGCCATAGCGGCCAGGGTTAGAACCGCTAACCGGCGGGACATGCATGTCCGTCCCTTTATCTCAGCCTGCCTGGTGCGGAGTCGACGGCGATCAGGCCATCGGTGCGACGTCGAGCCTGGCGACGACGCCTTCGAGCGCTGGCGTGGCCGGTGGATAGCGCTCAAATACGGCCGGGTCGTGTCCGGGCACAATGTGCGCATCGGTAGGCGCAAGCTTACGCAACTTGCGGAAACCCTCGAGCATCAGGAACATGTTTTCCAACGTCACGAAAGGCGTTTCCTTTTCCAAGTTCTCGTAATAATGCGCGGCATCGGAGGCAAGCACGACCGATCCGCGCTCGCTATGGACCCGCACCGACTGCAAACCGCGAGTATGTCCTGGAATGTGATGAACCGTGACCCCGGGCGCCACTTCGTCGTCGCCATTGTGGAACACAACACGATCACCGTAGAGCAGTCGCACCATTTCCAGCACGTCGTTGAGCGCGAACGACGAGCGCAGCACATGGTGCGTCATTGCTCGCCCCGTGACATAAGCGAGCTCCTCATCCTGAATATGGAAGCGCGCATTCGGGAAAAGCTGTAAATTACCGACATGATCGTAGTGCATGTGCGTAACGATCACCTCCTTCACTTCTATGGCCTCGATGCCGACTAGTCTCAGGCCGTCGGCGGGCGAACGTAAGAACGTACGCCCGCGGCGCTCTCCCTCTTCACGCCCGTAACCGACATCGATGACAATCGTACGCTCCGCATTGCGTATGGCCCATACGAAGTAGTCCATCGCCATCGGCGCATCGTGCGGATCGCCATACACGAACATGCCGCCGCGCGTACCCACGCGTTCACCGTATTTGATCGCATAGATCTCGTAGGGGATTAGAGCCATTTCGTTTCTCCGCGTGAGCTCGAAGCATACGGTGCGCAAGCGGTATCCGTAAAGCCGACAGCTGATCCGGAAACAGCGTGTGTGATGCCACCAATCGTCGTATCTGGCCGGGGCAGACGTATGGGCTTTTCTGCCCGGCTTCTTGCTTTCTGGCTATCGAAAATTGAGGTAGATCAAGAAACCCCTTGCTTTGACTTGAGCTACAACCCGTAAAGCCGAAGACTTAACACGTTGTTTCTCAACAGGCTGAGTTATGCCCCTCTTAAACTGGAAAGACGAATACCTGCTCGGCATCGAGGCGCTCGACTTCGAACACCAAGACCTTTTCGATTGCATCAATCAAGTCTATGCGCAGTGCTCCCGCAAGGCAGACTACGACACCGTCGCAGATTGTCTCGGTCGTTTACACACGCGGTTGGCCGCGCATTTTGCATTAGAAGAAAACACCATGCGCGAGATGAAAAATCCCCATTACGCGGCCCACAAAGCAGAACACGATCGGTTCTTAGATGAGGTTACCGGTGCCGTCGCCGCCTTCGAAGGGGAATTTGATCATGCACAGATCGATAAGCTCGCGCACCGTGTGCAGGAATGGATCGAAGGCCACATCACTACCTTCGATCGACAACTGGTCGAGCGCGGACACTAAACAGTCCTTTCGATCGCGCGCTTTCTCAACGCGGACGCCCTAGAGCGTTTCCAGCAATCGCACCAGATCCTTTAACTTCGCGTCCGTGGCCAGTGCTCCTTCCCAGAACGGGTAGGTGACCGCGCCAAGCTTATCGCCGATGGTCAATTGCGCTTCGAAAGCTTCGCCGCCCTCCGGCATGGGATACGCCTTTGGTCTGCCTAGCGCTTCGATCGCCCCCAGCAACTCCTGTTGCTGCTCTTCACTGAGTCTTCCTTTTCGTGGCCGCTCGGTGGTATAGGTGCCGCTGCTGACGAAAAATTCACCGGACTCGGTGATCTCCACTACGAACGCGTAGTCTTCTTCGCCGACTACCTGATACTTGATTGGAAGCATAGTTGATCCCCCTTTGTCGCGGGCGTTGCTACGCTAACTTCACACGGCACGTTTAACGCTGGCGCTTCCTCTTCGGTAACTTCGGCGGCTTACTCGGCCGCTGCGGTCCCCAGACCCTACTATAATAAGTTTCCGCCAGACTCAGGGCGCCAAGCGGATTGTGGGCCAGCACTCGATCCTTGGTCACAAGCGTGGTCGCGAGCCCTTTGCAGTGCCGATAGAACAGACTGTCGTGGCCGACACACAAACCGAGCACGACGTTGAGCTCACAGCCCGCCCGGTTGAGAAGCTCTGCCTGGCACACCGGGTTGCACATGGACTCGTGCCCACCCGGACGGATTTTCTCGGCATCCTTCAGACCGATATGCTCCTTGGCAATGCCTCCCTGCTTGCACGCCACCGACGCCACCTCGAAGCCGTGGCTCTCGAGAATGCCACTCAGCGTGTAGGCCTGATCGACAAAGCTAATGCAGGAGGCGATACCAATCTTCTCAAAGCCCATGCGGTGCGCAAAGGCACAGATTTCCTCGACCCGTGTCCAGCGACAGTAGCCTTCGCTTTCCACCCGCGCCGATTCCTGTGCCACTCTGCGTACGAAGGAATCGGTATAGAACTCGAGGCTGTCCTCGATCGCTGCCTCGGCGACCTTCGAGGGACAGAACCCCGGGCCGCGCACATCACCCTCGCCCTCGCGGCAGGCGCGCACCGTCGGTGGGCAATACGCGCACCCCGGGTCTTCATAGGGCCCTTTTCGCGGCTTCTGCGACGCTTTGGGTTTTCCCGTGGCCATCGTTTCCGTTGCTCCACAAACGCCCAAGCAAAGCAACTATGATAGTGCAGGGAAAAAAGCAGCCGCTTGATTCAAGTCAAGAAAAGGGTGTGTGCGGCCGCCGCGAAATAGCGCCGCTTCGGGTGACAGGCTCGTCTACAAGGAACACGCGCAGCCCACGGTTTGGCGTCTCACTACGCGCACTGGCGCTGGCTAAGGCATCTTTGCCAGGATCGATTTCATTTCCTCTGAGGAAAATGCTTTCAACGTCTGCGTGCGGACATTACCCATACTACCTGTGGCTAAGAGCAGCACCATCGCCGTCTCCTCATTCGGGGCATCCAGTATGGCTACAAGGTCGTAACTGCCAAGCGTCCAGTAAATGTCTTTCACACGCGCGCCCGCTTTCTCGGCCTGCTCGCGAAAGGCTTGCGCCCGCGTAGGAGCGGTCGCAAACCGCCGATCAGATACTTTCGAAGTTAGACTAACAGTCCCGCGGCTGGGCAGAGCATGACTATGCCATCCCGCCCCCCACTTGGGCCTGACGCCTGACCGGTACTACTATGGAGCAGCTTCGCAACCTCAGGAGAGAACAATCATGACTGTCGAAATCGAAAAGAATGGCTACGTCTGGACCGTTATTCACAACCGCCCCGAGGCCCGCAATGCTATGGACCCGGCCAGTGCCGACGCGTTGACCCAAGCGTTTCTCGATTTCGACGCCGATGCTGAGGCGCGGGTTGCCGTCTTTTACGGTGAGGGCGGAGCGTTTTGCGCCGGCTGGGACCTGAAGTACGTGAGCATTCTAAAACAAGACTATCCGCTCGGGGAGCTCGATATCCCACCCGCTGCAGTGCGCGGTAATGGTGGCGAGATTCCCCGCGGTCCACTGGGGCCATCACGTCTCGAGCTCGACAAGCCCGTTATTGGTGCCATTGCCGGTCCTGCCGTAGCGGGCGGCATGGAGCTCGCGCTGTGGTGCGATTTCAGGGTCATGCAGGAAGACGCTTATCTCGGCGTTTATTGCCGTCGCTGGGGCGTACCCTTGATCGACGGTGGCACCGTGCGCCTGCCTCGCATCATCGGACAAGGCCGGGCGCTCGAAATCATTCTCACCGGGCGCAAGGTTCCCGCCGAGGAATGTTTGCGCATTGGTCTTTGCGAGTATCTGGTGCCCAACGGCAAGGTGCGCGAGAAAGCCGAGGAGCTGGCACATGACATCGCCCGTTTTCCGCCGGTGTGCGTGCGCACGGACCGACGCTCCGCCATAAAGAGTCAGGGCCTAACGATCCGCGATGCAATGATTCAAGAGTGGTACAACGGCCGCGAAGCGCTGATCAAAGATGGCGTGGCCGGCGCGGCGCGCTTCAGAGATGGCCTCGGCCGACACGGCGATTTCAAGGAGATTTAAAAAGGACTCTTTGCTGTCCCCTCACCACCTTTCTTGATGCACATCAATGCAAGGGGCAAGGGGTGAGCGGATAAATGATCGTTGAGGACTGAACCATGGCGACAGCGAACTTGCTGGTATTTCTCCACGCCACCCTGCCGGAGCTCGAACAAACCGAGCTAGAGGAGCGTTTGCGGATGTTGCCTGGCGTGCTGGCGGTCAACCTGGACCACGAGCATCCGCACACCCTCACGCTAAGTTACGAGACTGACCGCATACATGCGGACGCGATCCTCAATGCCGTGCGCCAACGCGATCCACAGGCCTCGCTACCGGCGCTATGAGTGCGCGCCGCCTGAACCGGTCATATGAAACAGTTCCTACCTTTTCACGAAAAGCATCCGACGCTGCATGAGGTGGCGATCGTCGCCACCATTTTACTGTTCTTGGGTTTCGGCTTCGGCTGGAGCTACACGCTCACTGCAGGGGTCTTGCTTGGTCTTCTCTACCTGCTAAGTGCAGCCATCTTGTGGACCCGAACGCTGCGCGAGCGGCGCAGCAGAAAGACCAGGAACAGCTTGGTAGCGCCGCGGCGCGGCGGCAATGGATCATGATGCCACGCGGTTCAGTCGATCGAGGTAGGTGACCGGCGCCCCGGCAACTGCAGAGTATGGCTTATGGGTGGTAGAGATCTCGACCCACTGTTTGCACCTGACAGCATTGCCGTCTTCGGCGCCAGCGAAAGGCCTGAGTCTGTCGGCTGCAAGGTGTACGCTAACCTGTTGCAGGGCACATTTGCCGGCAATCTCTACGCCATCAACCCCAAATACGAGCAGCTTCGCGACAGACCCTGCTACCCGTCTCTCGAGGCCATCGGCAAGCGTCCGGACCTCGCGGTTATCGCTACACCGGCGCGAACTGTTTTGGCGATCCTTGAAGCCTGCGGCGAAATCGGCGTTAAGGGCGCCATCATCCTGTCAGTCGGGTTCGGTGAGACCGGGGAGCAAGGCGCGCGTCTACAAGAAGAAGCGGTGCAGATCGCGCGCAAGTACGACATGAGAGTACTTGGCCCGAACTGCCTGGGGGTGATGCGTCCGGGCATCGGCTTGAACGCTACTTTTACAGACGCCTCGGTCAAGCCGGGCCAGCTCGCGCTCGTATCGCAGTCAGGCGCGCTTTGTAGCGCGATGCTGGATTGGTCCAGCCCGCGCGGCGTCGGCTACTCTGCCATGATCTCGCTCGGTGACGCCGCTGACGTGGACTTCGGCGACGTACTTGATTACCTAGCCATTGACACACGCACGCGCGCCATTGTGCTTTATGTGGAGGGTATACGTAACGCCCGCCACTTCGTCAGCGGGCTGCGTGTCGCCGCACGCGTGAAACCCGTGATCGTCATGAAGGCCGGAAAACACGCCGAGGGCTCGAAAGCGGCAATGGCACACACCGGCGCGGTTGTGGGTGCAGACGATGTGTTCGATGCCGCGCTCATGCGCGCCGGCGCCGTACGCGCGATGACGATCGCGGAACTGTTCGCGGCGGCACAGCTGTTTTCTGCGAATCAACGGGCCCACGGCAATCGACTGGCAATCGTGACTAACGGCGGCGGCCTGGGAGTGATGGCGGCCGATCGTTCCATGGAGCTCGGTTTGCAAGTGGCCAACTTGAACGCAGCTACGCGGGCACACCTGAGCGACGTCTTGCCGCCACCATGGTCGCACACGAACCCGGTTAACCTGCTGGGCGATGCCACGCCCACGCGCTACCGCGAGGCACTTGCCGCCTGCCTCGCCGATGAAAATGTCGATGGCGTACTGGTGATGCTGGCACCGCTGATGATCGACGCATCGGCCGCGGCACACGCCGTCATTGAAGTCGCGCGGGGAAGCGAAAAACCAGTGCTCACGTGTTGGATGGGTGAAACGCAAGTGATCGAGGCGCGCCGGTTACTGGCGGAGGCTGGGCTTGCCCAATTCAGCTCACCGGAATCGGCAGTGACCGCATTCTCTTTGCTTGTCAGTTACGAACGCAACCAGCAGCTGCTATTGCAGGTCCCAGCGCCGCTTGCCGAGAAGTCACGGCCTGATATCGAGGGCGCCAGGATGATCATCGAAGGCGCCTTAGCCGAAAGCCGTAGAGCGCTAACGACAGTCGAGGCCAGCGCCGTGCTGTCCGCATTCCGCATCCCAGTAGTCGAGGGTGTGGAAGCACACACAGCCAACGAAGCCCTGGTGGCGGCGGAGGCACTCGGATTTCCGGTTGCTATGAAGATCAGCGCACCAGGTATCCTTCACAAGTCCGACGTCGATGGCGTCAGACTCGACGTCGGCGACGCTCATTCGATACGCCGAACGTTCAATGAGCTAGTAGCGCACACCAAACAGGCGCGACCCGAGGCGACTATCATCGGTGTCACAGTCGAGCGCATGTACCATGCACCGCGCGAACGGGAACTGGTCGTTGGCATCGTCCGCGATCCGGTATTCGGCCCGGTGATTAGCTTCGGTGCCGGCGGCGCGGTCGTGGAGCTGCGGCGAACCCGTACGGTGGCGCTACCGCCCCTCAATGACTTCATCATTGAAGACCTGATCAAACGTGCGCGGGTAGAGCCGCTGCTCGGGACGTTTCGCAACTTGCCGCCCATCAGGCGGGAAGCGCTAAAGGATGTGTTGCAGCGGGTATCGGAGATGGCGTGCGAGTTGCCGGAGCTCGTTAGTGTCGAGATCGACCCGCTCGTTGCGACCGATCGCAGTGTGGTCGCGATCGACGGGCGCATCATGGTCGATGTGCATACACCGCCGCTGGATCCTTACGGGCATATGGCCATCCACCCCTACCCCGCGCATATGACCGAGACCTGGCAGCTGGCTGACGGAACCGATGTCACGCTGCGGCCGATTCGTCCGGAAGATGCGGAAATCGAGCACGAGTTCGTCTACAACCTCCCCCAGCAATCGAAATATTTCCGCTTTTTACAGAACTTAAAGGGTCTGACCCGCGAGATGTTGGTGCGCTTCACGCAGATCGATTACGACCGAGAGATGGCTTTGATTGCGGTATGCGAGCAACAAAACCGCCAGGTGGAAATCGGCGTGGCCCGCTATATCACGGCGCCGGACGGCGAGAGCTGCGAGTTCGCTATCGTCGTTGCCGACGAGTGGCACCATCGAGGCATCGGCACTCGCCTCATGCGTGCCCTAATCAACATCGCCAAGACGCGCGGATTAAAGACCATGAAAGGCGAGGTATTGAGCAGCAACACAAACATGCTGGGGTTGATGAAAAAAATGGGCTTCACCGTACACCCCCATCCCGATGGTGCAAACATGAAAATGGTCACAAAGATTATGTGACTCCCATATACCACGGTCGCGGTTGGGCCTGTCGGTACGGGGGCAAGCCGCAAGCCGTGAAGCCACTGACAAACTCACTTCCGCTACACTGCTCCCGACTTCCTCAGCAACTCCGCGATCGCTTCCGCTATCTTGCGGTACCCCTCAGCGTTCGGGTGGATCGCATCGGATTTATACTCGGACTTATAGAGCACGCTGGTGACAATCTTGCCCTCGTAGGGGATATTGAATTCAGCGGCGAGCTCGGCGTAGAACTCCGGCGCGCTGGTAAGAAGCGCTGGTTTCGGTACGCCTATCAACACCGCCGCGATACCACGGCGCTGGATGTCGGCAAGCATGGCGCGCAGGTTTCGCTTGATCTCCTGCTCGCTTACTCTGCGCAGCATATCGTTACCACCGAGGCACACGATCACGAGCCGTGGGTTGTACTCCTCGATTACCGAAGCCAAACGTGCCCGCCCCTGAGCCGTCACTTCACCGGGCACGCCGGCGCGTATCACCTTGCGGCCGATCAGTTGCGCAAGCACTACAGGATAACTTGCTTTTGCTTCCGCACCCGTGCCATACGTAAGACTGTCGCCGAAGGCAACGATAACGTCGTCCGCTGCGAGCGCTGGCAGTCCAGCACTCTTACTGCTGCAGCCGGCGAGCGCAACAACGACGAGCGCCGCCGCAAACATTCGCAACCCCTGCCTAAAGACCACCAAGTTGTCGCGCCCTGTTGATCGAATTGATGCAGATGTTAGCGCATGCCGTCTCGCGGCGACATTCGAGTCTGGCCCTTCGCCGGTTACAGGTAACCGGGGCTACCATGCCGCGCGTGATGCCTGAGCTGCCGATACGTAGCCGGGGTCTGACAGGCGGCCAATAAGGCCCGATCATCTGGCCCGATCGTTGCACATAGATCCCTTTCAGTAGGCGGTAAAGCGGGTATTTCCTGCAGAATATAGGTGGGAAGAATGGGTAAAGCTGCGTTGCAGAACGACAAGCCCTGCATCCTCGTGGTCGACGACTCACGCGTCGTGCGCCATACCATTGTCAAGGCCCTTGCCGCTCATTTCGATATGGTGGAAGCGGAGAACGGCGTCGCCGCTTGGCGCACACTGAATCAAAACAGCCGCATCCAACTCGTCATCAGCGACATCCAGATGCCGGAAATGGACGGCTACACGTTTATCTGCAAGGTCCGTGCGGCCGAGGATCCCGCGTTGCGCGACATGCCCGTGGTTGTAATCACTAGCGCGGAAGACGAAATCACTCGCGAGCGTGCTTATGCGTGCGGTGCCAACGATTTCGTTTTAAAACCGTTCAATACTACACAACTGATAGAGTGCCTCAACTCGCAACTAACCGCAGGCCACGAATCATTAGAGCCAGCGTCAGCGGCGCCGCATACGGCGAACGGCAATGGCGAAGTGGTGCTGGCCAACCCGAGCCAGAGCAACGTGGCGCGAACCCTGATCCTGGTGCTCAAAGTTTTGCCTCTGCTGAAGAACTGTAATAGCAAACTCAACCTCGGGATCGACCGCGAAATCGCCCTCGTGCAGCAGCGCATTGCGGCAGCACACGAGGAGCTGAAGAAAGTCGAAGCCGGTGATGTTGCCGGCTGACATGTCCCACGAGTAAAGGGTCTGATCTCGGCGCCCGGGAGTGTCGTGCTCGCCCTGACGCTCAATCTCCCTTCAACACCTGCGCCGGGCTCAACAGCGCCTTCGTATAGCTGTGCGCTCGTAGCTGGGCGATATACTCATCCTCGGTTAGCCGGCCTTGCGTGCGCGCCCGGTCGAGCTCCACCTGCCAGGTGTGCTGCAGCTTCTTGGCTTGCCAGAGATAGGTAAAGCCCCCCGCTCCGAGTGCCACGAAAAAGATCACGACAAAAACAAAAATGGCGGCCTTTGCGGCACGCGCCGCGAGAGACAGGAATCGCTTGTCGGGTTCCATAATCAATCGTCCCTGAGAAGTAAAATTATAGTCAGCAGAGAGGCGTTCCGCCTGGCTCTTGATTTGAATCAACGACTATCGGCCAATAATTACTATTCTCTTAGGGGTCCAAGACGCCTGCCGGCGGCAGATTTCGAAATGGGTAGTGGCGACAAGAACAACGAAGAAGCGAGAGAGTCCATGAGACGGGTTCTCATCGAAGCGCTGGAGTATCCGCGTGAGCTCGTGCGCAACAATTTGGAGCTCGACGAATGCCCGCATGCCGGGCTCTACGACAATGAAGACGGTAACTGCATCGCCTGTCCCCAGCAATCGGAGTGCGAATGGCTATACAACAATGAGGGGTTCGCCGCCCTGGAGAAGAAACCCATCGCCAAGATCCTGACCGCCCTGGAGATCGCTGCAGATTATGTCGCCGCGCAGGTAACCTACTGGGAACATGACAGTCGGCGTTGCGGTTGCACCTCCTGTTCCTGGCTCAGGGACGCGCTGCATTTAGTTGACGAAGCCCGCGCTCCCTGAACATGTCTAGCCTATACTACGCTGCCGAACCCCCGGTCGGTCGTGCCGGCCGGTGCCTTCAGCCCGGCAATGCGGCAACCTTGCGCCACCGGTCCGCCGGGAAAGAGCTGGTAAAGATATCGAATACCGCCCTGGTGGTGGAACTTCTCGTGCAGCGCATCGCGCAACTCGCGCACGTTCAGTCGCGTGTCCTGGTGACGGGCAAAGTATTCCTGCAGGGCGCGCAGCGCCTGCCAATGATCGTCAGTGAGCTCAAGCCCCTCTTCCTTGGCGCGCTTGCGAGCAATACTTTGTGTCCAGCCGGGCGGCGCGTACGGGAAACGTGGAGCTTTGCGGGATACGACTTTCTTGCGCTTCATTTGGTGTCGGCTCTTGACCATGAATCACGCCTCTCGCCCAAGTTACTACAGATCATTCACCATCAGTAAACAATAATGCTAACCGATGCCCCTTCATTGCCCACCGATCTCTCGCTTTTTGACGCGCCTACTCATTCGCCGCTATCGAGACTACGGGCATAACGGAGCAAGACGTCGTGCACGTCGAGCGCTGGAGTTTCACGACATCTCGGAAGATACAGATTTCGAGAGCGCACTGCTCGAAACCCGCGGGCACAGGATCACCCGGCGCCCCAATCGAGATCAGGTGGCGGACAGCACGGCCGCTGTTCGCCGTGAGCAGCTGGGTGGCCTGCATACGCGAAGCGATGAGCATTTCGGGATGCAATGTTGCCGGACTCACGGTTCCAAGCCCTTGGGAAAATTCGAGCCTGAGTCCATGCCTCTCTCTACCCTTGCAAAAAACGCTCTGCTGGATCCGACGCCGTTCCCTTCCTGTTTGCCGAAAGCGTCACGCAACGATTCGAACAACGGCCGAATCGTTTCCTGGATCCGCTTGCGTCCGACATTGTGGCGGATAGCCCGAGCGAATCCAGCGACCTTTCCAGTGAAGGTCTGATTCAACAGAGCAACCAGCGTCTCTCCGCGATAAGGCACACAGGCAATAATATTCTGCAAAGCATCATAAGTATGGCTGACGTAATACTGTCGCTCCGCGATGAGCGCGTAACTCTCGTTGATATCGATCACCCAATGGGCTAATACAAAAGCCTGCCGACCCTGTGCCATCCTCACTATCGGCTCTCGGGTACTGGCGAAATGCGAGGTAGAACCTTGGAAAATAGCCTCGCAAGAGATCGATCGAATCGAGCGCAACGCGCAACCCCTCGGCCGGATCCACGAATACCGCGTAGCCCCGGTCATAAGGCACGACGCCGCGCAAACCACGCGCACGATACGCCTGGTATCGGGTTCGCAGAACACGCCGCAGCGTGGCCGTCATTGTCTCGGCGGGCCCGACGTACTTCGACCTACCCTGTGAAAGATCCGCTGCTGCGGTTTGAAACCATGCTATTTCCTCAGTGCTGAAATTGTATGCGTCACCGGGGTGCACATTTAATAAGTGGTTGATCTCCGCTGCATCATGCGCCCCGAGTACAACAGCCGCGCGAAACGTTTCGTCGGTTTCGCCCTCGAGATCGTAACCCGCGGATGCACCTTTGTCTTTTTGCAGACTGATACGGTCAGCGATCTTGGCCGCTACGTCCGGCACTTTGCCGGACACTAAAACTAACAGGGTCGCGGCGAGTTGTTCAGGTGTCAGCTCGAGTCGCGAGAACCCAACCGTAACCACCTTTCCCTCTTGCAGTGCCTGGAGCTGGGGACCGGTCACCGCGGCGCGTTTGAGCAATATCTCCGCAGTGAGCCAAGTGGTCGCCTTGCCGTCTTGCGATGCGCGGACAGCAGTGCTCACAACAAGTATGACCAGCGCGAAGCCGAGCGCCGCTAGCTGGACGACAAAGATCCTGGAAACGATCAAGCTAGTAAACCGCTGTGTCAGCGCGTAATCGCGTAGTAGATCACGTAAAGCCACGAGAAAATGCCATGCACGATAGCCCAGAGGATCGATTTATTTACCGACCAAGATATCGCGATTGCGAGCGCTGTACCAAAGCCGATTCCAGATCGAACGATCTCGCCCTGGTACATGTAGATGCTCCTGTAGGCCATAAAGGTCTCCTTGCCGTTGAACCGCCATTCTAGCCCTTCCGCCGTGAAGAGCAGGAAGCAATCGAATCTTCAACCGATCCTATGTTGCATAGCAGAAATGCGGATCGCCCAAAAAGTTGACATGAATCAAAGACAGGCCAATCAAGATAGTTGTAGGGTATGACGTTCGCTGGTAGACACGCACACAAGCGGCCGCAGTGCGCGGAATGTAGCCGGAGGCTGCAGACTACCAGCCGGTACTGGAGTCACCCAGTACGAGAACCCTGCCTACCGATGGTGGGCAGGGTTTCTTATTATCAAAACCCCGTTTTCGCGCTAAAACTAGCTTCGAGAGAGCTTGGGTGCGGCTGCGGCTTGGTACGTTCGAGTCGCGCGAGCGGTGACCGGAGGGCTATCATGGTGAGGGGCGATGACGTTGGCCCAGTCGGCCCTCAAGAGTCTCCTTCCCTTAATCGTGAAAAACAACCAACCGCGGGGCGCACCATGTTGAGGATATCGCTTGTACTCTTCCTCGGACTTTCCGGTCTGATGATATCAGGCTGTCTCTCACTGACACCTACATCGACTGCAACCAGAGAACTCTCAAGAACGGATAACGTAAGCGCGCTTCTTGCAAGAGCGGAAGAACAAAGACAAGCCGCAAATACCCGCACAAAGATCGCAACCCTGATCGAGACCTATGAATCGGTATTGAGAGTCGACCCTGAACATGTCCAATCTCTATCGAACCTCGCGCAGTACCATATCCTTTTAGGCACAGGTTATTCTGACAAGCGGTCGCAAAAGAAACAGCACTACAAGGAAGCCATCGCATACAGCGAAAGAATCATGTACCTTAACAGCGATTTCAGAGCAAGAATAATTGCCGGGCAAACCCTCTGGGAGGCGAGTAAGGTGTTAACTAAGAACGAAGCGGATGGTATGGGTTGGTGGAGTACCGCCGTTTTTTATTATTTCAAGGAATGCATACCTGACGCCTTCAAGATCTTTAACGTTCAATGGATCAAAAGAAATAAAGTATTTCTGGACAGAATCGAGGCCGTTGATCCTGATTGGAAGAACGGAGCAAACTACTTCAATCTTGGCATTTATTATCTCGCCCTTCCCAAGAGCGTGGGAGGCGATCTCAAGAGGTCGGCCGAATATCTTCAGAAAGCGGAATCTGTTGGCCCGGATAGACTGCTCATTCCCTGGGGGCGCGCGAAGTACTATTACTACAACCAAAAGAATCGGCAGGGCTTCGAGAAGGATCTAGAATGGGTGTTGGCCCAAGATCCCCACCGGTCAACGGGTGACACCTACCCGTGGGCGGTATATTTCCAAACGCAAGCACGCAGTTTGCTCGCATCAATCGATGAATTGTTCTAGAAGGTTGTTCAGTCGGCTCAAGATGCGCATGGGCCGTTATCTAGCGAGCAGTTCTGCCGTGCTTGTCACGCTCTCCGTCAGCTGCGCGTATGCTCCACCGACCCAGGTACCGATGACCACCTGGCTTTATGCAAAGCCGGGCGGGAATGGTAAACACTTGATCGTGCTATTGCCCGGGATCAATGAGCAACCGACGAAGTATGCGCGGCGCGGTTTCATAGATGATCTGCGCAGCCGTGAGTTGGATGTGGATGTGATCGCAGTGGACGCGCATTTCGGGTACTACAAAGAACGTAATGTCGTCAATCGACTGAAGATAGACGTCGTTGAGCCTGCGAGGGCGAAAGGTTATAGCAAGATCTGGCTCGTCGGCTTTTCCGTAGGGGGGTTAGGATCGCTACTCTACGCCATGAGATATCCCGATGACGTCGAGGGCATACTCATTTTCGCCCCGTATCTTGGCGAACCTGCTTTCATTCGCGAGATAAAGGACGCAGGAGGTCCACTGCATTGGCGCGACACCTCGTCGGAAGATGATGGGATCCGTCGATTGTGGGTGTGGCTGAAGAACTACGCCACGGACAGCGAGAACCTACCGGCGTTGTATGTGGGTTATGGACAACAAGACAAGTTTGCCGTTGCCGATGCACTGCTCGCGAGCCTGCTCCCGCCTGACCGCGTCTATGCCATCACAGGCGGGCACAACTGGAAAACGTGGAAGAAGCTTTGGGGACAAATGTTGGATTCTGGGCTTTTGCTACCAATGCGCCAGACGATGAGCAATCGTCACAACAGTTCGACACCCCGGGTTGCACCGCGATAGCTGGGTGACCTTCCCTTTCCTATTTTCCCGGATTGCTCATAAAAGAATTCGTGTTATCTACCCCGGTAGACGTTAAGTCCACGAGAAATGAAATGACGTAACCTATTGCTCCGATGGCGAGGACGACCCCGACAAGCTGAAACATCGGCTTCGGTTTGAAATAAACAAGAACAGCGAAACCCACAACGAGGGCAATTGCCAGGAATTGATGGTTTTCGAAGAGCTCAATCAAGCTGTCGAGGGACATACCGTTACCTGCGAGTTGTGGAGACCCTAATTAAGCTTAGTCAACTCAGAACGGGTTGCACGGGATAGAGGGGGTTGTTCCCTTGGCTGCCTACGCAGGTGGCGTTGCTTGTGCCCTAACAGATGCGCGGCAAGGGGTCGTCCTCGAGTTCCTCGAGGATGCGTTCACCCCCGAGCTCTGTTTCCAAGACGACATGGCGCTGTGCGCCTTCGATGCGCCCAATGATTGCCGATGCCTCTCCACCCGCTGTGGCACGCATGGCGGATAAAGCAGAAGCTGCGCGCCCCGCCTCCACCACCGCCAGCAATCGCCCCTCGCAGGCGAGATAATACGGATCATAACCGAGCATCTCGCAGACCGAGCGTACCGGCGCTTGAATCGGCACCGATGGTTCATGCAAACGTACACCGTGACCACTCACTGCAACGATCTCGTTGGCCACCGACGCCAAGCCGCCGCGTGTTGGATCGCGCATGAAGTGCAATCCGCCCGCCTTCAACAAGGCTTGCGCTATCGTGAAAACCGAAGTGGAATCCGATTTCACCTCACCGCGCAATCCAAATTGCTCCCGCGCCAACAGCACGGCCGTGCCGTGATCGCCGATAGCGCCACTCACCAGAATCGCATCGCCTGCTTGAATACGGTGCATCCCGAGATCAACCCGGGTATCGCGCAGTCCGACCCCGGTGGTCGCCAGGTACAACCCACCGCCTTCTCCTCGAGCAACTACCTTGGTATCGCCAGCGACAACCAGCACATTCGCCTCCCGCGCAGCGACACCGATACTTGAGACGATGCGTTCGAGCTGGGCAACCTCCAATCCTTCCTCGATGAAGGCGTTCAACGTGAGATATCGAGGCACTGCACCGGCCACGCTCAAATCGTTGATGGTGCCATGTACAGCCAGGCTGCCGATGTTGCCGCCGGGGAATTCCAAAGGCTTGACGGTGAACCCATCGGTCGTCACGAATGGATCGTAACCCGAGTCCAATACGATGCGCGCGGCATCAACGGTTGTATCGAGAAATTCGTTGGCCAGATGTCTTGCAAACAACTCGTCAATCAGTTCGCGCATGTAGCGGCCACCATTACCGTGGGCCAGAGAAATATGTGTTTCCTGCATGGCGGTGATCCTTTGCTGTCAGAGTCTCGTGTCCACAATCGCTATGGGCCAAGCGAAGCCGTTTGACTGTAGCGGTTACTCGTCCTGCGTCAGCGTGAAAAACGTGAACCCCACTTGTTGACTTAGGTCAATGAAAACCAGATCATAGAGCGTTTGAATAATAAGTACATTCATCACTGAAGGAGAAACGCATGAAGAGATGGCTTCTAGCCTTGGCGGGTGTGGGCGTTATTACTGTGATGGGCGGCGTCTCCGCGGCACCCCCCGGCCAAGACCTGCAATGGAAGACACCCATGGGGGTTGTTGTCTTTTCCGGTGAGATCCATGCGAAAGCCGGCAAACAGTGTACCGACTGTCACGATGTCACCGGCGGCAACAAAGGCCTTTTCCAGATGAAATACGGCGCCGACAAAATGACCATGGCCCAGATCAATGAGGGCAAGTGGTGCGGAACCTGCCACAACGGCAAGGCGGCATTCGCCGCAAATGATCCAAAAAACTGCGCGAGGTGTCACAAAACTAAATAGGACACTTTAAGGCGCGAGTAGGTTCCCTTCGTGCAACGCGCGGAAACGGCGCGCGCCGCTAACGCAGCTCGTGTCTGTGCAGCGGCTTTTCTGCAAACGCCAATTCACGTTCTGCTGATAAATTAGCGCGCATCTGATCGCGGAAACTGTTTGTGCCAAGGAAGAACTCACGCATCATCACCACCCAGTAGTACATTCCCCTTCGTGTCAGGCGATACGCGTTTCCATCCCTGATAATGGCACGGAGCAGCCGGAAGAGCAGAAACTCTCTCCAAAGCGTCTGGCGGAATGTGTCGCCATACTTCGCTTCCATAGTCTCCAGATCGACAACAAGCGCGAACAGCTTTAAAAGGAAATCATACTGCATCTGCTCACGCCGGCTCAGTCGCCGTCTCGCACAGATGGCAGTCTTTCCTTCAGCGATGCGGCTTACATAGTGGCTGAGCGAAAACGTGCTCGAGTACACGACACCGTCCAAATAGCTGAACGCGCCACTGCCTGCACCGACATACTCGTCATAGTCGACCAAGTACTCATCAATCATAGAATCGTCGCGTGAAAAGCACCAGACTGTCGAGGGCGTATAAGCCGCGCTCATCTTTTCGAGGATCGCCTCGTAGTAGCGTTGCTCGCGATCGAGCGTGAACGCTCCCATCTCCTCCAACATGACGTGTTGAGTCTCTGCCGATGCCATCAGAGGATAGAAAGATACCTGATCTGCCTTGATATCCTCGGTGAAGATACGGATGTCCCGCTGCAGCGATGCCAAGCTTTGGTGCGGTAAATTGAAGATCATATCGATGTTCAGTGTGTCGAACAGATCCCGCGTATGCGTGAGTCGCTCAATGATCTCCGAGCTGCTGCCGTAGCTTGCATAGCGATGCATCTCTTTCAACAGGCGGTCTTCGAAACTCTGGACACCTACGGAAAGGCGATTGACACCACCGGCCTTCAACAACGAGAGCACGGGCTCGCGCAAATGGTTGGGATTTGTCTCAACGGAGATCTGTCGAACCGAGAACAGTGAACGAATCAGACTCAAGGTCTCGCTCAACGCCTCTGGTAGAACGGTTGGGGTTCCCCCGCCAACGTACAGGGCGGAAAAGTCGTAGCCGAGCCTGCGGTAAAGCTCGAGCTCTTTGGCGAGCGCACGGAAATACGGCACGGCCTTTTGGCTATCGAACTTGACCTTATGGAAGGGACAAAAGGGACAAAGCGACTCGCAGAAAGGAATGTGCACGTACAGAAGATAATCACGATTGGGGCGCGGTGCCGGAAGTTGCAGATCCGGCACGATCTCGAGTCGCATGCGCTCTTTATTTACGCGGCGAAGGTAACGGGTGAGTAACGATGCGGATAACACAGGTCCAGTGCCAATACGTCCGGGTCGGGTGTCACAAGAGCGCGCAGGGGTGTCGCCTCCCACATCGCCAGGTCAAGGATGCTTGTGTTTAAGGGGTCAGGCATGGACGTGTCCCTTATCCGATCCCTCGATAAGCGAAATCGACGATTTGACCGTAGCTGATCCCGGCGTCGTTGCTTGGGACCTGCGCCGGGATTAACACCGTGAAGCCTTCGGCGTGCATTAATCGTTCTACGCACTCGGTGAGTCGCCGATTCTGAAATACACCGCCGTTCAAGCCGATCGTGGTCACGCCCGTTTGCGCACGCACGCGCTTCGCCAGAGCACACAAGGTTTGAGCGAACATGCCGTGAAACTGGGCAGCCTTCTGCGCGACATCCAATTTTGCATATAACAACATGCTCAGCGCCGCTTCCCAGTCAGCACACAAAACGCCCGCCTTATCGACAAACAAGGGCAACGGTGATGCTCGAAGATCACACTCCTGCAGCAACGCTTCTAACAGCATCGGGCCCTGAGCCTCGAAGCTGGCATCTTGACACAGACCGAGTAGGCTTGCCGCTGCATCGAACAAACGACCGACGGCGGTACTGACCGGACTGTTGATCCTGCGTTGCCACGCCTGCAAGGCTAACTTGGCACCATCGGGTGCATGTATGAGGTCAAGCCCTGTTTCCCAACACAGTGCCGCCGCCGACCGCCAGGGCTCCCGACCTGCCTTATCGCCGCCCGGCAAACGAAACGGTCGAAACGAGGTCACGCGCCGCCATGCGCCGGGACGTCCGTATAGGCCCTCGCCTCCCCAAATGCTGCCGTCTTCGCCATAGCCGGTCCCGTCCCACGTGAAAACTAGGATGTCACTGCCAACCTTGAATTCACCGTACACCGCCGAGGCATGCGCATGGTGATGATAGACCGGGGTAATCGGCAATGACTGAGACCGCGCCCAACGACTGCTCGCATAATTCGGGTGTGCATCGCAGATGACGTGCTTGGCCTGTGCCCCATAGAGTCGCTGCAGGTCTTCGATAACCTGGGCGAACACGGTCAGACTACGCGGACTGTCGAGCTCGCCGATATGGGGCGAAACAACCACCCGGTTTTGCCAAGCGAGCGCAACCGTGTTTTTCATATGTCCGCCAACCGCCAATACCGGCTCGGGTAGATCGACCGAAAGGGTTAGCTCGAGCGGCGCCACGCCGCGCCCGATGCGCAGTGGCCGGCCACGCTCCGCGATAACTCGATAGACGGAATCATCGGCCGGTCGCCGGATCGGACGGTTGTGGTGCAAGAACCCATCGGCCACTGAGGCGAGACGGTGTTCCGCGTCACTCGGCTCGGTCAGCACCGGTTCACCGCTGATGTTGCCGGAAGTGGCGACCAAGGGGCCACCGAAAGCATCGAGTATTAAGTGATGTAGCGGACTGTAGGGCAAGAACAGACCAAGCTCCTGCAGACCCGGTGCAATGGACCGAGCCAATCCGCTATCTGCTCGGGCGCGGCACAACACGATGGGCCGTCTCGGATCTTGCAGCAAAGCAAGCTCACACTGGCCGGCAACTGCCACCCGCCGTACGACATCACAGCCGTCGGTACCCGTCTGAGGCAACATCACCGCCAGCGGTTTATGAGGCCGGTGCTTGCGCTCGCGTAATTGCTTAACCGCGCTTTCGTTGGCAGCGTCGCACATTAGATGGTAGCCGCCAATCCCGCGCACCGCGACGGTAGCGCCTGCTCGCAGCATGGCGATGGCGTGCGCCAGAGCCGTTTCACCTTCGCTGGCCTCACACTGGCCGCTCTTGAACTGCACCGACGGGCCGCACACTGGACAGGCAATGGGCTCGGCATGAAATCGGCGGTCCAGCGGATGTGTATATTCCGCGTGGCATTGCGGGCACATGTGAAAGCTCGACATGCTCGTGTTCGGACGATCGTACGGCAAGCGATCTATGATGGTGTAACGCGGTCCGCACTGTGTGCAATTTATGAAGGGATACCGGTAGCGCCGATCGCCAGCGTCGCGCATTTCCGCCTGACACTCCGCGCACGCGAAATGATCCGGTGGCACGTGCACATCCCGTTCACCCGAGCCTCGGCTATCTGCAATAAAGAACTCGCGCAGCTTGTTATGGACGAGCTCGCTCGTGCGCTCAAGCTCGGGCACGGCGAGCGGCGGCGCTTGCGCAACCAGACGAGACGCGAATTCGCGCATGCGCTCCGGTTCTCCTTGAATAAGGATCTCCACGCGACCGGAGGTGTTGCGCACCCAACCCGTGAGTTCAAGGTCGGTGGCAAGCCGGTAGATAAAGGGCCGAAATCCGACGCCCTGTACTTGACCGCTGACCAGCAGTTTCTGCGTGCTATGCAAGCAGGGTGCTCCCGAGCCAAACGACCCCAAGCGCAAGACTTAGAGAACCCGCTAACGCGGCCCACCAGCGATCACCGCTGCCTCGGACACGCTTTAGTCGAGACGCAAGACGACCTACGCCGGCGCAAAATGCGCCCATCGACAAGGTGCTGCCGAGGCCGAAGGCCAATACGTACAAAAGGTAACTGCTGACGTGGTCGAGCAGCAGCGCCGGCAGCAAAGCCATCAGTGCAGCGGTACCCGCGAAACCGTGCAATACACCGATCCACAACGGCGCATGACTGTGCTCGCTATGCGCCTCTTCTGCCCCGTGATCCACACCCACGCCGTGTACGTGGTAATGCGTGTGCTCAAGGTCACCGTGGCGGTGTACATGCAGATGCGGCCTGCGCAACGTATCGCGCAAGCGCCTGATACCCAGATAGATGAGCACAACACCGACACCAGTCTCGAAGGCGCGTTCCCAAAAACCAGACACTTGGGCATCAAATATGACCAGCAGCAAGCCGAGCGTCACCAACGAGAGTGTATGGCCAAGCCCCCAAATCAATCCCTTGCTGAACGCATGAGCAAAGCGCTCCCGTTTACGCCCGAGCAAGGTAGACATCGCCGCCAAATGATCCGGATCGAAGCTGTGGATCACGCCGAGCGCGAAACCGCTCAACAATAAGAAACCAAATGCGTTCATGCGTGCGCGACCTTGGAGGTGCGGGTGCCCGCCGACCACCAGATTCGACAAGCGCCTTCGTCCGACACCATGCATGGCCCGATCGGGTGTCGCGGCGTGCAGGCATTACCATAGATCCGGCATTCATTGGGGTAAATCTTGCCTAACACCACGTCCGCACATTGACACCCTGCCGGCATCTGTCCCGCGCGCCGTCGCGAGGCGTCTGCGTAAGACGGGAACCGGAGCCTGGCATCGTGGGCAGCGAAACGCGGTTTGAGCGCAAAACCGGACTGCGGGATCACACCGACCCCGCGCCAGTTGGCATCCACCACGTCCATCGTTGCCGCAAGCTGCGCCCTTGCGCTAGCGTTGCCTCCCGGTCTAACGACCTCGGGATAACAATTATCGAGAAAGCGCTTACCTTCGAGCAGCTGTCGCAGCGTCGAGTAAATGGCGGCCAACAGACTGACAGGGGTGAAACCGGCGACCGCGGCAGGGATATGATGCTTTTCGACTACGAAGTTCCACTCCTCCGGCCCCATCACCGTCGAGACGTGACCGGGCGCGACCAAAGCGTCGAAGGCCACTTGACCGGAATCGAGCAATGCCGCCACCGCCGGCCACGTCAGGCGGCCAGACAACAGCAGCAATAAATTGCCAGGAACACTTTCTTGCAGCATGGCCGCCACCGGCGCCGTGGTGGTCTCGAAACCTGCAGCAAAAAACACTACCGTGCGCTGCGGCTGCGCTTGTGCCAAGCGTACCGCCTCGATCGGCGACGCAATGGGACGGATATCTGCGCCCGCCGCTTTTGCCTGCTCTAAGCTACGCACCTCGCGTTTCGGCACATTCACAGGTACGCGCAGCATGTCGCCAAACGCGACCAGAGTGATGTCTTCATGCAAGGCAAGCTGGATCGCTTCGTAGACATCTTCCTCCGGACAGATGCAGACGGGGCAGCCGGGTCCGGGTATCAGCTCGATGTTGCTCGGCAGTGCGCCGCGCAGACCCGCCATGGTAATGGCGCGCTCGTGGCCCCCGCACACGTTCATGATGCGCACGCGTCTCGCTAATGGCAGCTTCCTGATCTCTTCAAGCCATCTCTTTGCGTTCAGACTCATAGCAGGTACCGGGCTGCGCTCACGTTGCCCTTGCTCCTAGGCTTCAGCGCTCGGCGCGGCGCCCTCTTTCCCGTGTAATCGCTTCCCGTCCGACTGCACTCTCGGGCGCATCGTTTCGCCGCCGACCAAGCGCTTGCGCTGCATGGCCATCTGCTGATGCAACCAATTGATCCATGTTTGCATCCCCTGCTCGGTCTTGCTTGAAAGGGAATAAACCGGAATGGTACTCGCCAAGTTGCGTAGGTTGGCCGTGGCGCGTCCGACATCAAACTCTTCGATGACCGGCAAGAGATCCGCCTTCGTCAGAAGCATCACATCCGCCGCTCGGAACATCACCGGATACTTCGCCGGCTTGTCATCACCCTCGGTAACCGACAGCAACGTCACATTGAGGTGGTGACCCAGATCAAAGCTGGCCGGACAAACAAGATTCCCGACATTCTCGATGAATAATAGATCGAGCTCGGCCAACCGTAATTTGTGTAGAGCGTCGTGAACCATGTGCGCATCGAGATGGCACGCGCTACCGGTGGTAATCTGGATCGCCGCCACACCGCGTGCTCGCAAGCGCAGCGCGTCCGTTTCGGTCTCCAGATCCCCTTCAATCACGGCGATGCGATATTCATCCCTTAAGAGATCAATGGTCCTTTCTAACAAAGTCGTCTTACCGGCGCCCGGCGACGACATCAAGTTGACTGCCAGCACGCCATACTTGTCGAGGTGTGCGCGATTGTGGACCGCCTGCTTGTCGTTCTCTGATAACAAGCTCTCGAGCACCTCCACAGCCACCTTGCCCTCGGCGGTAAACGCGTGTTTGCCGCGACCTCGTACCAAATGTTCGTTGCCCGGTGTTACATTGCAACCGCACGTGTCACACATCGCTATCTCTCCCGCATATCGCCAGTCATTTACCCGGCATCTCGCAGTTGCTCAGCTGCATCCACGTTCAACTCGACACTTGCCAAGATCATCTCATCCCCGCTCAGCAGTCGCGTGTGGTAGTCCCCGCATGCGCCGCATAGCAGGCGATTCACTGTCGCGTTTGTCTCGGCACCACATGTCTCACAGGCCACACGTACGGGCTGGATTTCCGTCACGAGCTCAGCGTTCTCGGCGACGGTCCCGGCACATGCCAACGGATAGGCCTGACGCAACAGCGGAATCTCCACGCCAGACAATGGGCCGATGCGTACGACAATCTTGTCGACAGTGCGCGCGTTGTGCGCCAACGCGATGCGCTCGACTTGAGCGAGGAAACTCTGACAGACCGAAAGCTCGTGCATGTTGCTTACCGACTCCCGTTGCCGGGCATTTGTTGGTCTATCGGCATAACACGTGTCTCAGTCGCAAGCCCACCTTCCAGCCGCAGCATGTCGTCGTAGAGCTCCCATGCCGAACGCGCCTCTTGGGCGGTGATTTTCTGAATCGCATAGCCCACATGGACGATGACATAGTCACCCGGTTGCACTGTGTTCTCAGCCAACATGAACAGGCTCACTTCCCGCTCGACGCCGCCGGCCTCACAGCGGGCCATGAAACCGTTGATCTCTTTGACCTGCATGGGTATGCCGAGACACATTTGGTTTACTTCCCTATGGCTACGATA
>QKEI01000090.1 GCA_003251795.1 Candidatus Muproteobacteria bacterium
GCTGCCCTGCTTGTTGAACGTGGCCATAACGATTTCGACCTCGCCAGCCGAGGCGATGCTGCTTGCCAGGGCCATCACGGCGATGATCAACTTGTTGGTCTTGCGCATGATCGCCTCCTCACGACCGCTGCGAGCTTTCAGACCCTGTGAGTGACCACGACCGTAACACCTGGTAGCTCGCGCCGCTTGCGTACGTGCGCGACTCGACCAATACAAATTTGCCGATGTGCCACACGATCGGATCAATGGCCACTGCGGTCTGCCCACGGCGCACCTTTCTAGCCAGCGTTACATGCAGATGGTACGGGCGTCGCTCCGGTTCGAAACGACACTGCATCAGCCCTGCACGTAACTGTTCGACCAGACGCGTGAGCGCCGCGGGTACATGCGAAGCCGCGGCCCATACTATAGCCTGGCGCGGCCGGTGTTCGAGACAGTCGAGGGTCACGGAGAAAGCCTGTCCGTCGATGTTTCCGGCAACTCGCTCAACGCAGGCGCGTGTGTCGGCATCCACCGCCCCGAGAAATGCCAGAGTGGCGTGCAGATTTTCCGGGCGCGTGCGGCGCCCTGAATCAACGTGCTGTTCGCCCAAGGCTTGCAGACGGTTGCGCACATCCGCGTCTGGCCATAGCGCGAGAAACAAGCGTTGGCGCGCTGGCGCATTCGTTACAGGCGTGGTAGCCGTAGCGTCGCTCGATGGCGGTTTCTTGCCCAAGATTCGATAACGAACGTGTGATGCCGCAAAACCTGTGTGTTCCCTTGACTTTAGACGTATCCAGTACTATGCTGCACTGCAATAATGCAGTGCACAAAGTTGTTAATTTCTTGAGGAATTTCGTTATGGGTAGTGTCCTTTCTCTCCACCGCGACAAGGTGCTGAAGCACCTGCACGCGCTGGACCCGGTGCAGGTCCAGCTTACGCAACATCTGGCCAAGCGCAACCCCAACCGCCTAATGCAGTTCGTCTACACCTGCATGCACGCGGCACAGCACTGGCGCAAACGCCGTGCCACCATCCGCGCGCTAACGGCGCTCGCCGACTGGCAACTGGCCGATATCGGTGTGGAGCGCGGGGCAATACCGGCGGCCGTGGACCGGGCGTTACGAGCTGGCTCGCCAACGCCACGCAACCGCCTCGCTGCCTAGGGCTGAAATAGCGTATCGGCGTCACCGGCGGTGCTTTCCGGCCCGTCGACAATGTGCTTACTCGCCATGACCAGCGGCGCGAGCGCGAGGCGCACGATCGAGCGTAACGTATCATGCTGGCGAATATAAATGGCCAGCGGCGGACTTACGCGATAGTACCACGCCACTAATAACCGGCCCCACCGATACGGCAGTAAGTACTGATCCCTGAACGCGCGTAAGTAACGCACCTCCCCCGCCAATGGGGTGCCGTAGGCGGCGGTGGCGATAAAGCAGCCGCTACTGCTGCTCCCCGAACTCGTGTTCTGTTGACTGATTACCACAATAGAGCTCGTAGTGCTGGTTTTGATGTTAATGGGATCTTCCTCATCCTCCGCCGTGAAGGTGACCATATACGTGCCAGACGGACCAGCCGACGGCCAACTGAAGATACCCGTTGCCGTGTCAAACTTCGCGTCCATCGGCAAGCCGGTAGCCGGCAAGAATGTCGGCGTCGTGCCGTTGGCGTCCGAGGCGGTCACCGTGAAGCTGAGCGGTTGTTGTGGCAACACCTGCCTATTGCCGGCACCCGAAATGACCGGGGGGGCGTTCTTGAGTGTTAGGGTCGTGTTTGCGCTATTCGTCAGCCCGCCGTCGTCGGTCACATCGAGCGAAAAACCGAGCGCCGTCCCAGTCGCTGCATTCGGTGCCTTAAAACTTGCTGTCGCACTGTTAGTACCGGAGAGTGCTACCATCGGACCGCCTGTCTGCTTCCACTTCCACAAATAGCTTACGATGGAGGCACCGTTCTCCCCACTTCCAGACCCATTAAGGGTGACGGTGGTGCCCGGGTCAACGTTCTGGGGCGGGCCGGCATTGGCCGTCGGTGGATTCATGTTACCTGCCGACGCTACTGCCTTGCCGGTGTCTACGATACCCGCCCCGCAATCCGAGGTCGTGCAGTCCCGACCTGTGCCGGTCGGAAAAGCGCGCGCCGTTGCCTGCAGTTTCTGCCGCACTTGCGTAGGATTGAGACCGCCGTTTACTGAGAGCATGAGAGAGACCACGCCTGTCACATGAGGCGTGGCCATACTTGTACCCTGATAGAAAACGTAAGTATCCCCACCGACCACCGGGTCCTTCGTTCCAGTGTTTACCGTCGAAAGGATCCCGTATGAGTCGCTCGGCGTCAGTTCGCCCCCCGGCGCAGTGATTGCGACCGCTGAACCAAGGTTGCTGTAAAACGCCCTTCCTCCGGCGCGATTATTAGCGGCCACGGTAATCACGCCGTTACAGCTCGCCGGTGACGTGTTGGCGGCATTGCTCGATGAGTTGCCCGCCGCCACTACCACGACAACACCGGCGGCGACCGCATCGTCTATCGCTGACTGTATCGAGGGTGTCAAACTACACGGCGCACCGATCCCCAGGCTCATGTTGATGACCTTCGCAGGGTTGGCGTTCATTGGTACCCCGGAGATACTTAGCCCGGCCGCCCACCGAATCCCATCGACGATGTCCGATTGATAGCCGCCGCACTTCCCAAGCACCCGCACCGGAAGAATTCGTGAGTTCCAATTAATACCAGCAATACCGGTTCCATTGTCGCTGTTCGCTGCCGCCGTGCCCGTGACGTGACTCCCA
>QKEI01000108.1 GCA_003251795.1 Candidatus Muproteobacteria bacterium
ATCTCATCACAGATCTTGCTAAGGTTTCTGGTCTGTCTGTCATTGCCCGTAGCTCGAGTTTTGCCTACAGGGAGAAACCAACCGACGTTCGCGATGTCGGTCGTGCGCTCGGCGTGCGCTATGTGCTCGAAGGCAGTGTACAGCGTTCAGGTGACCAAGTGCGCATCACTGCTCAGCTGATTGACGCGACCACAGGACGACACGTATGGGCTGATCGATACGACCGCAAATACCACGATGTTTTTGCCTTGCAGACAGAGGTTATCAGGAAGATGGTCTCAGCGTTGTCGGTAACACTGACTGATGCAGAGCGTGCGCAGATCGTACGCAGGCAGACCGACAATCTTGAAGCTTATGATTACTATCTGCGTGCAGAAGCCCGCGCCCGCGGTTGGAGTGACCATCCGCGACGTACCAGCGAAGTGTTGTCGCTGTATGAAAAGGCAATCGCGCTAGATCCTGAATTTGCCGACGCACACGCCGGACTCGCTTTGATGGCTGTCGATATCTGGCGTTATGGTCGCGACGCGCTGCCTGGTCCGGTGGCAAGAAAGCGCGCTTACGAAGCGGGAAGCAGGGCCGTGTTTCTGGATCCAAAGAATTCACGCGCCTACGCGGTGCTTGCCATTCTGCAGACTTTGGACAATCAACACCAAGAAGCTCTCAAATCAGCGCAGCACGCGGTCGCTCTGGATGCCAACAATAGTGAAGCCTATATTTATCTCTCACAGGTGCTCACATATGCTGGCAGACATGCCGAGGCCTTAGCGGCGGTAAGGAAGGCTTTTCGAGTCGACCCAAACCCATCGCCCTATTTTTATGGAGAACTCGGCAGCCGGCTTTTCTGGAATCGGCAATATGAGGATGCCGTTGAGCCGTTGGAACGGGCCCGTAGCGCCGGCGTCCTTTACTTCACCACCCTTGCAATGACCTACGCACAGCTGGGTCGCCTTGATGATGCGAGAACGGTAGTTGCTGAAATCTACAAAAGAGTCCCGTTTGCGAACTTGAACTACTATCGAGTGCTTTACAGACACTACAAACGAAAAGAGGACCTGGAACATCTTGTTATCTCGCTGCGCAAGGCCGGCATACCCGAGTGGCCTTTTGGCTTCGAGGGCGATAAAAAAGATTTGCTCGACGAGAACACAATGAAAACTATCACTTTTGGTCGCACGTGGATCGGCCGAGCTGCTAATGATATGCCGTTCGTTCAACAGACTACGGAAGATGGTAAGATTGCATTTCGTGACTCCACGTCACTGATGACCGGAACAGTTTGGATTGAAGGAGGCATGATTTGTCATGATTTGCCGCTTGGGTTTGCAAACAGGAATGGCTGTGGCCTTTTGTATCGAAATCCTAGTGGCACAGCGAAACAGCAAAACGAATACATTCGGGTAGGTATCGCAGATATTTTTTATTTCTCGCTGAAACCTTGAGCGGGATCAGGCGCTTGTAAGCCAGCCGTTACCAAACTGGCCGTGGGAATATCAGCGACCACCAATCGCGTGAGCGCTGGAAACACCGGGCCCGTAAGCACTCTCAGAACCGAAAGTGCTAACACCTTGGCGAAGGGAATCACTCGCGGTAAGAGCGAATTTTCCCATATCGAATTAACAACATCTGTCGACCCGTGTGGCCGTTGGATCTGACTAGTTGACGCGATATCGTGCTCCCGCGTGTAGCGCATTTGTTAGGTATATATTAGTTGGGCTTCTCCCAGCGAGGACAACGCTGACGCATGCCAGCAGATTCTGACCGTTTGCAACGCAAGCTCGCCGCCATCCTCTATGCGGATGTGGCAGGTTACAGCCGTCTGACGGGCGAGGACGAGGAGGGCACCCACCGCCGCCTGAGTGCCTACCTCGACGCAATCGCCGCCGCGATAGAAGGCTATCGTGGCAAGGTCCTGCACTACGCTGGCGATGCGGTGCTGGCGGATTTCACCACAGTGTCTGATGCGCTCACCTGTGCTGCAGCTATTCAAGAAGACCTCAAAGCGCGCAATCAAGATCTCGCGGATGACCGCAAGGTTCAGTTCCGCATTGGCGTCAATCTGGGTGAAGTCATTGCGGATCGGGGTGAGATCTATGGGGATGGCGTGAATGTGGCAGCTCGCCTTGAATCGCTCGCCAAGCCCGGCGGTATCTGCATTTCCGGTACCGTCTACGATGCGATCGGTAACAAACTGCCGCTCGACTACGAGTTCTTGGGCGAGCAAACGGTTAAGAACATCGATAAGCCGGTACGCGCATATGCCGCGCGACTTAGCTCAAGCGCGACATTGCCCGCTCCGATGGCGCGGGTGGAAACCAGCCGCCGGCGCGGCCTGATCACCGGCGGGGTGGTAGCGTTGGTGCTCATCGCGATAGCTGCGATCGCTTGGCTCACCCCCTGGGGACCCACAACGCAACGGCCTTCAAAAGAAGGTACCGTGTTGTCGTTGCCAGACAGACCCTCTATCGCTGTTTTGCCGTTCGTTAATTTGAGTACCGACCCGCAGCAGGAATACTTCAGCGATGGCATCACCAACGACATCATTACCGACCTGTCGAAATTCAGCTCGCTTTTCGTCATTGCGAGCAACTCGGTATTTGCTTACAAGGGCAAGGCAGTGAAGATACAAGACGTAGGCCGGGATCTTGGCGTGCGCTATGTACTAGAGGGTAGTGTTCAAAAATCTGGTGAACAAGTCCGCGTTAATGCGCAGCTCATCGAAGCCACTACCGGACGTCATATGTGGGCCGAACGCTACGAGCGCGATTTGCATGATTTGTTTGCCGTGCAAGACAACATCGTACAGTCAATTGTGGGCGCCCTGGCTGTGAAGGTCGCAGAGGTAGAGCGCGAACGCGTCATGCGTAAAGGCACAGCCAATTTGGAAGCCTATGACTATGTCTTGCGTGGACGGGCATATCGATCTCGTATTACGCGTTCCGACAACCTAGAGGCGCGCAAGATGTTTCAACGGGCGATCGAGCTGGATCCGAATTACGACGCGGCTTACACGGGCCTCGGTTGGACATACCGTGTGGCTGTGGCGCACGGCTGGACTGAGTTTCTGGACGAGGCACTACAACAATCGCTCGATCTCGCACAGCATGCCTTACGGCTACAGGATTCCGCCGATGCTCATCACTTACTCGGTTCGATATATCTCGTACGGGGACAGTACGATCTTGCCAGCCAGGAATTGGGGCATGCGATAGCGCTCAACCCGAATGATTCAGATAGCCTTGCCGGCCTCGGACAAGTGATGCTTTACACGGGTAAGACGAATGAGGCGGTGCGAGCCTATGAGACTGTACTGCGCTTCAACCCGGACATAGACGCGGACAAGCTCTACGAGTTCGGAATCGCTTACTATCTGCAGGCTCAGTACGACAAAGCCGTGAACACATTGGAGCGGGGTAAAGCCAAAAACCCCAACTATGCCTTTATCCATGCCGTGCTAGCAGCTGCCTACGCTCAAGCGGGACGTCCTGCGGACGCTGCCCGGGAGGCGGGTATGGTTCGTCGACTCGACCCGTTTTTCGAAGTTGCCTCGTTCGGTACTAGGTTCCGCAATCCGACAGATCAGGCACATATTGCCGACGGACTTCGCAAAGCGGGACTAAAGTGACGCGCGGGAAACAACCTCGGACGCTAGACAGCGTCCTTTGCCACAGGTGAAGCACGGTAATGGGAGCAAACGACGCTATTTCTTAGGTTTGCTCACATTAGCCCACGGCAGCTCGTCCTTCTTTGCCAAGTTCGCTTCGGCTTTTTTTATGTTTTCCGGCGCGTTCTGCTCGAACTTATCCCGTGCACCCTTGCTGAAGTACAGGTAGAGCTTACCGTCAACGATCTTCCAGACTTCAGGATCGGCAATCGCGCGTTTCCCAACCGCCAACCCCATTGAACAAAATTGACCGAATTGCGGGGCGTAGTGTTCCGGGTTGGAAGCAAACATGTCACGGTGCGCGGCACTCGCGAATTGCCATTGTGCGTCGTTCCAAGCGAATACAAACTCGGGACTGCCCTTTGTCGGCTGGCCTTCCGTGAAGTAAGCGACGGTATCATAGCCCTTAATCGCCACCTTGTCGGACTCGCCGGCAATCACCGGCATCGCGACTGCACCAGTTAGCAAAGCGCCCCAAAGAGTCCGTCTGACCACCTTTGCAATCGGGCTGATCAAGGTCATCTCCTCATTTCTTATCGTCTCTGGCGGGCCAAGGTTGCGCCTCTCGCGTGGTCAAAGTCAAGGTGTAGAAGATGCTCCATAGTTCGTGACACTACTTGGTGGACACGACAGGCCGCTTTAGGAAGCGTCGTGTGGCGTGAGCTGGATTGAAAGGATACGTTGACCTCGTCCTGGCGCTGAGTAACGGTGGGCACGACCGTATCGTAGCTAATCATAAAGCGCAAAAGAAAAGCGGCCCAAGAGGGCCACTTTTCCAGTGTGTAGATTCCTTTCAGGACAGCTTAGGAGTCTAGGCTGACCGGGAGCGGTATCTCCGTGAGAGCCGCGGCAGTGCCGGTGGCCGCAGAGCCTGCGGATCCGAGCTGTGTGTGCATCCACGGCACCACCCATGGGGTCGAGTAATAGGTGGTGTTGGCCACGTACATACAGCCCGTGGCGCCGAGCACCCCGATCTCAGGCGCTTTCCTTATAAGCATGTCCGCCGGCCGGTGTGGCCATTGGATCTCGACTAGCTGACACGCTATCGTTTTTCCCGCGCGCATTAACGCATTTATTAGGTATATTTAGGCTTCTTCTCACGCAGAAGGGAAGATTACCGTATGCCGGCAGACCCCGACCGTTTGGAGCGCAAGCTCGCCGCCATCCTCTATGCGGATGTGGCGGGTTACAGCCGTCTGACGGGCGAGGACGAGGAGGGCACTCACCGGCGCCTGAGCGCTTACCTTGACGCGATTACTGCCGCAATAGAAGGCTATCGCGGTAAGGTACTGCATTATGCAGGCGATGCCGTGCTGGCGGATTTCACCACAGTGTCTGATGCGCTCACCTGCGCTGCGGCTATTCAAGAAGACCTCAAAGCGCGCAATCAAGATCTCACGGATGACCGCAAGGTTCAGTTCCGCATTGGCGTCAATCTGGGTGAAGTCATTGCGGATCGGGGTGAGATCTACGGCGACGGTGTCAACGTAGCCGCCCGGCTCGAATCGTTGGCCGAGCCCGGTGGCATCTGCATTTCCGAGACGGTGCGAAGTGCCGTCGGCAATAAGCTGCCGCTTGCTTATGAGTTCCTCGGCGAGCAGCGGGTGAAGAACATCGCTGAGCCCGTGAAGGCTTACCACGCGTGGCTTAAGCCCGATGCGGTGCTACCTGCACCCGAAGCGCGCCCGAAGGTCCGTCAGGCATCGCAGCGCCTAATCCCTGCTGGGGTAGCCGCCATCGTGCTGATCGGTGCCGCTATCGGCTTGATGGCCTGGTTTGCGCCATGGAGACCCACGCTTGAGGAACGTACCGCTTTGCCGCTACCTAATAAGCCATCCATCGCGGTCTTGCCGTTCGACAACCTGAGCGGTGATCAGACACAGGAATACTTCAGTGACGGAATAACTAACGACATCATCACCGACCTGTCAAAGTTCCCCTCGTTATTTGTTATTGCGAGCAATTCGGTCTTCACCTACAAGGGCAAGCCCATAAAGGTACAAGACGTCAGTCGGGAGCTAGGCGTGCGCTATGTGTTGGAAGGCAGTGTCCAAAGGGCTGGCGAGAAGGTACGCATCAACGCACAGTTGATTGACGCCACCACCGGGCATCACGTGTGGGCCGAGCGTTACGATCGAGACCTAAAAGATCTCTTCCGGTTGCAAGATGAAATCGTGCAAACGATTGTGAGGAACTTGGCGGTTAAGGTTCAGTCAGTGGAACTTGAGCGCGCGATGCGCAAAGCAACGGATAGCTTAGAGGCCTACGATTATGTACTGCGCGGGCGAGAGTACGTTTATCGGACAACGCTTTCGACGAACCTAAAGGCGCGGGAAATGTTTCAGAAGGCGATCGAGCTCGATCCACACTATGCTTCGGCCTATGTTGGGCTAGGTTGGACTTACCGCAAAGCCGTGGGTCACGGTTGGACCGAGTTCCCCAATCAGGCGCTGGAACAAGCACACGACCTTGCGCAAAAAGCCTTAGACCTTGAGGAGTCCGCAGATGCTTACAGCTTGCTGGGCTATATCTACCTTCTTCGAAAGCAGTACGATCTCGCGAGCCATGCATTAGAACGCGCAGTCGAGCTGAATCCGAACGATTGGGACAGCCTCGCTATCTTGGCTTCGGTCAAGTTGTATACAGGCCAGCCCGATGAGGCCATACAGACGTTTGAAACTGCGTTACGTTTCAATCCTGCTGTAGACGTAGACAGGCAGCTGGAACTTGGGTTTGCGTACTACCAGGCGTCTCGATACGACGCCTGTATAAAAATATTGGAACAAGCTGTCGAGCGAAATCCCAATCATTCGTTCCTCTATGTCGCGTTGGCAGCAGCCTACGCTCAAGCAGGTCGCCCCGAGGATGCCGCGCGCGCAGCCGCTACGGTTCGTCGTCTCGATCCTTTCTTTGAGGTTGCTTCATTTGGCACCCGGTACCGTGACCCGCAGGATCGTGAGCGCATTGCCGAGGGTCTTCGTAAAGCGGGACTAAAGTAATGCGCGGTATTGGACGCTAAGCGGTGTCCGGACCCAGTCGGGGACAACCGAAGTTGCAAAGCGGGAATCAGCTGGCCAGCAATTAATTTTACTTCTGAGCCTTGCCCCAGTTCGCTTCGGCCTTCTTTATGCTCTCTTGCGCGTCTTGCTTAAAGCTATCCCGTGCACCCCTACTGAAATACAAGTAAAGCTTACCGTCTACGATCGTCCACACTTCAGGATCGGCAGCCACTTTTACACCTTTACTCAGACCCATTGAACAATGGCCGCCGAATTGCGGGGCGTAGCGTTCGGGATCGGAAGCGAACATGTCACGGTGAGTCGCGTTCGCAAACCGCCATTGTGCGCCGTTCCAAGCGAATATGAACTCGGTGTTGCCCTTTGTCGGCTGACCGTTGGTAAAGTAGGCCACCGTGTCATAGCCCTTGATCGCCACTTTGTCGGGCTCAACGTTGGCCGGGTTCGGCGAACTGTCGGCCATACTCATTGGTGCCGGCAGAGCGATTGCCATCAATGCCGCAATAGCGAGAGCGTGTACCCGAATCCGTCGCATCATATCCAGTCCCTGTGCAAGAAGAATGGTGTTATACATTAAAGGCAACTTTACATTAACAGACTGAGGTACCGCTCGCCAGTTCCGTTGTCACGAGCGCAAAAAGCCCGCAAGGCCGCTTTTCACGTGCGTGACGCCCGGCGAAGTACTAAGCCGCCCTAAACGGAATCACTCCTGGTAACAACCAATTCTCCCACATGGCATCGATTTTCCCCTGGAAGTAGGCGATGTCTTCGTCGGTGAAGTGGGCGAAACGACCTTGCCTGAGCAAGTACTCCTTAACCGGTTTACGCTTGATGGCACCGCTCGCGATGTGTTTGCTCTTGCCGTACATCTTGAGCTTGCCCTCTTCGACCTCGAAGAGCGGCCAGATACCCGTTTCCACTGCAAGCTCGCCGAGCTCGTGAGAGTACTTCGGATCGTAGTCCCAACCCTTGGGGCAAGGATCGAGCGAGTGGATGAAGGTCGGCCCCCCGATGGACAGCGCCCGGCGCACCTTATTCAAGGTATCGACGGCGTTACCCGCTGCAACGGTGGCAACGTACTTGCAGTCGGGATGACCCGCCGCCAACATCGCTGCGGTGTTCTTCTTCCAGCGTTTGTGCATGATGCGATGCACCTTGCCCGGAGGGCTGAACGTGGAATTCGCACCGTAAGGCGATAACCCTGATACCTGGATGTCGGTATTGGCATAGGACTCGTTGTCGTACAGAAAGATCAAGAGATTGTACTGCGTGTGCTGCAACGCCGCCGAGATAGCCGAGAGTCCCATATCGGCGCCGCCACCATCACCGCAAAAGGCAATGACATTGATCGGCTCTTTCTCCATCTTGCCCTTGCGCATCAATGCCGTGAGAGCCGCGGCGGTGCCGGTGGCCGCAGAGCCTGCGGATCCGAGCTGCGTATGCATCCACGGCACCACCCATGGGGTCGAATAATAGGTGGTGTTGGCTACGTACATACAGCCGGTGGCACCGAGCACGATCGTGCGTGGCCCGGCCGCCTTGATCATGAGCCGCATGACGAGAGCCGACTCGCACCCCTGGCAAGTACGGTGACCGGAGGTGAAAAGCTCCTCGCGCGCGACCTTCTTGATGCCCTTCCAAGGCTCTAGCACCTGGGTTGAAATGAAATCAGTCAAAGCTATGCTGCTTTCTTGCATGATGGTCACTCCCGTACGCCGAGCCAGTAGGTGTCACGATCGTCGATATCGCCGCCACTTGCGGCCTTGAACAACCTGTTGGCTACGTCGATGACGTTATCTGTATTCACCTCACGCCCGCCGAGACCGGCGATGAACGAAAGGATCTTGGGCCGGTTTGCGACTGGATAGAGTGCCGAGCGCAATTCATTCGACAGCACACCGCTGAAGTAGGTGGAGCCGAAACTGTAGTCGCGATCGATCACACCCACCGCCTTCACCCGAGACAGCGCATCCTGCAATTCGGGTGTGGGGAACGGGCGGAACCAGCGCACGCGCACGAAGCCGACCTTTTTGCCCTGTTCGCGTAGTTTGCGGACAGCGACTTTTACCGGCATCGCCAGGGTGCCCATACCCACCAGGGCAACTTCGGCGTCCTCCATCATGTAACGCTCGATGAAAGGCTCGACGTCGCGCCCGAACTTGGCATTGAAATCCTCGTAGGCCTCGGTGATGACACCACGCGCACGGCGCGCCGCCATATCGCTTTGCTTGCGGATCTCCATCACCCAATCCTCGTTCGCCTGCGGGGCGATCGTGATTGGGTTGTCCGGATGCAGTTGCTTTTCTGCCCGGTCATAACGCGGCAGGAAGCTGTCCACCATTTCCTGGGTGGGAACATTGACGAGCGACTGCGAGTGGGTAAGAAACGCGCCGTCACAGCTGATGGCGCAAGGCAAGAAGACACGTTTATCTTCAGCTACGCGGTAGGCAATGAGCGCCGTGTCGAGCGCCTCTTGTGCCGTGTCCACCCACACCAGCATCCAGCACCGAAGGCACCGGGATCATCAAGTGCCCGGTTACCGACCATCGCGACCATCGGCAGACGCAGGCCGGCGGTGACCGCCAATGCCTCGAAGGCGTAGAACCAGCCGACGCCGCTGGAGCCCACGAAGACGCGCGCCCCCACGGCCGATGCGTGCTTGACGATCTCGAACTGCGAGTGCTCGCTCTCGGCGACGATGTATTCGCAGTCGAAGTCGCCGTTGGCGATCATCTGCGATACGTATTGCATGACCGTGTCGTACGGCCGGATCGGGTATGCCGTGATCACGTCGACGTCGGCAAGCTTGACTGCATGTGCCACGGCTTCACTGCCGCTGATTAGCTCCTCCGTACCGCGGCGCGGCGCCCGCGCGGTATCGACATCTACTTTTTTTGCGGTAGCTGATCTAGGAGGATTCATGGGCTATCTCCTCAGCGTATTGACCTCGATGATGAAAACCGTGGGAGCGGGGGGGCTGTGCAGCGATCTTCTTGGACATCCAGGCAGAATAGCCTTCTTTGTCCTTGGCCCACATTTCCCATTGGCTTGCGTTATCGGTGAACGCTTGCTCGTTCACCATGGTGATGCAGTTGTCCACCGGGCAGACGGCCTCACAGACGCCGCAACCGCAGCAGGCCTCCATGTTTGCGTCATAGAAACCGTCCGGGGTGATGTCAAAACAGGTATCCGGGCACTGCAGCCAACAGATCTTGCACTGCGTGCAGGTGTCGAAGTTAACGACCGGGCGCATGGTGCGAGTTGAGAACTTTTTGAACGTGGGGTTACGTGCAGGCACATAACCGCCATCGCGCCCGGCAACCTTTTGCTCCCCGGCCATGCCGCGGATCACCAACCCCTCTTCCATCTTCGTCCAGCCCGGCAGCTCAAACTCGAACGGCACTTCGTCGTTGCCCTGATCGGCGCCGACCGACTTCGATTTGGTTAGCTCGTAGCTCTTCTTTGCCGAGGCTACCTTCTGCTCATCTTTCCACTGCTCGCGGATTGTCTCGAGGATGGCATCCCGCCCGATGATATGGGGGGCGACCTTTGCCAGCGCCCCGAGTAAGCGCACGTCGGTGTGGTCGTTCTTGTATACCCACAATCCGGAGAAACTGGCCGTGCCCTTCACGATGGCGAGATTGTAAGGGGCCCCTTTGCGGTGGATATCTCTGATCAGATCGTCGGGCGACCGCATCGAGGGGACCAGAAGTGTTCCACCTTCCTTGAGCAGCTTGTTGATCGGTTGCAAACCATACCAGGCCCAGGACTCGACGCCTTTGCATAGGGTGTCGTCGGCGGCAATGGTGACATCGTTGTTGTCGGGCTCGTACCTCGACAGGTACTCCTGCAGTTCCTCTTGCGTATCGGAAACAACGGCAAACTGCTTGGCGGGAATGCCGTTGCGTTCAGGTGAGTCACTGTAACGCCCGAAGGCCATGCCGATCTTGCCTTCTTTTCTAGCGGCGAAAACTACACCGCGGCAAATATTCTTGGCGAGAGTCTTTTGAAAGATGCCGCGGTATACGACCTCTACGGAACCGGTGCTCATAGCACATACCCCCTTGGTCGTGTACACGAAAAGTTAGCCAGCATAACAACGTGGAGCCATTTCGGGCAACCTGTTGGTGCAATGCACAATGCTGCTTTCGAGTGTTGTATTGCGCTGTGTCAATAGAAAGGCGATTAATAGCAAGACGATAGCCTATTGGCTAAGAGGCAGTGAGCACCGCCAGCATCTCTTGCACGCTGGTGAATTTCTCGCGCGGCTTGTCAACGGCAGCGCCGCGCTTCACCTCCGCCGCATCGATCTGCTGCCAATCCGTGTAGCTCACGACACGCACACCGCGCTCTCGCAATATCGCCATCAGGCCGTCGGCGCCCGGTTTTACCGTGGCCTCAAAACTTGGCAAATCGGCCAGCAGTGAATTGACAGTGGCCACACTGTCTTCCCGATTGGTGCCAATGATTCCCGTCGGGCCGCGCTTGATCCAACCCGCCGCGTAGAGGCCTGGCAGGATGCGTTCTCCCTCAACGATGCGTCCGTCCTTGTTAGGGAAGACGCCTCGACGTTCATCGAAAGGCACACCGGCAATGGGGACCCCACGATAACCGATGCTGCGAAACAGCACGCCGCACGCCAGTTCCTCTGTTTCGCCTGTCTCTCCTGCCACTTGGTGTGAGGGTTCGCCCTCTAAACGGTTTCGCATCAGCACCAAGCGTTGCAATCTTCCTTCACCCTTGAGCTCGATCGGACTCTTGAGGAACTGTATATAGCAGCGTCGGTGCCGGGTCGGTGGTGGCCGTGAGGCAAACGCCTTCAATACCTCATAGCTCTTGATTTGGACTCTGTTGCTTCGGTCCTCGAGCTCCGCGCGGCTTGCCGGATTCAGCTCCAGCTCGTTCGGGTCCACCACGGGGTCACAGTCCGCCAACTCCCCGAGCTCCCTTAACTCCGTATGAGTGAACTTCGCCTGTGCCGGCCCGCGCCGCCCAATCATGTAGACATTGCGGATCTTGCTTTCTGCTAACGCCTCGAGAGCGTGCTGCGCGATGTCCGTGTGCTTCAGCTCGTCCACGGTCTTGGACAGTATGCGACAGACATCGACCGCCACATTGCCTTGGCCAATCACCACTGCGTTCTCATGCGACAGGTCGAACACCCGGTCGCGATAGTCCGGATGGCCGTTGTACCAACCCACAAACTCTGTGGCCGTGTGACTACCGGCCAGATCCTCCCCGGCTATTCCGAGTTTGCGATCAGTTTCCGCGCCACAGGTAAAAACGACCACATGGTAGCAGGCCAGCAACTGCTCCACGCTGATATCACGCCCGACGGTGACGTTACCAAAGAAACGGAACTGCGGCGTGTCGGCGATCCGCTGGTAGACCTGTATCGGTTGTTTGAGTTTCGGGTGATCCGGCGCAACGCCACTGCGCACCAGTCCGAAAGGCGAGGGCAGCCGCTCAAACATGTCGACCAGGACTACTGGCTCGGATCTGAATAGCGCCTCGGTGGCGTAGAAGCCGCTCGGGCCGCTACCAACAATGGCTGCCCGCACCGGGTTCTGCTCTGTCCCGAGTTTGCTCATACTGAGGGGGTCCCGTTGAACAGCAAGGCTAGTTCGTTGTTGTCAAAACCCGAGTTCTTTTTGTCTTTCCTCCGCCCCCGGGTAAGGGTCTTGCTTGTCCTGGATCAAAGGTAATCCTGGCGCACGCTCGGCGTTGATTTCAATCCACTGCTGCTTGTCCTCCGGGATCGGGTCTTCGTAGATCGCCTCCACCGGGCATTTGGGAATGCAGGCGCTACAGTCAATGCACACTTCGGGGTCGATGTAGAGCATCTCCTCATCGCCATGGAAACAGGCGACCGGGCATACGGTGACACAGTCAGTAAAACGGCAACGCTTACAATTATCGGTTACGACAGTCGTCATTATTCTTTCCTCCTAAAATAACGGCGGGAGAGGCGCGACATGCGACCTTTCTTCTGGGCCTGTTGAATCGCCACCCTGCGACATAGTCTCCATTCACATGGCTCTCGTCAATGGGCTACGTCAACTGCCAGGAAGAGAATTCCGTTCAATGAACACAGCGACGCGACATGCCGTCGTTGCTACGCACGCATGAAGCAAACATTTAGGTACAAGTACCAAGCATGGCACTCAGGTTTTCGTTCTGCATCGCAACAAAGTCTCTGCAAATAGTCGCGTATGGGAGTAGACTGATAGTTGGGTAGTACGACAACACTCGAAAAAAAGCCGCTTCGTCGCTCACGCACAGTGACGGCGTGGCGGCGATAGATAAGGAGAAAGCCGATGAGTGATGCAAGTGCATTACCGATCAATTTCAAAACCCAGGGCATCACCGGGCATGATGGTTTCATTATTGCCGAAGCGCTCTATTTTGCTGCCAATCGGATTGACGAGATGCCGGATAATGCGAGACCGACATCCGATAAACGCGACATGTTGAAAATACTGAATACCGCGTTTCCGGACTGGGAAGACGTGTTCGGCCCGCCGTAGAGCGTTTGTGATGCCCGTAACCCGGCCGGCTGTGGCTTGTCAACCCTTTGGCGCGCCCTATCAGTAACCTGCCAGCGCCCAAGTGAAAGAAAAAGGCCGGCCCAAAAAGACGAGCCCTTCCCTGAATCACTATTCTCGCTATTCACTTAGCTGTCAGAAGCTCTTTAATCCTTGCGTCAAAGAGAGCATACGACTGCGCCCCTACGATCCTACATACCTTCGACGTGGTCGTTGGCCGTCTTGCCGAGGACGAAGGGTCGGGGTCCCGGTGACGCCCGCAGCATTGGCTTCGGACATATCTCGCTGAATGTCAGCGGACATTGGAGCAACTTAGAAACCAGTTCAACGGCAGCTGTTTTAGAGTTATTGAAGCGGCATCACCGCCACCGCGCGTGAGTGTACCTCACGGTTCTTGATGTCTTTGCCCACCACACTGATCTAGGACGAGTTCGGTAGGGTGTCGAACTTACACCCAGCTGCTCACTGCGCCAACCATACCGTAGCGAGATCCTGGTTCAGGTAGTGGCTTGGGCTGATCTTCCATCCTCTCACCACCGAGCGATACGGAACGATGCGATACCACCACAGAGTGACGAGCATGTGCGCTTGCTCATCGAGGACCCGCTTCTCGAACTGCCGCATCAGCTGCCGCTGTTCGGCGACGTCAACGGTATGGTTCATCTCGTCGAATAGCTTGTCCAGCACCCGATCTTTGTAATTCGCGTAGTTTTCTTTGACCCGATCATCGGAGATGTACTTCGAGACGTCGCGCAGCGGATTGACCACTGCATTGCAGTTGAAATCGACGCTCACCTCGAAGGCACGGCTGCGGTATGTCTTATAAAACTCTTTGTAGGTAGGCGCAACCCACTGCTCGGGCTCAAGGCCTATGCTACGCCATTGCGTGAGCAGCCAAAGCGAGACGATCTTATAGGGTTGGTCGGCATTTTGCATGTGAAATCTAAATTTGTATCCTTCGGGGACGCCGGCTTCCTTCAGCAGACGGCGCGCTTCCGCCCGCGATTTCTCGATGTCCGGCGAATAGCCCGCGAGCTGTTGTAGCTCTTCTTTGCTGGCTGCGAGTGGATGTCCGGGGAAGACCACACCGCCTACGGTCTTCACGATTGCGGTCCTCGCGAGGAACGCCGACCCGGCCCAACGGTCTGCGGCCAAGGTGAGCGCCCGGCGCACCCGTGGATCGTCAAATGGCTTCACCTGATGATTGGGGGTAGCCAACAATACGCAGTTCCAATCGGACTCTTGCACGGTAATTTGATCGCCGAGTGCGCGGACGAGGTTGTCACGAAACTTAGGAGGGAAGCCGCGAAACTCGATCAGCGCCTCGCCGCTGCGAACGGCCTGTATCCGTTCTGATTGCTGACTGGTGAACGTTGCCTTGAAGCCATCCAGGTAGGGTCTACCCGCCTCGTAATAGTTCGGGTTACGTTTTCCAGCAATAGATTTGCCAGCCTCGCGGCTCGACAGCACGAATGGCCCAGAGCCGAGAACGTTCTTCTCATACCAATGAATGTCCTGGGTGAGCTTCTGGGCGCTATAGACAAAATTGAACGGGCTGGCGACAGCAGGCAGAAAGGCGGATGAGGGGTGTTTGAGCTCGAAGACGACAGTATGCTCATCCTCGGCATAGACCTTATCCACCATGGCGTAGTCGTTCTTACGCCGACTTTTGACACCTTCCGGCGGAAAGATGATCTTATTAAACGTGGCCACGACATCCACAGCCGTAACGTGTTGCCCATCTGAAAACTTAGCATCACGACGCAACTTGAAGGTGTACTTCGTACCGTCATGCATTGGCTCTGGCACCACGAGTGCTAGATCGCCGACAAATTCAGTAGGAGAGGAAGGATTCTCCGGATTGACCCGGATCAATGTGCTGTAAAAGGGTGCCACCACATGGATTAGTCTAAACGTCGTTTCGCGGTGACCATCGAAACTCGGCGGTTCGCGATCCAGTACAAAAGTGAGGGTCCCGCCGCCCTTAGGTGTTTCGGCGAACGACAAGGGGGTGGAGAACGCGAGGAGAACAGCAAGAATGATAAAGACCAACTGCGCGGCCTTCGTTTCGTGCCTACGTCCTTCCTCCAACGTTAGCTGCTCGCACCTCAGTAGATACAAAATCCTTATGTTCATCTAATATCCGCCGAGCATTGGTTGAGATTCCCGAAAGGTGGAGGGAAAGGTGCTCCCCTCAGAAGGCAAAAAGTTACAGCTACTGGCAGGGCGTTGTTCATGGTGTTCCCCCACATCCGTAGTTGTTAGCAGGCGGGGATCATTTCCCTCTCTTCTTTGCCTTCACTTCACTTTG
>QKEI01000027.1 GCA_003251795.1 Candidatus Muproteobacteria bacterium
CAAGGGCGTGGCAGTCAAGAGATGTCGCGCAACATGAATTCCCTGATGGGGCAGATGCATCAAATGACGGAGCAGATGAACCGCATTATGGCCAGGGAGCAGACGATGACACCGGAGCGCCGGCAGCAGATGGCACAGGTGATGGAACAGATGTCGCGCGAGCTTCAGCAGATGGCGCGTCATATGAAGCAGGGCACGCTCAGCGAGAACCGGTTGCGCGAGATGGAGCAGCGCATGAATCAGACACACGCCATGATTCGCACGCTGGAGTAGATGCACTGAGTTGACGGTCCGGAAGGGAAGAATTAGGAACCCATACGCACTATGTCTTCAAGCGGATAGATATTGCGTCGCTTCCAGCAGGATGCGAACGATGCCGCTTACCAGCAGCGCTACACCCACGGACAGCGAAACCGAGGCCAATGCCTGCTTGCGGCCGATAGTTTTCAGCATTACTGCAAACGTCGATACGCACGGGAAGTAGAAAGTCAGGAACAACAGGAATGTCATGATCTGTACCCAGTCCAATTGTGCGCCGACGTCGAAGGTGCCGAGGGCCTGGTAGATCATCAGCAGCGACAGCTCCTTGCGCAGTACACCGAACAGTATCGGCACGCCTAGTGCCACCGGCAGTCCCAACCACCAGTGAGTCACCGGCGTAAATGCGGTGTTAATGATGCGGTCGGCGCCAAAGTGGCTGAACAGCGCCAACACCACACTACCACCCACCAGCAAGGGCGTAACGATGGTTAAAACATCTCTGGTACGTATCCAGGTGTTGTAAACCAGAGAATCCCAGGCAGGCAGCGCATAGGCTGGAATCTCTTGCACCTGTCCGGGGCCACTGTCGGGAAAGCGGCGCGCGAGCGCGCTCCCCAATAGCGCGATCACCACCATGCTCAGCATGAAGACGGCGAACACGCCCAGGCCGCCCAGATATTTTCCGGCTAGCGCGAGGATGATCGCGGAGCGCGCCGAGCAGGGAACAAACGTAATCAACAGCGAGGCGATGACGCGTTCGCGCCCCTTGGTAACGCGGGCGGCCGCGGAAATCGCCGGCACATTGCAGCCGAGCCCCAGCAGAAACGGGACTGCGACACCGCCATGCAAGCCGAGACGATGAAATGCTCGGTCGACGACGAAAGCGATGCGGTGCATGATGCCCGACTCTTCCAGCGCCACCAGCAACAACACCAGCGGGATCATGTAAGGCACGACGATTCCGACGAGACCGATCAGACCATCCAACACGGCACGGACGATGACACCGCCGGTCGATGCCGGCTGCCAGCCTGCAGCCAGGGTGATCAACTTGGCGGAAGTCATTGTGTCGATCCAGGTACTGACTTCGAAGACCACAAATAGCACCGCGGCAAACACGGCGAGGCTGCCGACCAAGCCCGAGTACGGATGCAGAAAAAATTCGTCGAGCCAATAGCGCCACCCGCCGTCTTGGTACGGGGCACCGACGCGGGTCGCCGCCTCGTACAATAAAGCGGCGCGGTGGTGGCGGTCGGCGTGCAGTTCCTCGGCGAGCGGCCGCGGGAGCGCCCGCTCGGCCTCGCTACGCAGACGCAGCAAATCCGGCAACAACTTGGGGAAGTGTTGCCGCATTTCCTCTAGAAAATAGCCGTCAGCCGCCGCGAACTGCATGACCAGCAACGGGTGCGGAACGCGGAAGGCCGTTTGAATTTTGGGATGGCTCAAGGCCTTGCTCAAAGGTTGGAGTTTCTCGCAGATATGCTTGCTGGCCGGTTGCGGCAGCGGGCAGACCTTGTCGCGCACCACCCCCACTGCCGCCTTGAATAATTCCGAGATGCCGTGGCCCATCAGCGCTACTGTCGGCACGACCCGTGCGCCCAAAAGCCTGCTGAGCGTCTGCGCGCTGATATGCAGTCCCTTCCTGCGCGCTTCATCCACCATATTAAGAGCGATCACCATGGGCCGGCCCAACTGGTTCAGCTCCAGGGTCAGCTCCAGATGACGTTCCAGGTTCGTGGCGTCGACCACCTGAATAATGACATCCGGCGGAGAGAAGGGGGCCGGTGGTCCGCCCGGCTCGTGTACCGACACGGGAGGCAATTCATCGCCCCACAACAGATACTGCAAAGTCACTCGATCGTCATGCTCGAGGTGGTGCAGCGAGTGGATACTCGGGAGATCGATTACGCGCGCCTCATCGAGGCCGACCTGCACGGCGCATTCGCCATAGACGCGATGCGTGCCGGCGAGCTCGCCAGTGCGGATCGATGTGCTCGATACTGCTTGGAACAGCGTGCTCTTGCCGCTGTTGGGCATGCCCACGAGGGCGATGCGTAAACGCCGTTCGCCGCGGAACAGCGGGGTGCGGAGCGGGATCGTGGCGGCGATGGGCACTGCCTTCATAAATATATCGTTTCTCACGAGCTTAACGCGCGATCAATACACCCTCACCGCCATCGGCTCCATCATCAGCCAGATATTGAGCGCCGTGATGCCGACCATGAATAACAGCATCGGCACCAATCGCCTGCCCGCGAAGACCTGCCCGGTTACGACCAGACCGCGGCCGCGGTGGCGCAATACCTGTACGGCTATCCAAAAGCCGAACATCAGCAATCCGGTCTGAAGCGCGAACAACAGGTTCTCCGGGATCAACAACGCAAGATGACGGGCGTGACGTTCCATCATGGTGAGCGCCGCGGCCCCGGTGCCGAGTGGATTGGCAAGCACCTCGTTCAAACCCGCACTCTCCCGTACCACGTGATTCAGGTTGTGCGCCAGATGGTAGGCAAAGGCGAGCGGCAGTAGGGTAAAGGCCAAGCCGGAAAACAGCCGCTTGAAAGGTGTGCTACGACCGGCCAAGAGGCGCGTAACGTGCACGACGACCAAGTACAACAGCGATACAAGCAGTAGGCTGCCGGCAAGCCCGATGGAAAAGCTCCACAAGAGTGAACCCGACTCGCCGATCGCGTGTGCCAGTGCCTCGATCCAATCGTCCCACGGCAACACCATCGTCAGCCCGTGAAACGAGGTCAGGGTCAAGAGCGCTAGCATGAACCACGCTTCGTCCCAATGCGGACGCGCGCCCTCGATGGCTTCGCTGCTCATGGGTCGCAGCCGCCAGGAGACGTTGTCCTGAGGGCAGCTTCGGGTACAAGCGCCGCACGAGGTGCAATAGGTATTCTGTTTGAGTCGTCCCACCACCAAGTGAGTCGGGCACGGTTCGATATCCGTGTTCCCGTGATAACAGTCAAGCGTGGTGCAGTTCGCACAAACCTCGCCATCGATGGCGCGTAGCTCAACCGGTGCCAGTTGCGCATAGAAGCCCACGGTGCGCCCCACCGGGCAGAAGTAGCGGCAGAAAGCCTTGCGTTCGAAAATGGCCAGCGAAAGTGTCGCCAGCGTGATCATCAACAAGGCGAGCAACGCCGTGGCGAAGGGGCTCTCCGTTACGCCGACGCCGAGCTCGAGCCAACTGAGACCGATGAATAGTAATAGTGCGGGCAATACGCTTTGCAGCCATTGCGGAACCTTAAGATTCAGGCTGCTGTTCGCTTTACCTCGTCGCCACAGCCGTCGGCGCACGAGCCAGCTAGCGAGCGCGTCCCACGGGCACACGCCACACCAGGCCGTGCCAAGAAAGAACACCGAGATCACCACACCTGTCCACCACAGATTCCATGTCAAGACAGTAGCGAGGTTGCGTTCGGCGAGCGGGTTGCCGAACAACCCGGCAACGATAACGAGCAGGAAAAGCGCGACGAATGCAATCCTAAGTACCAACTGCGGCCACGGGCTGTTGGTCAAAACACGTATCCAGGGACCGAGCACGGGGAGGGTGGCGAGACTGAGGTACCTTGCCTTGGCCGTTCTAGAGGCCGGGGCGAACACTGCCCACACGCCGCATAGACCCATGAATGTCAAGACCACCGCCGCCCATGTCCACGGCAAGCCGCGGTGGGTCATGACATGAGAGGCCTGCCCTGACACGTGGTGGGCGTAGACCGGATGAGACAGCGCCATGAAGAGGAGGCTGGAGACCACCGAAAAGCGTGCTGGGAGCATTGTCTGCACTGCCGCGGGCCGTCGATAGAGATATCAAGGTCAACACAGCCTGCCGGCCTTGTCATTGACGTCAATCAAAGAGCGCGATCTGTAACGCGGCGGGGAGGTGGTTAAGATGAGTGTTCGCCTAGGCCCTTGCTGGCGGCGGACAGGAACGCGACTGATCGGAATCAGCGCTTCCTGCCGGCGATAAAGTGATCTGCCGCCGGCACGCTGGTCAGGGCAAAAAACCGAACCTCGACCGAGTACGCGCCTGGCGGCTATAAAGCTAGAGACGATATGCGTCTAGTAACGCGCGTACACAGCGGTACTGCCGTCCGCCTTAAAGGCATAAACGTTGTACGGTTCCTTGCCTGGCAGATCCATGCCGGGCGCACTCTGCGGCATCCCCGGAACCGCCAGACCAGTGACGCTGGGCTTCTCCGCGAGCATACGCTTTATGTCCTGCGCGGGCACATGGCCTTCAATGACGTAGTTCCCGATGCGAGCGGTGTGGCAGGACCTGAGCTGCGGGCTGACACCGTTTTGTCTGGCGATCTGGTCCAGATTCTGCACGTCATGCGCGCTGACGGCAAAGCCGTTGGCCCTGAGGTGTTGTATCCAGCTCTTACAACAACCACAGGTTGACGTTTTGTACACAGTGATTTCCCCAGCCGGGGCCTGCGTGCAGCCCACGCCAATAGCCACTGCCGCCAAAATACCCATCACGCTCAGTACCCGTTTCATCGGTGCTTTACTCCGTTTCGTATCGTCTTATTTAAAGTATAAAGAAGAAAACATATACAGTAGGGCCCGTCTTTGATCTGGATCAACCACCGCAGACAAAAGGGAGGCGCAACGGGCACGCTTGGAGCTCGGTGGCGCGTTCGCTTCGGGACCAGGGGCAAGAGCCGTAATCTGGGAGCCTTTGCGGAGCGCCTTGTGAAAGGCGAGAACCCAATACCTATAATAGCGAACCCATGGCGGCCTCATCACGCAAAGCCATCTATGCCGCGCTGATCGGCAATACGCTGATCGCCGTCACCAAATTCGTCGCCGCAGCTATCACGGGCAGCGCCGCGATGCTCTCGGAAGGCGTCCATTCCCTCGTAGATACGGGTAACCAAATTTTGTTACTGCTGGGGATGAAACGCGCCGCCCGCCCGCCAAGCCCTGATTTTCCGTTTGGCCACGGCAAAGAGGTTTATTTTTGGTCCTTCGTCGTCGCAATCCTGATCTTCGGGTTGGGCGCGGGAATCTCGATCTATCAGGGTTATCAGCACATCGTACATGCCGAGCCGCTGCAGAATGTGGTCGTCAACTATGTGGTGTTGGGCCTGGCGATTTTGTTCGAGGCCGGTGCGTTCTCGGTCGCGTTTCGCGAATTCTCCGCACAGAAGGGCAAGCTGGGCTATGTCGAGGCCGTGCGCCGCGGTAAGGACCCCCTTTTGTTCGTGGTCCTCTTCGAAGACGGTGCGGCCATGCTCGGCCTGCTGGCGGCAAGCGCAGGGATTGCACTTGCCGAGGCGACCGGTAACCCGGTGTTCGATGGTGCCGCTTCGGTGGTTATCGGTCTCATCCTCGCCGGCACGGCGATCTGGTTGGCCTACGAGACGCAGGGTCTATTAATCGGTGAGAGCGCGGCAGGGTGGATCGTCGCGCGCATTCGGCGCGTGCTGAGTGAGGACCCGGACGTCAAGACTATTAACGAAGTGGCCACACTCCACATGGGCCCCGAGTTCATCCTAGTAACTGTCAGTGTGGACTTCGCGACCGACCTGAGCGCCGACGAGGTCGAGTCGTGCGTCTCCCGGCTCACCCAGGAGATCAAAGCAATCGATCCTTCAGTACGCCGGGTATTTATCGAGGCCGAGCGGCGCGAGGATCACCGGCGGGAAATGAACCAATCAGTTGCGGATGCGACGGACTGATTGAGGGTTCTCCCTGCCCGTCCACCGGTGCACTTCCTCGCTGAAGAGATGCTGGCTACATCAGCTTGCAAGCGACCGTAGCGCCGCCGAGCGGATCGTCTGACCGATTACGCGGCTACGCCGTAGATGACATCTAGTACGACTCGCGTCTTGCGGTCTAGTAACACCAGATCTCCACCGATGCGCACGCGTACGTAGGCGCTAGGTAAGGGCGTCAACTGCGCTTCGAGTTCGTTCGGCAGAGCGCGTCCCTGTAAACCGGGTGGAAGTACATCGCGTTTGGCTAAGCCCGGCGGGAGATCGCCACCGCGTTTCGCCAGACCCGGCGGCATTTTCTTGCCCTTGTGCTTCTTCTGATGAGCATAATAGTCGTGGATCACTTTTCGGTCGTGATCATTGAAGCTGACATCGATAACGTGGTTGTCGTCTTTGATGACGACGCGTCCGGAAGTCATTGCTATGCTTGCGCAACCGCTGGCGGACAAGGTCAGCAGCGCGACCAGTAGGAGCCTGCAGGTCTTCATTTGCGATCCCCTTTAAGCCTGAAATCACTCTTCTGTTTCTTATAGTCCATGGCTGCCGAAAATCGAGTTTCGATGAAATGTGCGACATTTCAGGGACTTTTGAGCTTGTGGCACAGAATCCTAACGGCACCTTTATATAGACGGCTCACGGCCGGTGATCTTGACGACCGCTGAGCGCGGGAGTTAGCGTTGTGACTAAGGGCCTGGGATTCAAGCTTCTTAAATCTTCCTTCTCCGGTGGGCGGCCGGGCATTGGGAAACCGTCACAAAGAACGGCCCACGGTTTGCCACGACGAGGAGGATTGCCATGGCGACGGTTATTCCGTTTCCCGTGACGGAGTCCGAGGAACGAACCAGGCTTCGTCGACTGCTCGCGCGCTTGCAGCAGAACAGCGGGTTGCCACCGGACATCGAGATCACTGTGAGCCCCTTGGTCCGCGAGGGCGGGTTTACCCTCAGCCTCACAGGCACCAGACACCGGTTGCTTGCCGAGCAGCTCGTCGGCGCTGACATGTTTCCGCGGCAGCGTTCGTGGCAGCGCAGCTACCGCAAGCTGCGCGACGCCTGGTGGTATGTGCGCCGCGTGGGGGAGGACCGCTGGCATATCGTCTATTACTGCCGCGGGCGGGGTGCGGAGCCCAGCACATCGCCGAAGAGACAAACTCGCGTATGACTCGCTCGTCGCAAAATGGTCTCGCGCTAGACCCAATCCCCTTCACGCGCCGTGATCTGACACCAGTTTCTGGTTAGTAGTCGGCAACCGTTGCCCTACCTCCTGCGTCCCTGTAGTCGTGCTCCCTGCGTTACCCTCGGCCGCTCGTTCCAAACGCGGCCCTACCGCCTCCTTCCCTGGAGGCGTACCTCCCCACTTCCATGTGGGTCGCCGGCATTGCCCTCGGCGGCTTGTTCCCGACGCCGCCCTACCTCGTCCGTCCTAGACTTGTAGCTCCTACTTCCCTGTAGTCGGCGGCAATTGCTCCCGGCATTGCCCTAGCTCCTACTTCCCTGTAGTCGTATGATCCGGGCACCCAACGTTCCCCGGGTGTTAAGGT
>QKEI01000251.1 GCA_003251795.1 Candidatus Muproteobacteria bacterium
TGCGCCGCTGCGCTCGCCGTGCAGAAAGTCATACGCGAAGAAGACCTGCTGACAAACGTACGTATACAGGGTGAGCATCTGGCAGACGCGTTGCAGCGGCAACTCGGCGAACACCCGCATGTGGGTGACATACGGGGGCGCGGCTTGTTCAGGGGTCTGGAACTGGTGGCCGATCGGGCAAACAAAGAGCCTTTTGATCCGGCGCTGCGCCTGGCTGCGGCGGTCAAGCGCCGGGGCATGGAGCACGGTCTGATGTGCTACCCCATGAGTGGCACAATTGACGGACGGCTCGGCGATCACATCCTGATAGCTCCGCCCTTCATTATCAATGAGCGCCACATAGAGGAGCTCATCGACAAACTCACACGTGCGCTGGATGCGGCAATCATGGAAACATCAAGATGATGGCGGCAGGTGCCTCAACGCACCTGCACCACACCTTCAGCGGCAAGCGTGTCGATCTCTTGTGAGCCGTAGCCAAGCAGTTCCTGCAAAATAACCCGGCTATGCTCGCCTAGCTCGGGTGCGGACCGTGCCGGTAATTCCGGTGCGGCGGACAGATGCGGCGGCGTGCGCGCAAACCGGAACTCGCCGACGTCTGGATCCGCTACGGGCATCAGCATGTGGCGCGCCTGCGCCTGCGGACAGGCAAAGACATCCTCGGCGGTATACACCGGCCCCGTGGGTACGCCCGCTTTATTAAGTAACTCCGCAGCCTCGTCACGTGCGAGGCCCGCAAACCATTGACTGATGACCGAGTCGACAAACTCTCGGTTCTGGGAACGCGCGGTGCCACTGCTGCTGCGCGGATCATCGACCAAATCGGGGCGTTGCATGATTTCGCACCAGCGACGCCAGATGCGTTCGTCGGGAACGTTGACTGCGACGTATCCATCGCGCGCCTGGTAAGCGCCGCGGGGATAGGCGTTGCGCGGGCGACCACGATGCGGCGATTGTCCGGCCGCGGAGTGTAATGCGATCATCGATTCGTTCAGTGAGAGCATGTTGTCGTACATCGCCGAGTCGACGAACTGCCCCTTGCCTGTGCGCTCGCGCATGAACAACGCCTGCATAATACCGAAGGCGGTAACCATTCCAGAGTAGATATCCGCCATTCCGTAGATGGTCCACGACGGCGGTTTATCTTCAAAGCCTACGAGGTGCATGATGCCGCTCATCGCTTCCGCGACGATGTCAAACGCAGGCCGATCGCTGTACGGTCCCTGATAGCCTGGCAATCGCCCAAAACCGGAAATCACCGCGTGCACCAGCCGCGGATTGATCTCCTTCAAGGCCTCGTAGCCTAGCCCCAGACGATCGAGGGAACCAGGCCGCAGGTTTTCCACCAGCACATCGGCGCCAGCGATTAACTTGCGGAAGATATCCTGACCCTTGGGACCGCGGAAATCCAAGGCCAGACTTTGCTTGTTACGGTTGTAGCCCATGAATCCCACTGCTTTTTTTGCCCCGTTCTTGCTGACAAAAGGCGGCATGGAACGTCGCGGGTCGCCGCTGCCGGGGCGTTCGATCTTGATCACCTCAGCACCGGCATCGGCCAACAGCATGGTGCAATAAGGGCCCGCCATGTACTGCTCGAGCCCAATCACACGAACGCCGGAGAGAGGTCGCTGCAAGGTTAATCTCCGATCCACTCAACCACAGTGCTAACGCCCATGCCAACACCGACACATAGTGTTGCCAGTCCATAGAACGGGCGCTTCGCGTGTCCGGCACGGCGCTTCATCTCGTGTAGTAACGTCACCAGTATGCGCGCACCTGAGCAGCCTGTGGGATGGCCAAGCGCAATCGCGCCGCCATTAACATTGGTGTTGTCGTGGCGCATGCCGAGTTGACGCATGCAGCCGAGCGTCTGCGCGGCGAAGGCTTCATTGATCTCGATCAAGCCAATATCTTGCAACTGTAGATCCAGGCGCTGCAGTAATTTGCGGGTAGCGGGCACGGGTCCGTAACCCATGACCCCCGGATCTACACCCGCCACTGCGGAGCCAACCCAGCGTAGCAACGGTTTAACACCGATAGCCTTGGCCTTTTCGCGACTCATCAGTAATAGGGACGCGGCGCCGTCGTTGATGCCACTGGAATTGCCCGCGGTAACGGTGCCACCTTTACGAAACGCCGGCGGCAACTTGGCGAGCTCTTCCAGCGTCGTAGCCAGCTCGTAGCGACCGTCGACCTTGCGGTAGCGGGGATGCTCGTCGGTGTCGACCATGCTGGGCGGGCCTTTGCGCTGCGTCACCTCAACCGGCACGATCTCATCCTTGAATTTTCCCTCATTGATCGCAGCAATCGCGCGCCGTTGACTCTCGAGAGCAAAGGCATCCTGATCCTCGCGACTGATCTCCATTTCGCGCGCGATGTTCTCCGCGGTCTCGCCGAGGCTGATGATCGGATACATGGCGTCCATCTTAGGGTTGTTGAAGCGCCAACCAACGGTGGTGTCCTGCAGTACCGGCGCCTTCGTCGTCGGTACCCGCTCGGGCTTGAGCATGGACCAAGGCGCGCGACTCATCGATTCCACACCGCTGCCGATGTAAACATCGCCTTCACCGGACACGATAGCTTTCGCTGCCTGATTGACCGCCTCTAGCGCAGAAGCACAATTGCGGTTAACGGTCACACCGGGTATGTCCACCGGTAGGCCTGCTAGTAGCACCGACATGCGGGCAACGTCACGATTGTCCTCACCGCCTTGATTGCCGCAGCCGGCGTAGACATCATCCAGCAAGGCAGGATCCACGCCGGTGCGCTGCAGTAACGACTTATAAGTGATGGCCAGTAGATCATCGGGCCGCACACTCGCAAGCACACCGCCATGTTTACCGATCGGGGTGCGGACACCATCAATAATGACGACTTGTTGCATGACTGCGCCCTACGCTATGAACAAAGCAGTATAAGTATCCGCTGCTGTGATCACAACGATGCACCGCATCACTCAATCAAGAGTAGCAACAGTACAAACGCACCCCTCGCCCTGTTAGCATGAGCGCGAGTACAACATGAACTCTGCTTCATCGATCCATATTCGTACTTATGTAGACGACGACTTTAAGGACGTTGTCGCGCTATGGCATGCCTGCGGCTTGCTGCGACCCTGGAACGAACCTGCCAGCGACATTGCGTTATGCCGCAGCACCGCCAGCAGCGAGCTATTCGTAGGGCTTGTGGGCGACAATGACAATGCGATCAAGCTAATCGCAACCGTCATGGCGGGCAGTGACGGTCATCGCGGATGGATGTACTACCTCGCGGTTGACCCCGCCCTGCGTTACAAGGGGTTTGCCCGGGCTATGGTGCGGTACGCCGAGAACTGGTTGGCCGCACTGGGAATATCCAAGGTCGAGCTCATGATACGCGACGACAACGAAGCGGTGCGCAGCTTCTATGAAAAGATCGGCTATGCTGTCGAGCAGCGCCTTGTTATGTCGCGCTGGTTAGCGGACAAGAAATAAGACCTGCGCTCGATGTGAACGTCCGGCCCTTTATGAACGCCGATAAACTGAAGATGACGATCACGTATCTGCAGATGCGGCGCCCCTCGACGGGCACAGCAGCTGCACCCCCGCTGCCCGGTTTGCACGTGGCGCGGTTACATGAGCCGGCGGTGGCTGAATACCGATACTTATATAATGGTATCGGTAGTCGCTGGCTGTGGTACGAACGCCGCGACATGGATGACGACAGTCTACGCGCGATTATTCAGCATCCCCGGGTCGAGATCTACGTGCTCCATATCGGTGACACCAAGGGCGGCTACTTCGAGCTCGATGGCCGTAATGGAAATCGAGCTCGCCTATTTCGGATTGATGCCACAGTTCATTGGCCACGGCCTCGGCAGTTACTTGCTTGCTCAAGCGCTCACCATGGCGTGGCGCAAGCGGCCACAGCGTGTTTGGGTGCATACTTGCAATTTCGATCACCCCAAGGCACGAACGTTATACGAGCGTGCCGGCTTTATCGCCTATAAGCAGGAAACCAAGCTCATCGACAACCCGCGAGTGCTGCGGGATCCGATGTAAGCGCGCGACGTTATGCAGTCATTGTCATTATTACTATAGGTCGAACATATGCAAATCGGCGTGCCGCGCGAGATAAAGCCGCAAGAGGGTCGGGTATCGCTATTGCCGCCGCAAGTAGGCGAGCTGGTTTCGCTGGGTCACACTGTGTTGGTGGAAAAGAACGCCGGGGCCCTGGCCGAGGCCGCTGCTGACCACTACGCGGCGGCGGGAGCGGAACTCATCGACGATGCCGCGGCCTTGTTCGATCGGGCCGAGTTGATTGTAAAGGTAAAGGAGATCTTGCCGCCGGAGTACGCTTTTCTGCGCGCGCATCACATACTTTTCACCAATATCCACGCCGCCGCCAATCGCCAACAGCTCGACAGGCTGCTGCAGGCGCGATTGATCGCGATCGCCGCCGAGGAGACCCACGAACTCGGTTCGCCCAACAGCGTGCTTGCCGGTGAGATCGGCGCGCTGGAGGGCGTGCGGCTGGTGCTGGCACCGCATGGGGGCAGCGGACGCCACTTCATGCGCCACTTCGAGGCCATGCCGGCGCGCGCACTTGTGCTCGGGCTTGGCGGCGTCGGCCGCGGCGCTTTACGCACATTGCTCGGCCTGGGGCTCTCGGTAGTTGGTCTTGATACCAATGCCGCCGCACGGCGCGAGGCCACCCTCGTTTGGTACAAAAGCGACTTTAGCGCCGACCATATTCACGCGCTGCCCCGTTACCTCGGTCACGTGGATCTGGTTTTGAACTGTGTGCTGTGGGACAAGGGGCGCAACGACCACCTGATCAGCCGCGCGATGCTGAAGGACATGAAGCGCGGCGCCGTTATCGTTGACATCGCCTGCGACCCCCACGGTGCCATCGAGACCAGCAGGCCGACGACCTGGGAAGATCCCGTGTACAGCGTCGATGGCGTGCGGCATTTCTGTGTCGACAATATCCCGGGTGCTGCGCCGGTAACTGCCTCAGCAGGCTACGCCGTAGCTATTCTGCCGTTTATCAAACTCATCGCCGAGCATGGGGCATTGGAAGCCTGTCGCCGCAATCGCTGGTTGGCACGCGGTCTTACCTGCGCGGGTGGCGTACTGACGTTAGCTGAAGCCGCGCGTGTGCAAGACCGTCCGTACACGCCCGCGGAGCAGTTTCTGGCGAGCGTCTAGATTATCTGCTCCTGCAGGTGCTTCTTGATCATTTCCAGGTTATGTCGAGAGCCGTGCAGGTGAGGGTTCCACTCGAGCGCCTTAGCAAAGGCCTCGAGCGCCGCGCGCTCATCACCCACGTGCATGTATATAAGCCCGAGGCCCGACCAAGCGCCGAAGTGACGCGGCTCCAGTGCTAGCGTGCGCCTGACATCAACCGCTGAGGCTGAATAGTCCCCCATCAGATAGAGCACCGTAGCACGCGTGTTCCAGCCTTCGGCGTACTCTGGTGCCGTCTTCACTACCTCGTCCAAGACGACCAAAGCGTCGTCGTAGTGCTCAAGCGCCATCGCGTGTGTACCCTGCTCCATCAACTTTGCGGCTACCTTGTTGTCCGTGTGACGCCAGATGTCCCAGATCTCGCCGGTCAAAACAGCGCCCAGCTCCGGATCCTCCGTGCTACGTAACTGCACGAACAGACCATCGAGACGTTGATCGGTCTGATCGGCCGATGCCAGCACACTCGACACCAACAAAGTTACTGTCAAGCAAACTCGAAGCATAATTTTAGTATGGGCCTTTTGCCTCACGATCGCCACTGGTGCTGCTTGAGACCCACAACCGGAGTGTGGCAGGATGGCCGCGGCCTTTGACCCGCGTCGTGCACTAACGAGCGAGCTGAAACCCTAGCGTGTCCACGCGATTGTTATACATTACGACCGTTGCTATCTGGGGATCGAGCTGGTTCGCCATCACGCTGCAGCTCGGTCATGTCCATCCAATCTGGTCAGTCGCCTATCGTTTCATGCTGGCGGCACTCATCCTCATGACATACTGCCTGGTCACAAACCGTCGCCTGCGATTTCCATGGCAAGATCACGGCTTTCTCGCCATCCAAGGCTTGTGCCTGTTTTCCCTCAATTACATTTTGTTTTATTTCGTTATCCAGCATCTGACGAGCGGTGTAGTGGCCGTCACCTTCTCTACTATCGTATTCATGAACATGCTAAACGGTGCGCTGATCTTTCGCGCACCCGTGAGCGCTCGCGTCATTGGCGGGGCATGCCTGGGTCTGCTCGGGATCTCACTGGTGTTCTGGCCCGAGCTTCGTGCACTCGATGTCAGCAGCCGTGCCCTGAGTAGTCTCGGGCTCGCAGTGCTGGCCACCTGGATCGCGTCTCTCGGCAACATGGTGGCCGTACGCAACCAACGCCACAGCTTACCCGTCCTGCAAAGCAACACCTTTGGCATGGCCTACGGGGCATGCTTCACGACTGCGGCGGCCGTTGCCATCGGCGGTGAACCCGGATTCGACGGGTCCATTGCCTATGTTGGCTCGCTGCTCTACCTGGCTGTGTTCGCGACCATCATTGCCTTCGGGGCATACCTGAGTCTGCTAGGGCGCATCGGCGCTGACCGCGCTGCCTATGCGAGTGTGCTGTTTCCGATCGTCGCGCTGCTGTTGTCGACGCTATTCGAGCAGTATCACTGGAGCGCTGCCGCGCTTCTCGGCGTCGTGACGGTGCTCGGGGGGAACTTGCTGATCCTCACTGGTGGCACGCGCGCCGCACCTGCCGCCGCGGAGAAAGAAGGCGAACGCCGGTAGCACCAGGGCGCACTACACGGCAGTAGGCAAGCTAAGTTGGTGCAGCCACCCCGGGGCGGCCCGCAACGCACCGACCGCTAGACCCGCGCGATTGTAAACCACGGGTTGCAGAAACGGTCCCAACGCCCGGCTGGCGACATCATCGAGCACACCGAGCACGAGCAGGATTGTCGCTATTGCCAGCGTCGCCGCGCGTGCGGCGCCATCATCGATCTTCAGCGCCACGCCCAGTTGCTTCCCAGGCAGTGCCGCCACATAAACCCCCTCGGCGCCAATTTTCACAACCACCTGAGTCCCAGCATGTCGCATTACCTCAGTACAAAAACGCCCACTGCCCGCTACCATGAGCGGCGCATTAGCCATTGCCCGCAATACGCGCGCGGCGGCGGCTGCGCGCACTGGCGCAAGCCTGATCGGCGCAGCCAGTTGGGCCATAGCAACCGCGGTGGCACGCAGCGATAAGCCCCAAACCGGAATACCGCAACCATCGATTCCCGTCGGCGCCGGTGCGAGGTCGGTACCGGACATTTGCGCCACTACCTCCTGCCAGTAGCGCTGCACGGGATGATCGGGTTGAATGTAGCCCCGGGTCGCGAGTCCGAGATGCACGGCAGTGGTCAGGAAGCCCGTGTGCTTGCCGGAGCAGTTGTTGTGTAGCGCCGATGCAGGGGTGCCGGCACGCATCAGCGCCGTGCTGGCTTCCTCGTTAAGCGGCGCGTGCGGACCACACTCTAGATCATCCGGCGTGAGACCGATACGTGTCAGCCAATGTTCGACACGCTGCACATGTTCGGGCTCACCGGAATGTGATGCGCAGGCGAGCGCGATCTCTTCATCGCCGAGCGCAAACCGATCGGCGGCGCCGGTTTCGATCAATGGCAGCGCTTGCAGCGGCTTGATCGCGGAGCGCGCATACACCGGTCGCTCGATATCGCCCCAAGCAGCGATCACGCTGCCTTCTCCATCGACGATGGCGGCCGCACCGCAATGACGGCTCTCGACCATCGTGCCACGCAGCACCTCGATCAAGATCGGGTTCGATTTGCTCATCGATCAGCGAATACTTGTCAATACCTTGCTACGCATTCTATGCTCATACAGGCTGGGTGGCACAACCACGAGAACACCAACTTTGAGCGACCTGCACTTATACATCGGCAACAAGAACTATTCCTCCTGGTCTTTACGCGCTTGGCTAGCGTTGAAACAAACCGGCGTTGCCTTCGACGAGACGGTGATCCCGCTTTACCGCGACGATTCTAGCGCAGTGCTCGCACAATACTCCCCAAGCGGAAGGGTACCCGTGCTCCAGCACCGTGACTGCACGATTTGGGAGTCGTTGGCTATCGGCGAGTATCTCGCTGAGCTATTCCCCGACGCTGGCCTGTGGCCCAAAGAATCCTGTGCCCGGGCCACAGCACGCGCCGTTAGCAACGAAATGCACGCCGGCTTCACTGCGTTGCGTACACACCTGCCGATGGACATGCGGGCGCGCCGACGCCAGCATGCCGGAGGTGAAGCGGTAACGAAAGATATTGGCCGTATCATCGATCTTTGGTCTGACTGTCGACAACGCTTCGGCGAGGAAGGCCGTTTCTTGTTTGGGGCCTATTCGCTGGCCGATGCCATGTATGCGCCCGTCGTCAGTCGTTTCATCACCTATGGCATCAGTGTCGAGGGACTAGCGGCAGAGTATCTCGATGCCGCCTGGAACTGGCCGGCGCTACAAACGTGGCTTGGTGCAGCCCAGGCCGAACCATGGGTCATAGAGCTCTACGATAACCGGTAGGCACCGTCACACAGGGGGAAATATGGACATTACGGCTCTCATCTTGTTCCTATTAATAGGAATCGTCGCCGGCTGGCTCGCCAGCACCTTGATGAAGGGGCGCGGGCTCGGGCTTGTGGGTAACCTCATCGTCGGCGTGATTGGCGCCTTTCTCGGGGGGGTCCTTTTCAATGTACTCGGCCTAGGGCGCCTTCTGTTCAATGTGCTCGGGATCAGCGCTGACGGCCTAGCGGGTTTATTGATCACGGCAACAGCCGGCGCCGTGGTACTGCTGTTGCTGATCCGTTTGATCAAAAGCAGTTGAGCCTGCAAGCACCTACTTCAATCCCCGCAACTTGTATCGCTGCGGGTCGCGCTCGTGTTAACGCATACTTGATAGATTCGCTATCAGCACAACGTTCTTGCGGCGTATCTCCTCAGCAATCTTGTGGGCCAAGTCACGATCGGCCGAACAGCAGACCATGGCTACTTTGGCACATTCTTCGCTGTCTTCCAAAGCGGCGTCCATGAGCGCCCGCTCTATCAACTCGGCTACCTCGTTCCGAGCAGCCGCTGACGGGGCAGTATCGAGGATCTGGCAAACTTTCTTTGCAATACCCGCTGCGCGCGTCTTAAAGTTCATGGTTGCTTGCCCTCAAAAAAGCAATATGTATCCCACGTGATGCTCACACACGCCGGGAGAAGCTCGCAGCATAGCGCTGCCCGCATTGACAGTCCATCGCACTCCTAGTTTTCGGCTAGTAAAGCGGCGCCCTGGATGATGCAACAACACCCTTCACAGGCCCCGTCTCCATCCCCGCGACAAAGCTTAAATCGCTTGAGTGCGCCTTGGACGGTATGCTAGCTTGTTGCCTTGACGAATCCCTAAGGCCGAAGTCATTCGAGACCGGCGGGCGATTTTAGTCAAATACCCGGACCACTACTAATAACATTGGAGGGGCTGCCGTGAATCTTCTTAGAACTCTTGTCGTATCCACCGCCATCGCCTGTTTCACGTTCGCCGGTGTCGCTGGCGCTGGCACGCTCGATGATGTCAAGCGCAAAGGCTTCGTGCAATGCGGTGTAAGCCAGGGCCTTCCGGGCTTCTCGAATCCGGACGAAAAAGGCAACTGGACCGGCATCGATGTGGACATTTGTCGCGCTGTGGCCGCGGCCATCTTCGGGGATGCCAGTAAGGTCAAGTACACACCCTTATCCGCCAAGGAGCGTTTTACCGCGCTTCAATCCGGCGAGGTTGACGTGCTATCGCGTAACACGACATGGACGCTTGTGCGCGACACGGCACTCGGTCTCAATTTTACCGGTGTCACCTATTACGATGGCCAAGGCTTCATGGTACCGAAAAAGCTCGGTGTGAAAAGTGCCAAGGAGCTCAACGGTGCCTCGGTGTGCGTCAACATCGGTACCACCACGGAGCTCAACATGGCGGACTTCTTCCGTGCCAATAAGATGGAATACAAGCCGGTGGTGTTCGAGAAGGCTGACGAGGTGGTTGCTGCTTATGACGCCGGTCGTTGCGATGTTTACACGACCGATCGCTCCGGTCTCGCGGCGCAACGCCTGAAGCTCAAGAATCCAGATGCTCACATGGTGCTACCCGAGATTATTTCAAAGGAACCACTCGGGCCTGTGGTACGACATGGCGATGACCAGTGGTTCGATCTGGTCAAGTGGACGCTCTATGCCATGCTCGAGGCTGAAGAGTATGGCTTGAATTCGAAGAACGTCGATAAGATGAAGAGCTCCAGTGATCCCGTTGTCAAGCGTTTGCTCGGTATCGAGGGCGACATGGGCAAGAACCTCGGTGTCGACAACAATTGGGTGTATAACATCGTCAAGCAGGTCGGCAACTATAGCGAGGTCTATGACCGAAATGTGGGTCCAGCGACACCGCTTAAGCTCGAGCGCGGCGCGAACGCGCTTTGGAAGGAAGGCGGCCTGCAGTACGGCATGCCTGTGCGCTAGCGCAGCAGTGCACCTGGCTATCTAACTTTTAGCGCGTGTACCCGGCTGCACAGGCCGGGTATACGAGTGTTCCCTTTGCTGTAGTTCGCAAGCGAGACTCGAGGCGCTGCTTGGCTGCCGAGAAAAAAGAAGCGCTAGTGCTGGCCAAACCGCCAGCGAAGCCGCCGATTTGGAACGACCCCCGCTACCGTGCGCTGTTCTTCCAGGTGCTGGTGCTCGGCGGCATTATCTTGCTCTGCGTTTTTCTAGTTCATAACACCCTGGCGAACTTAGCACGGCAGGGCATCGCCTCCGGCTTTGAGTTTCTCGGCCGCACTTCCGGTTTCAGTATCTCCATGCACCTGATCTCCTATGCGGAGGAGAACACTTATTTCCGTGCCTTTCTGGTCGGCTTGTTGAATACCCTACTGGTATCGGTCATCGGTATCGTGCTGGCGACCATCTTTGGCTTTATTCTCGGCATCGCCCGGCTTTCGAAAAACTGGCTCATTGCCAAGCTGGCGACCGTGTACATTGAGACGCTGCGCAACATCCCGCTGCTATTGCAACTGTTCTTCTGGTATTTCGGGATCCTGCGGCAACTCCCAGGTCCGCGTAACAGCATTGCCTTGTTCGATACCTTCTTTCTCAATATTCGCGGGCTGTTCTCACCGCAACCGATCCCGCAGCCGGGTTTCTGGTGGATTCCAGCTGCCTTGGGCGTGGCCATCGCCGGCATCATCTTTCTCGCCCGTTGGGCGCGCAAGCGCCAGGAGCAGACCGGTGAGCAGTTTCCGGTCTTCTGGACCTCGCTTGGACTCATCATTGGCCTACCGTTGATCGCTACGCTCATCACCGGCTTCCCGTTGAAATGGAACTATCCGGAACTGCAAGGTTTCAATTTCCAGGGCGGGTTGGTGCTCATACCAGAGTTCGTCGCGCTCGTGCTGGCGCTATCGCTGTATACCGCTACCTTTATCGCCGAAATCGTGCGTGCCGGTATTCTCGGCGTCAGTCACGGCCAAACCGAGGCTGCTTACTCGCTCGGACTGCGCCCCACACCGACGCTGCGCCTAGTCATCATCCCGCAGGCGCTGCGCATTATCATTCCGCCGCTCACCAGCCAGTATCTGAACCTGACCAAGAATTCTTCACTGGCGGCGGCCATTGCTTACCCCGATCTGGTGTTGGTTTTCGCGGGAACGGTGTTGATGCAGACGGGCCAAGCCGTTGAGATCATCGGCATTACTATGGCGGTGTACCTCACCATAAGTCTGCTGATCTCGGGATTGATGAACTGGTACAACAAGAAAATGGCACTTGTAGAACGCTAGCCATGAGCGAGAAAAAACAACATTACGAACCCGGCAAGCATCCTGATCAGGCCCCACCCGTGACCGCCGTAGGGGCGATCGGCTGGTTGCGCCAGAATCTGTTCTCGTCATGGTCAAACGTGGTGCTTACCATTGTCGCGCTTTACATCCTCTACCAGCTCGTTCCGGGAGTTATCAAATGGGCATTCATCGACGCTGACTGGGTAGGCACTACCCGCCAGGACTGCAGTCGCGAGGGGGCTTGCTGGGTATTTATACATGTGTGGTTCAAGCAGCTCATGTATGGACGCTACCCGGAAATCTGGCGCATCAACATAGCCTATCTGCTGCTCGTGGTAGGGATGATCCTGCTGTTTATCCCCCGTTTTCGCTGGAAACATTGGGTCGCCGTGTTCCTGCTAGTAGTCTACCCCATGATTGCAACAGTCTTGTTCACGGGACTGTCTGCTGGAAACATAGAGGCGTGGCCTTATCGCTTAATGGTACTCTCGGCGCTGGCGATCGCCATCCTCGCGTTACTGCCACTGCTCGGGATCAGGCGGGAACGCAGCGCGGTCGTCGCAATCTTGTTACTGATTTTCGTACCACTTTGGGGCCTCTCTGCATCGTCCACTTGGACAGCGGGCCTACTCTACGGTGCCCCACCCTGGGCCGCTTTCATCGGTGTCCTGCTCGCCACGCTGCCCATGGTCACCCTGGCGGTCGCACTGATGTTCTCGCAATGGCGCACCCTCATTTGGGAACATTTCTGGCAACTCTGCATTGTGGTTGCCATCATCACTTGTGTCGGTTTTCTGGTGCCACTGTGGGCGTGGCAGGATACCGCCGGGTCAACGCCCCCTTGGGTCATGGCATTGACCGCAGCGCTGTTGTCACTCGCCGCCATCAGCCCTTGGGGTTATGAGCGTGACGCTGGACTACCCGGCCAGCTTGCGCGGCTACTGTTACCAGCTTACCTATTTATCGCCTACCTAGTGTTTGCTGGACCACCAGATTTTCTTAACTTCGGTAGCCTCGACTGGACAGCCAACACCGAACCGTTCTTTGCCAGTTTGAAAGAGACAACATTGCCAGAGGTTGAAACACCACTATGGGGCGGCCTGTTTCTAACGTTGGTAATCGCCATCACAGGTATTGTCGCCTCGTTGCCCATCGGGATCGTTTTGGCGCTTGGCCGCCGTTCGCACATGCCGATCATCAGGGCGGTCTGTGTCGGCTTCATTGAGTTCTGGCGCGGCGTACCGTTAATTACGGTGTTGTTTATGTCCTCAGTAATGTTTCCGCTGTTCATGCCCGAAGGTGTGAATTTCGATAAGTTGGTGCGGGCGCTCGTCGGTGTCGCCATTTTCTCTGCCGCTTATATGGCTGAGGTTGTACGCGGTGGATTGCAGGCCATACCCAAGGGGCAGTATGAGGCGGCGCAGGCGCTCGGTCTGAGCTACCCGAAAATGATGGTATTCATCGTCCTGCCGCAGGCGTTGAAACTCGTGATCCCTGGCATCGTGAACACATTTATCGGTCTCTTCAAAGACACGACGCTAGTGCTGATCATTGGCCTGTTCGATTTTCTCGGAATGGCGCAGCTCGCTGCCACCAACCCAGATTGGCTGGGTTTCGCGGTCGAAGGCTATGTCTTCACTGGCTTCGGCTTCTGGATTTTTTGCTTCAGCATGTCACGTTACAGCCAGTACCTGGAAAAGAAACTGCATACCGGACACTAGTCAGGCTACCTGACGTCTGCAGAGCGTGAGAGGGAAAAGATATGGCCAAAGCGACGCGCAAATCAAGCAAGCGGATGACCGTCTCGCAGGAGGTCATGATTCAGATGATCGACGTGCACAAGTGGTACGGTCAGTTCCACGTGCTCAAAGATATCAATCTGACGGTCAACAAGGGTGAACGCATCGTCATCTGCGGACCCTCAGGTTCCGGAAAGTCGACCCTGATCCGATGCATCAACCGGCTCGAGGAACACCAGCGCGGACAGATCATCGTTGAAGGCACCGAGCTTACTGGCGATCTCAAGCATGTGGAGCTGATACGCAGCGAGGTCGGCATGGTGTTCCAGCATTTCAACCTGTTTCCTCACCTTACGGTAATGGAAAACCTTTGCCTAGCACCGATTTGGGTGCGAAAGATGCCGCGCCAGGAAGCGGAGGAGGTTGCCATGAACTATCTCGAGCGCGTCAAGATCCCCGAGCAAGCGAGGAAGTACCCAGGACAACTCTCCGGTGGTCAGCAACAGCGTGTTGCCATCGCTCGATCGCTTTGCATGAGCCCCAAGGTGATGTTGTTCGACGAACCAACGTCAGCCCTGGATCCGGAAATGATCAAAGAGGTGCTCGACGTCATGGTCGAGTTGGCAGAAAGCGGCATGACCATGCTTTGCGTCACCCATGAAATGGGTTTCGCCAAGACCGTCTCCAATCGCGTGATCTTCATGGACGAAGGCCAAATCATCGAGGAGAACGAACCCGAGGAGTTTTTCAACCATCCGCGCTCCGACCGCACCAAGCTCTTCCTCAGTCAGATCCTGCATCATTAGCCGTGCGCACCCCTGGACGCATAATCTGAATTCGGGTCCAATAGGACTGTTGTGCCACCAAGCACGATGGTGCTGGCAGTGAAATGGATGCACCAAAGGATCTTTTGTGACCCAGGTAGATGTCGAAATCACCACGGCGTTCGCAACCCCGCTCGTTACTGTAGCCCTGCCTGATAGCGAGAGCTTGAACCGTGCGCTGACTGAGCTGTTTCTACAAAAGGAACGAGAAGGGGATAAGTACCGTACCCCTGTGCACATCCCGACACAGATCGGCGATATTTTCGAGAGCACCTTCGATCTGTTCGACTGGCCTGATGAGCCGGTACAGCGGCTGGCACGGGAGTGCCATCGCATCCTGCGCGACTACGTCGCCACGCTAAACAAGTATTCAGAAGCGGAGATGAATCAGTTTCAGTTTCATTATCACGCCTGGTTCCACATCACGCGCCGCGGTGGCTACCAGTCGATTCACTATCACCCGAAGGCCTCGTGGTCAGGTATCTATTGCGTGCGTACTGGGGATACGGTCGAGGGTCGCCCGGAAAGCGGTATGGTCAAATTCTACGATCCACGTGGCGCCGTTTTTATGCACGCCGATCCAGGCAACGAGCGGCTGCTACCTGCCTTCAGCACCACGCCGGTCTATTTGACGCACAAAGAGGGTCAGTTGGTGATATTCCCTTCGTTTCTCATGCACGAGGTGTTGCCATACCTCGGCGAGAGCGAGCGCATCGTTGCACCGTTCAATGCCTGGATTACGCGTAGCTAACTGAACTCGCAGTACCCTGTAGGATCAACCACATGATAATCACGATACCGCAACTGCTGCCCGACGCCGTTGCCGATCAGATCGTTTCCGAGTTGAGCGCGCTCGCTTGGCATGCCGGCGATAGCACCGACAGCGATTATGCCGGCCGGATCAAGCAAAACCTCGAACTCAAGGAGCAAGACAGCCCAGTCGCAAAGAAATACGCACAGCTGTTATTACAGGCGATCTTGACTAACCCCGAGCTACGCAGCAAGGCGTTCCCGCACAAGGGCAAGCTGCCACAGTTCAACAAGTACACCGAAGGCGGGGCGTATCACAAGCATTCGGACTCGGCGTTCATGGGGTCGCCTGAGATCCGCACCGATTTTTCGATTACTATCTTCCTCAATTCCCCGGCCGACTATGATGGCGGTGAGCTAACGCTCGAGTACTCCACTGGCGAGGTGCGTAAGGTCAAGGAGCGCAAGGGGACGCTGGTGTGCTACCCATCCGGCGTGCTGCACTACGTCACACCGGTTACGCGCGGTGCGCGTTATGCCGCCATTACCTGGTTGCAGTCATTTATCAGAACAGCGCAACAGCGCGACCTACTGGCAAGTCTCGTCGGTTTGTCGAATCGGCTCAAGGCCAAGGAAGGGTTAAGCGACACTTACACCGAGCTTATCAGTATCCAAAACAACCTGTTGCGGATGTGGTCTGAGTTCTAAGGCGCACCAACCTGCTGTGAGCTGACCGTTCTCCTGCCGGTCCTAGTCAGGAAGCGCCTAGCTCCGGAAGATTGGCGAACAAATCGAGCGCTTCCGGGTTTGCTAGCGCCTCTCGATTCTTTACCGGTTCGCCGTGCACCACGTTGCGCACAGCGAGCTCAACGATCTTGCCGCTTCTGGTTCTCGGAATATCGGCGATCTGAACGATCTTCGCGGGGACGTGTCGTGGTGTAGTGTTGCGGCGAATCTGTTGTTTGATCTTATTGACCAGGCTTTCATCCAACGCGAGGCCGTCACGTAAGCGCACAAATAACACCACGCGCACATCGCCCTGCCACTGTTGGCCGATAACTAGACTCTCGACTACCTCGTGCAACTGTTCGACTTGGCGGTAGATCTCTGCCGTGCCAATACGCACGCCTCCTGGATTGAGCACGGCGTCGGAACGACCGTAGATAATCATGCCATCGTGCTCGCTGAGCTCGACATAGTCGCCATGGCACCAAACGCCGGGAAATCGCTCGAAGTAGGCCGCGCGGTATTTAGCCCCGTCGGGATCGTTCCAAAAGCTAATCGGCATCGAAGGAAACGGTGCAGTACACACAAGCTCGCCTTTCTTGCCTGTAACCGGCTTGCCGTCTTCATCATAGACCTCAACACGCATAGCAAGCCCACGACACTGTAGCTCACCGCGCCACACGGGCAAGATGGGATTACCTAGGGCAAAACAAGAGATGATGTCAGTGCCGCCTGAGATCGATGATAAACAAACATCGCGCTTGACCTTATCGTAGACGAAGTCAAAGCTTTCCGGCACCAGCGGCGAGCCGGTGGAGAGTATGGTTCGCATGCGAGCAAGATTGTGTGTCTTGACTGGCGCCAGCCCGGCCTTATTTACCGCATCGATGTACTTTGCCGATGTGCCGAAAACCGTAATGCCTTCTGCTTCCGCATAGTCAAATAACACCGTGCCATCGGGGTGGAACGGGGAACCGTCGTATAGCATGAGCGTGGCACCACTAGCGAGACCCGAGACCAGCCAGTTCCACATCATCCAACCGCAGGTAGTGAAGTAGGAAAACCGGTCGTCGCGCTTGAGATCGACATGCAACAGATGCTCTTTGAGATGCTGGATTAGCGTGCCACCAGCCCCGTGCACAATACACTTCGGTACACCAGTGGTACCGGAGGAATACATAATATAGAGCGGGTGGTTAAACGACAGCTGCGCAAAGTCGATGTCGCAAGCAATGTACGGAGAAACGAAGTCCTCAAGCACTGACGCGTGTGCTATGTCCGATAGCGCAGGCTCGCTCGAGACATATGGCACGACTACCACTTGCTCGAGCGTGGGCAGCGCGCGGGCGATGTCCCTTAGCTTTCCCAGCGAATCGTGCGTCTCGCCGTTGTAATAATAGCCGTCGGCACTGAACAACACCTTCGGGCCGATCTGGCCGAAGCGATCGAGCACACCCTGCACGCCAAAGTCCGGTGAACACGATGACCAGATGGCCCCAATCGAGGCAGTTGCGAGCATCGCAATCACCGCCTCGGGCATGTTTGGTAAGTAGCCGCCTACGCGATCACCTGCAACCACCCCTTTGGCACGCAGCGCCTGCGCCAGCTGCGATACTTGATCATAAAGCGTCGCGTGTGTCAGAGTTCGCTTGACTCGATCCTCACCCCAAAAAACAACCGCCGCACCCTTATCCCGCCGACGCAATAGATTGTCAGCAAAATTCAGACGCGCATCGGGAAACCATTGCGCACCGGGCATCTTGTCAGCGTCTTTGAGCACCAGTTCACCCCGATATTCGGCTTTGACCTGTGCAAACGACCAAAGCGATTGCCAGAATTGTTCCGGTTGCTCGATGGACCAGCGATAGAGCGCACTATAATCAGTGACGGCAACGTTCCATTGCGCGCACACCTCACGCATAAAAGCATGCAGATTAGCCTGCTCGATACGCTCAGGAGAAGGTGTCCACAGTGGTGCAATCACGGTCCGGTCACGCCCGCGTCATGCGTGCAACAGCTTTTCTGCCAAGCTATGCTCTCTATGCTCATGTTGGTGCAGGCTCTTGATCACTGCAGCCACTTCGTTGAGGATCTCTGATGCTTGTGTCTCATTGGCCAGTCGCGCACGTTCAAGCACCCCGCGCACAGACGATAATATGATGCAGTGCTCGTTCACCAATACCCGCAGCTCGTCGTGGTGCGTGGAACCGTAGGCCCCAAGAGATTCGTAAAGGCCGCCAGGAAACTGTTCGTGTGCGAAATGATTGATCAGCAGCGCGTGCAGCTCCTCCAGCATGGGTACTAGCTGCACGAGGCTACGGTGCTGTTCGAGCCTGTGCACCAGGCTCATGATGTCACGATGCTCCTCGGCCAGTGCCCGGTAACTTTTTTCGATATTGGAACGCACATCCCCCTCGCAGTCTTCTCCGGTCCCACCCCGATCCCTTCCGTCAGCAACAGCATACAAAATGCTGCCCTTTGAGTCCCGTCTTCTCCGCCTGCGACGAGTGCCAAGCAGCGCCTGGCAATATCCGGGTGCCGGCGCAGAACCGGCGGCAGTGGACCTTTCTCTCGACAGAAACCATAATAATTTAGACATCGTCGGCAACTGTCGGTACCGTGTCTGCTGACGGCACGGTCGCGCTTGTTGCCCGGCCGGAAAATAAAGCCAGGAAATCCATGCAACCAAAGGCCTACGCCGAAGAGCTCATCAAACGCCTGCTCTCAGAACCACGCGGGCGCCTGCCGAGGAGCGAGGCTCCACAGCTTGAGGCGTTCATGCGCCAGTACTACCTGTGGATCTCGCCCGACGATCTCGTCAAACAAAGCCCGCTCGACCTCGGTGGGGCCGCGCTCGCGCACTGGCAGCTCGCAAGACAACGGTCCGCGGGCGAGGTCAAAGTGCGTGCGTACAACCCGCAATTTGACAAACATGGTTGGCAATCCAGCCATACCATTGTTGAGATTGTTACCGACGATATGCCATTTCTGGTCGATTCGGTATCGATGGCCATTAATCGCCATGGCTTGACGATCCATCTTACCATTCATCCGGTCGTCAACGTGCGCCGTGATGCCAAAGGCAAGCTCTTGGAGATCCTGCCGGCCGGTGCAGACGGCGAGGCCACGACCGAGTCCTTCATGCAGTTCCAGGTCGATAGACAGACCGATGATGGCAAGATTCAGGCGTTGGCGCATGAGATTGAGCAGGTGCTGGGCGATGTGAGCCTCGCTTGCAACGATTGGCTGGCGATGCGCGAAAAGGTATTGCAAATCGTTCACGAGTTGGAACAAAGCACGTCCCCCGCACCCGCAGAGGAAGTTGCCGAAGCGGTGGCTTTCTGTCGTTGGATCGAGGACCACCATTTCACCTTTCTCGGTTACTGCGAATGCGACGGTAAGGTATCGAATGGAGATTACAACCTACAACTTGCCGAAGGCACGCAGTTAGGCATCCTGCGGCATGCTGGTGCGGCATGCACATCGGCGCTGCCCACGCAGAGCCCGGAGTACAGCCGCTCGCAACAACTATTGGTTGTAACAAAAGCGAACTCACGCGCCACCGTGCACCGCCCCGCGTACATGGATTTCGTCGGCATCAAGCGTTTCGATTCCCAAGGCAAGATCAACGGCGAGCGCTGTATCCTCGGGCTATTTACTTCCGCCGCTTATTATCGCAGCCCGCGCGAAATACCACTGTTGCGGCAAAAGGTTAAGCGCGTCATCGAGCGCTCGATGTTCCCGCCGACGAGCCACGCCGGCAAGGCCCTACAGAATGTGCTCGACAACTATCCGCGTGACGCCCTGTTCCAGATTTCAGAAGACGATTTGTTCGATATTGCGATGGGGATCCTCGAGTTGCAGGAGCGCCAGCGCATCCGCGTCTTCGTGCGCCGCGATACCTATGGTCGTTTCTACTCCTGTCAGATCTATGTTCCGCGCGATCGCTATAACCGCGAGCTGCGCCTGCGTATTCAACAGATCCTTATGGATGCTTTCAACGGCACCGAGGTTGAGATCAGTACGCTTTTCTCCGAGTCGGTTCTCGCCCGGCTGCAAGTGCTGGTCTACACCGATCCGGCTAACCCCGTCGATTACGACGTTAAGCAGATCGAAGCACAGATCGTCGAGGCGGCGCGCTCATGGCAGGACAATCTGCGCGATGCACTACTCGAGCGTTATGATGAAGCGCGCGCAAACACGCTTCTGGGCGACTATAGTGACGCCTTCCCCGGCGGGTATCGCGAAGATTTCGCCGCGCGTACGGCCGCTATCGATATCGAGCGACTGGAATCCGTGCGCGCGAGCAGCGAACTCGGTATTTCTTTTTACCGGCCATTGGCGGAAACGGAAGGCGGCGTGCGCATGAAGCTATTCTCACACAGCAAACCGATTCCGCCGTCGGATGCCCTGCCCGTGATCGAAAATATGGGACTGAAAGTCAACGCGGAACGCCCGTACGAGATCCGCTTGCGTGATGGAACCGTTCTTTGGATCCACGAATTTCACATGGTGCACGCCTACGGGCTAGAAATCGATCCGGAGCAGACAAGTCAGGTCTTTCAAGATGCATTTGCGCGCATCTGGCGCGGCGAGGTGGACAACGACGGCTTCAACCGCCTGGTCCTAGGCGCGGGGCTCGACTGGCACGAGACCGTGATGCTACGGGCCTATAGCAAGTACTCTCAGCAAATACGCATCCCGTTTAGCCATGATTATATGGTGCAGACGCTTGTGCACAATCCGCGTATCGCGCGCCGATTGGTTGGGCTGTTCCACGCACGCTTCGATCCGCGACAGGCGAAGCAAGCGGCCGAGCGGATGGATGAGTTAACCAGAAAAATTACCAAACGTATCGACGAGGTGGCAAGCCTTGACGAGGATCGGATCTTGCGCAGTTTCCTCAACCTCATCCAGTCTACCGTTCGCACCAATTACTTTCAGACGGCAGCGGACGGCAAACCCAAGTCCTACCTGTCGTTCAAGCTCGATCCGTCACTGATAGACGACATGCCTGCACCGAGGCCGATGCATGAGATCTTCGTTTACTCGCCGCGAGTGGAGGGAGTGCACTTGCGCGGTGGCAAGGTCGCGCGCGGTGGATTGCGATGGTCCGACCGCCGTGAGGACTTTCGCACCGAGGTGCTCGGCTTGATGAAGGCGCAGATGGTGAAGAACGCCGTGATCGTGCCAGTCGGCGCCAAGGGCGGATTCGTGCTCAAGCGTCCCCCTGCCAGCGGCCAGCGCGAAGCACTGCTCGAGGAGGCGGTCGCTTGTTACAAAACCCTTATCCGCGGCATGCTTGACATCACCGACAATTTGCAGGCAGGAAAGGTAATCCCGCCGAAGGAGGTCGTGCGCTTCGACGGGGATGATCCGTATCTGGTAGTCGCCGCCGATAAGGGTACGGCGACCTTTTCCGACATCGCCAATGGTGTTTCCGAGGAGTATGGGTTCTGGCTGGGGGACGCCTTTGCCTCCGGCGGTTCGAGTGGCTATGACCACAAGAAGATGGGCATCACTGCACGCGGTGCCTGGGAGTCGGTCAAGCGCCACTTCCGCGAGCTCGGTACCGACATACAGAACACCGACTTCACGGTCGTCGGCATCGGCGACATGGCGGGCGATGTCTTCGGAAACGGCATGCTGCTGTCGCGCCACATCAAGCTAGTGGGCGCGTTTAACCATCTCCATATCTTTATCGACCCCAATCCCGACCCCGAGATTTCGTACCAAGAACGTGAACGGCTCTTCGCCAAACCGAGCTCCACCTGGCTGGATTACAACCAGGAGCTCATTTCCAAGGGAGGCGGTGTATTCGCGCGTAGCGCCAAATCGATACCGCTGTCACCAGAGGTACAACAATTGTTGCGCGTCAGCGCCGTGCGTATGACGCCGAATCAGTTAATAAAGGCGTTACTGCAGGCGCCGGTCGATCTGCTGTGGAACGGCGGTATCGGCACTTTCGTGAAAGCGGAATCGGAAACCCACGCAGACGCCAGGGACCGAGCCAATGATGCCGTGCGCGTGAACGGTCGCGACCTGAGCTGCCGCGGAGTGGGCGAAGGCGGCAACCTCGGCGTGACGCAGCTTGGGCGCGTCGAATACGCGCGCAAAGGCGGGCGCGTCTATACCGACTTCATCGACAATTCCGCGGGAGTCGACACCTCGGACCACGAAGTAAATATCAAGATTCTGCTGAACGAAGTGGTGGCCAATGGTGATATGACTCGCAAACAACGCGACAAGTTGCTTGCGGATATGACCAACGAGGTGGCGCAACTGGTGCTGGGTGACAATTACGGTCAGACACAGGCGATCAGCATGACGGCAATGCAGGCGCCTTCCTGGCTGCCGGAGCACGCCCGTTTCATTGACTATCTGGAACGCCATGGCAAGCTCGACCGTGAGGGTGAATTCCTGCCCAACAGCAAGGCCATCGCCGAGCGACTCGCGGCACAGCAGGGGCTGACGCGGCCGGAGATCGCCGTATTGCTGGCCTACAGCAAGATGACACTGTATCCCGAGCTATTGTCGGCCGATGTCCCGGAAGACCCATTTCTATCGGACGCATTGAAACTGCATTTCCCCAAACGTCTGGCCGAGCGTTTTTACGACCAAATGTGCAAGCACCGTCTGAAGCGGGAGATTATCGCTACCCACGTCACCAATAGCCTGGTCAATCGCGCCGGTCCGACGTTTGTCTTCCGCATGCACGAGGAAACAGGTGCCAACTCGGCGGCCATCGCGCGCGCATTTACCGCTGCACATGAGATTTTCGCCATCGACGAGTTCTGGAATCAGATTGAGTCACTTGATAACAAGATCGGTGCGCAGGCGCAGATGCAAATGCTCAACGACACAATCGGGTTGCTCGAGCGAGGAACGCGCTGGCTCCTGCGAAACCGCCGCCCACCGCTCGATATCGCTGCGACCGTTAGCTATTTTCAGGCCGGTGTGCGTGAACTCACGGAAAATTTCCCGAAACCACTGGCGGCCGAGACTCGTTTGACGCTGAAGAAACGCGCAAAACAGTTTGCCTCTGAAGATGTGCCGGCACCACTGGCCGTTGCCGCCGGCGGCTTGTTTGCGCTGTCTTCGGCGCTCGACATCGTCGAAGTGGCAAAGGTGAGCAAACGCGATGTCGTATTCGTGGGGTCGGTCTATTTCGCGCTTGCCGCCCGCTTGGAGCTCGAATGGCTCCGACAACAAATCGCCGGTCTTAGGGCACAGAATCGCTGGCACACATTCGCCAAGTCGGCACTGCGTAACGATTTGCATATTCAGCAACGCAGTCTCACAGCCGAGGTGCTTCAGGGTGTAAAAAGGAGCATGCGTCCGAAGACGCTGATCGACTCCTGGATCGCGACGAATCAGGCAACCGTCGATCACTTCACGGCGCTCATGTCTGAGTTAAAGGCCAGCGGATCTGTGGACTTCGCCATGCTGTCCGTGGCCTTACGTGAGGTTCATCGGTTGCTGCGAGGTCAGGCGGGGGCTGGCCAGCCGCCCGTGCCAGCGGCCTAGCCTGTGCCGAGCGCGGGCGGCTTACGGGCCAGAAACAGTGGTGTTTGCGTCTCCCTGTGCTAGTCAAGTATCGACTAGCGGTTCTGCTTGCCGTCGAAACTGTGTAAGCTATGCCTTGACAAGAACAAGTGCGATGTCGCAAGAAACAACGCACGCAGCGAAGAAGAATAGATAAGCCATGGGATATTTTCTACAACAGCTTATCAACGGCGCCACGCTGGGCATGATCTACGGCTTGATCGCCATTGGTTACACGATGGTGTACGGCATCATCGGCATGATCAATTTCGCCCACGGCGAGATCTTCATGATCGGTGCCTTCATCTCAATCATCACCTTTTTGACGCTGGGATTGGTCGGCATGGGATGGGTGCCGTTGGCTCTGCTGGTCATGCTGCTGACGACCATGTTGCTCACGTCCGTCTATGGCTGGGCACTCGAACGTCTCGCCTACCGGCCGCTACGCCATTCGCCAAGACTGGCGGCATTGATCACCGCCATCGGCATGTCCATTTTCTTACAGAATTACGTGCAGCTCGTTCAAGGAGCGCGGGTAAAGCCTATGCAGCCTCTTATCTCGGGCGGTTTTCGACTGCTCAAGGGAGGCGACTTCGTGGTAAACCTGAGCTATCTGCAGATCCTTATTATCTTACTGACTGTCGTCTTAATGATTGTGTTCACGCTGATGATCAATCGCACCGCCTTTGGCCGGGCGCAGCGTGCCTGCCAACAGGATCTCGGCATGGCGGCGTTGATCGGTGTCGATGTCGATCGCACCATTTCATTGACCTTCGTTACCGGGGCTACTCTGGCGTCGGTTGCCGGGCTGATGTTCCTGCTGAACTACGGTGTCATTGATTTTTATATTGGTTTCCTTGCCGGCATCAAGGCATTTACAGCCGCGGTGCTGGGCGGCATCGGCTCATTGCCGGGGGCTATGCTTGGCGGGTTGCTGATCGGTCTGATCGAGTCCTTCTGGTCCGCCTACTTCACCGTGGAATACAAGGACGTGGCCGCCTACACCATCCTAGTGCTGGTGCTGATCTTCCGGCCTACCGGATTACTGGGTAAACCCGATATAGAAAAGGTTTGACGCGATGGCAGTCTTGGCTGAGGCGAAACCAGTTGCAGGCAGGCTCGATCCCGCCCTCCTGTTGAAAGAGGCCGGCGCCATCGCCGGCATCGTGTTCGCCCTCACCATTGCCCTCGTGGGGCTTCGTACCAAAGACGTGCCGGGCGGTCTCGATATCGTTACCCGTTTCAGTGATGTATTTGCCGCGACTATCGTTGCCTTCTGCGGGCGGCTTGGTTTGATCTTGCTACGCGAAGGGCGCGCGCTACCCGTGTTGTTGGTGAGCCTGCCGTTCGCGCTGGCATTGATGGCACTCTTGTTATACGTGCAACTGTGGGCACCACATGCCGGACTTGGGCATTATTTGCCGTTTGATAGCACCGTTGTTAACTGGTGCCTGGCAATCTTTGCTCTCATCCTCGCCGGACGGGCGGCGTGGAGCCTTTGGCACGCTGCCTCGACCAAGAGTGCCAAAGAACGAGAGCAGACGATGGACCGTGTCGCTGTCGGCGTGCAAAAAGCGGCCACGCTGCTCGGACCGCTGCTGCTCGCGTTTGCCATTGTCTTGCCGTTCCTACCATTCGCCGACCGCCGCATACTCGACATCGCTATTCTGGTTGCCACCTATATCATGCTCGGCTGGGGCCTCAACATCGTCGTCGGGCTCGCCGGCTTGCTCGATCTTGGCTATGTCGCATTCTACGCGGTCGGTGCCTACAGCTACGCGTTGCTGGCAACACATTTTGGCGTGAGCTTTTGGATCTGCCTGCCCTTCGCCGGCATCATGGCTGCGTTTGCCGGCATATTGCTCGGTTTTCCGGTATTGCGGTTGCGTGGTGACTACCTCGCCATTGTCACGCTGGGTTTTGGTGAGATGGTGCGCATCATCTTGTTGAACTGGTACAAGTTCACCAACGGGCCCGATGGCATCTCCGGTATCCCGCGGCCAAGCTTTTTTGGCCTGCCGTTCACGGCCAACCCGCCAGAGGGCACACAGTCGTTCCATGACTTCTTCGGCCTCGAGTACGCGCCTATCGATCGCATCATCTTCCTTTACTATTTAATCCTCGCCCTCGGACTCGTCACCAATCTGTTTACTTTGCGCATACGCAAGCTGCCGGTAGGACGGGCGTGGGAGGCGCTGCGCGAGGATGAGACGGCGTGTCGTAGCCTCGGCATCAATCCGCGCAATACCAAGCTCACCGCGTTTGCCATCGGCGCCATGTTCGGCGGTTTTGGCGGCTCATTCTTCGCCACACGCCAGGGCTTTATCAGTCCGGAAAGCTTCACGTTCATCGAGTCGGCGATCATCTTGGCCGTGGTCGTGCTCGGCGGCATGGGCAGTCAGATCGGTGTGGTATTCGCAGCGATTCTGTTGATCGGGCTACCGGAGTTTTTCCGCGAGCTGCAACAGTACCGCATGTTGGCCTTTGGCGCGGCGATGGTCACCATTATGATCTGGCGTCCGAGCGGATTGCTGGCGCATCGGGAACCTACCATCCGGCTTTTTCCCAAGGAAGCGGCAAGGGCGTCACGCAAATGAGCGCACACGTAACAGACAAGCCGTTGTTAACCGTCGAACATCTGACCATGCGTTTCGGCGGTCTGGTGGCCATCGATGACGTGTCGTTTCAGGCGCTCGACCGGGAGATCACAGCCATTATTGGCCCCAACGGTGCCGGCAAGACCACCGTATTCAACTGCCTGACCGGCTTCTACAAGCCCACGGTCGGGCGCCTGACACTGCACCATCCCAGCAAGGGAGACTTTCTGCTCGAGCGCATGGAGGGCTTTGATATCCCCCAGCATGCACGGGTCGCGCGTACCTTTCAGAACATACGGCTTTTTCCAGCAATGTCCGTGCTCGAGAACTTGATCGTCGCCCAACACAACGACTTGATGCGTGCATCCGGTTATACCTTCTATGGATTGATCGGACTCAAGGGCTACAAACGGGCGGAAGAACGCGCCGTGGATCGAGCACGCCATTGGCTTGATCGCATCGGTCTAACCAAGCAAGCGGACTGGAATGCAGGCAACCTATCCTACGGTGATCAGCGGCGTCTGGAGATTGCCCGAGCGATGTGCACGCAGCCGGTACTGCTGTGCCTAGATGAGCCAGCAGCGGGTTTAAATCCGCGTGAATCGGCTGATCTGAACAAGCTATTGCTCGCGATACGGGAGGACGAAGGAATTGGTGTGCTGCTGATCGAGCACCATATGGATGTGGTCATGGGTATCTCCGATCACATCGTCGTACTCGATTACGGTCGCAAGATTTCCGACGGTACGCCGGAATTCGTGCGCAACGACACGGCCGTCATTCGTGCTTACCTGGGTGAGGAGGAAGAAGAGGAGCTTCCGCCCGAAGTGGCAAAAGATTTGAAACCAAATTAGATCTGGAAGCGCAAGACATGCTCACGGTTTCTGGACTGCATACCTTCTACGGTCATATCGAAGCGCTGCGTGGCATCGACCTCGAAGTACACGAAGGCGAGGTGGTCGCATTGATCGGTGCCAACGGAGCGGGCAAATCTACGCTGCTTATGAGCATCTGCGGCAATCCGCGCGCGGCCAAAGGCCAGATCATGTTCGAAGGCCACGATATCACCCGGTTACCTACGCACGAGATCGTGCACCGGGGCGTTGCCCAGGCACCGGAGGGACGGCGCATCTTTCCATTCATGACGGTATTGGAAAACCTGCAGATGGGCGCTATCAGCACAGACCCCGCGTATTTCGAGGAGGATCTCGAACGAGTGTTCACGCTCTACCCCATCTTGAAGGAGCGTCGCGATCAGCGTGGTGGCACACTGTCAGGCGGCGAGCAACAGATGCTGGCCATTGGGCGCGCGCTCATGAGCCGCCCGCGGCTGCTACTGCTCGATGAACCGTCACTCGGCCTCGCGCCACTGCTAGTAAAGCAGATCTTTGGCGTCATCAGGGAAATCAATCAAAGTCAGAATGTCACTGTGTTTCTGGTCGAACAGAATGCCTATCACGCGTTGCGTCTTGCACACCGGGGTTACGTCATGGCGAATGGCAGCATTGTGATGTCGGGGACCGGTAAAGAGCTGCTAGCTAACAAAGAAATCCGGGCCGCCTATCTGGAGGGCGGGCACTAATACGTTGGCGGATGTCCAGTTGGGACTTGTATCTTGGACCTTGTATTCTGAAACTGTAGTCAGCCATGGAATCAATACTCGGTACTAGCATAAACGTATTCCTCGGCATTACCGTGGCGCTCATAGGTTTCGCGGCGTTCATGACCGGGCAAGCGCTGGCCAACACCTGGAAACCGATGTGGCATGCAGTGGTGTACGCCATTCTGCTCGGATTTGTTGACCGCTTCCTTACCTTTGCCCTTTTCGAAGGCGAGCTGTTATCGCTCAGTGGCTACCTAATCGATACGGCGGTCCTGGTGGTTATCATCTTGCTTGCCTTTCGTATCAGCCAGGCACGTAAAATGGTCGGTCAATATCCTTGGCTGTACGAGCGCGCCGGGCTTTTTGGCTGGCGCCAGAAAGGTCCGGCGCGGCCATCCTGAATCGGCGGCCCCATTTCCGCCGCATGCCGGCTGTGCTAAAGTACGCGCCCCTTTTGGCTGGAACGCTTTCTGGGACCGACATTCACAACTAATCTCTTCCCATCAATGAGTTAGGAGGATTTTCCATGAAAAGACTGATTACAACTGTACTCGCCGGCGCCACCCTGGCCCTGCTGGGTATTAGCTCTGCCCAGGCGGATATTCTGATCGCCGTCGCCGGGCCGATGACGGGCCAATATGCGTCATTTGGCGAGCAGATGCGCCGTGGCGCCGAAATGGCTGTCAAGGACATCAACGCTACGGGTGGCTTGCTCGGCCAGAAGGTGCAACTGACGGTAGGTGACGACGCGTGCGACCCGAAGCAAGCGGTGGCGGTAGCCAACAAGTTCGCCAGCCAGAAGGTGGCATTCGTCGCCGGCCACTTTTGCTCGGGCTCATCGATCCCGGCCTCCAAGGTCTACTTCGAGGAGAACATTGTGCAGATCTCGCCGGCCTCGACCAACCCGAAGCTGACCGAGGAGCAACCCGGATCCAACACCTTCCGCACCTGCGGCCGTGACGATCAGCAGGGTACCGTTGCCGGCGACTTTATGACCAAGCACTACAAGGGCAAGAAGATCGCTATCCTGCATGACAAGACCGCCTACGGTAAAGGTCTGGCCGATGAGACGAAGAAGCAGCTCGAAAAGAACCGTGTCAAACCCGCGATGTACGAAGCCTATACTGCTGGCGAGAAGGATTACTCGGCATTGGTCTCGAAGATGAAGAAAGCAGGCATCGACGTGATGTACGTGGGTGGCTACCACACCGAAGCTGGACTGATGATTCGTCAGGCACGTGAACAGGGCTACAATGTTCAGCTCGTTTCGGGCGATGCGTTGGTCACCGATGAATTCTGGAAGATCACCGGTCCCGCGGGCGCAGGTACGCTCATGACCTTCAGTCCCGACCCGCGCAAGAATCCGGCGGCAGCGCCAGTCGTGAAGGAGTTTCGTGACTCAGGCTACGAGCCAGAGGGCTACACGCTTTATACCTATGGTGCGATTCAGGCTTGGGTAGGTGCCGTGACTGCTGCGAATTCCACAAAGACCCGCGAAGTAATCAAGGCTCTGCGGAAGAAGCAGTTTGAGACCGTGCTGGGTACGGTCGGCTTCGACAAGAAGGGTGATGTCACCGCTCCCGGGTATGTGTTCTACGTTTGGAAGGACGGCAAGTACGACTAATGTAGGTCTTTTACCGGTTTCACGTCATCCAACCCGGCGGCCTGTGACTGGCCGCCGGGTTTTTTGTTGACCACATTAGCCGCTAGCGACCCACCTAAACTCTGCTAGCATTTATGTAGATACCCCGTCCTCCAGCTGTTATTCGTAACGAATGTGAATTCCATGCGCACCGGCAGTCTCTCATGTCTCAGCGCCCATACCTTCCACCGCATGGCCTTCGCCGATTGGGGTGATGCGGCCAACGAGCGGCTACTGCTTTGCGTTCATGGACTGACGCGCAACGGCCGTGATTTCGATTTTCTCGCAGCGGCGCTGCAGGACAGTTACCGCGTCGTGTGTCCGGATGTCGTAGGGCGCGGCGCCAGCGACTGGCTCACCGTCAAACAGGATTATAGCTACCAGACGTATTGCGCCAACATGGCCGCACTCATCGCTTGGCTACGAGTGGAGCAGGTCGATTGGGTGGGTACGTCGATGGGCGGTATTATCGGTATGTTGCTGGCAGCCCAGACTAACACGCCAATTCGCCGACTCGTGCTCAATGACGTTGGGGCTTTCATCCCCAAAGCAGCACTTGAGTACATAGAAGAGTATGTCGGCATCGACCCGCGCTTTGATCGCCTCGATGAGGTCGAGCATTATCTGCGCCGCATCCACGCGGGTTTCGGCCCACTGACCGACGAACAGTGGGCTCATCTTGCGCGGCATAGCGCCAAGCAGACTGATGATGGCCGTTACGCGCTCGTTTACGACCCCGGCATCGCCCACGTGTTTCGCGCAGGCAACCACGAGGACGTCCATTTGTGGACAGTGTGGGACCGAATCCGTTGCCCAGTGCTGGTCATCCGCGGCGCCAATTCCGACCTGCTGCCGGCGGACACCGTCGCCGAGATGCGCCAGCGCGGTCCGCAAGTAGATGTCGTGGAGCTGCCGGGAATAGGACACGCACCGGCATTGATGTCGAACGATCAGATCAAAATCGTTCGCGATTGGCTGGGTTCGTGATTCGCTACTCGGCCACTCTTGTGCATCCCTGCACCCGCGATGCATAGGGATGTGCGAGTGCGGCGGTAGGCAGGAAGCCATAAGCCGCCGGCACTCGTGCGTCCCGCAAGGGCGTGGACAGGATGTCGCGCCCGACCGCCGAGACAGGGATGTCTCGTCGGGAGGCGCCGGGGCGCAGGCGGACAAAGGCGGAAGCCTGGAGCCGCACGCTGATACCGACAAGCCAAGTCTAACTATCGATGCCGCCGAGGCAGAGGTACTTGATCTCGAGGAACTCGTCGATCCCGTACTTCGAGCCCTCGCGACCGATACCGGACTCCTTCATGCCGCCGAAGGGTGCGACCTCATTAGAGATGATGCCCTCATTGATGCCGACGATGCCGTATTCCAGCGCCTCGGAGACCCGCCAGATCCGTCCGATATCACGGCTGTAAAAGTACGCGGCCAAACCGAACTCCGTGTCATTGGCAAGACGAATCGCTTCGTCTTCGTTCTTGAAGCGGAACAGTGGCGCCACTGGACCGAAGGTTTCTTCATTGGCAACGGCCATATCCGGCGTGACATTGGCCAACACCGTTGGCTGAAAGAACGTCCCACCGAGTGCATGGCGCGAACCGCCAACCACGACCTTGGCACCTTTCTTGGTCGCATCGGCGATGTGCGACTCGACCTTCTCCACGGCGCGCATGTCGATCAATGGGCCCTGCTGTACGCCCTCTTCCAAACCATTGCCCACCTTCAGTTTGCCCGCGGCGTCCGCCAGCTTTGCCGCAAAAGCATCATAGATGCGGTCCTGCACCAGCAGCCGATTGGCGCATACGCACGTCTGACCAGTGTTGCGGTATTTTGACGCCATGGCACCGATCACCGCCGCATCGAGATCGGCATCGTCGAAGACAATAAAGGGCGCGTTGCCACCAAGCTCGAGCGAGACCTTTTTCACGGTGCCGGCACACTGCGCCATCAATAACTTGCCCACCTCGGTAGAACCGGTGAAGCCAAGCTTGCGCACCGTCGGGTTCGTCGTAAGTTCCTTGCCGATCACGCTCGCTTGCCCAGTGATGACGTTGAACACGCCTTTGGGGATCCCCGCCTGTCCGGCCAGCTCGGCGAGTGCGAGCGCCGTGTACGGCGTCTGCGAAGCGGGCTTACAAACCACCGTGCAACCGGCGGCGAGCGCCGGTCCGCACTTGCGCGTGATCATCGCCGCCGGAAAGTTCCACGGTGTAATCGCGGCCACGACACCAATCGGCTGCTTCAACACGACAATGCGCTTGCCGTGCAGCGGATGCGGCATGACATCGCCGTAGACGCGCTTGCCCTCCTCGGCAAACCATTCGATGAAAGAAGCACCATAGGCGATCTCGCCACGCGACTCGGTGAGCGGCTTACCCTGCTCGCTGGTCATCAGAACCGCCAGGTCTTCCTGGTTGCGCATGATCAGCTCGTACCATTTGCGCAGAATATTTGCGCGTTCCTTGCCGGTCATCGCGCGCCAGCCGGGCCAAGCCGCATCGGCAGCGGCAATCGCGCGGCGCGTGTCTTCCGTACCCATGGAGGGCACGGTGCCAATCACGCTGCCGGTGGCTGGATTTGTCACTTCGATGGTGGCCCCGTCCTTCGCACCCACCCAGGCACCATCGACATAGCAACGCTCGCGCAACAGGGATCCGTTATTTACCTTTACGGTTGCAACATTCACGTTCACAGCGATACCCTCCAATGGATTTCTTGCTCTGAGTAGATCTCAGGCCAATAGAATCATCACTCGCGACATTATGCCGCCTGACCCCTGCGGGTGGCAAAGCGCGGCCTACCAGTAGGAGAAACCGCCGCGATAAAGCTCCTGCAGGTCCTGCTCTTGCACCGGGATGGGCGAGTTCTTCAACAAGCGTTCCTGGGCAATGGCACCCTTGGCCAGCGCCGGGATGTCGCGCTCGCTGTAGCCGACGCCGGAGATACCGTTCGGCATTCCCGTTTGTCGCATCATGCTGATGAGATGGGCGGCGAGCACTTCACCGGCCTCTTGCGGTTTCACATCGCGTACGTCGGCACCGAGATAAGCCGCTCCCTCGAGGTGGCGCTCGGGGCAGGCACTGGCAGTGAAACGAAACGCAGAAGGTGAGTTGACGATCACCGACATGCCGTGCGGGCAGATAGGTTCCTCCTGCGGGTAACCAGCCGGTCGAAAGTCTCGCACGAGACCGGCCACCGAGTAAGACATGCCGTGCGGGATGTGCACCCCGGAGTTGCCGAAGGCAATGCCCGCCAGCGTCGCCGCCAACATCATGCTGTCGCGCGCCTCGTAGTCGGCGGCATCGGCCACCGCGCGTACCAGATAGCGACCGGTACGCCGCAGTGCCTCGACGCAACCGATATCGCTGAAAGGGTTGGCACCTTGGCTCATAGGTCGCAGATCCGGCCGCGCAGGCATGGCCCGTTGCGTGTAAGGCATGGCCGTATACGATTCCAGCGCGTGACTCAGGACGTCGAAGCCGCTCGCGGCGACCACATTAGCCGGCAATGTGTACGTTACCGTCGGATCGATCAGGCTCAAGGTCGGCCGTAATGCCCGGTGAGCGATACCGGTCTTCGACTTCATGGCCAACAGATCGAACACGGCGATGCCGGTGCACTCGCTGCCCGTACCCGACGTAGTCGGGCAGGCGATGTGCGGCTTCAACGGACCCGGTACCGGCCGTGCCTCGCCAATCGGCGCGTTCACATAGGTCATGAAATCGGCCGGGTAGGTCGAATACAGGTTCGCTGCTTTGCACGTATCCATGACCGAGCCGCCGCCGACGGAGATGAAGCCATCGAATTTACCCTCCGAGGCAAATTTCGAGGCCGCCACAAACGATATGTCGGTGGGCTCGACGTGCACCTCATCGTATACCGCCACGTCTACATCGGCCGCGCGCAAAGCCTTTACCACCGTTGCTACCGCTTCAAGCTTTGCCACGCCGCGGTCGGTGTACAAAGCCACGCGCCTGAGGCCCAACCGCTTGGCGTCATGGCCGATCTCGGCCAGCACTCCCGCGCCGAACCGGATCGCGCTGGGATCGACCGCGAAGACTGACTCGTGACCGTCTGTGAATTCATAATAGTGACAACAACCCATATCTCGCCCCCTTGCTCTACGCAACAACGCTATCGCTATTGTCCGGCATTTGCCGTACCGCTGCCTAGCGGAATAGGACAGTATGTCGAGATACCCCTGATGGACAGGACACTGATCTGTGTGGCAGCCTGTAAGCGATGATGCTGCGACTACCGGATCCAAAAAATGCACGCCGCTGGTGCGCCGAGCAGCGCGCCGCTGGGCGCACCATCGGCTTCGTGCCGACCATGGGGGCACTACACCCCGGGCATATGGAACTCTTGCGGCGAGCGCGGGCGGAAAACGATGTGAGCTGCGTCAGCATTTTCGTCAACCCGCTTCAGTTCAACGACCCGAAAGATCTCGCGAGCTATCCGCGCGACTCCGAGAAGGACGCGCGCATGCTCGAAGAGGCCGGCTGCGACATGATCTTCACCGGCACACTGGAGCAGTTTTTCCCCGAGGTCGAAAGCCTCGAGCAGATCGTCAAACGCCATCCCGGCCCGGGCGCCGAGGGGGTCGAAGGCGCGGCCCGGCCCGGACATTTCGCGGGGGTGGCGACCATCTGCGAGCGGCTGTTCAAGGTCGTTGGCCCGACTCGGGCCTACTTCGGCGAAAAGGACTTCCAGCAGACGCTCGTCATCAAAGACCTGACGCGGGCGCTCGGTTACCCCGAGATCGTCGTGTGCCCAACGGTGCGCGAACCCTCCGGGCTCGCCTGGTCCTCGCGCAATTATCTGTTGAGCGAGGCAGACCGCGTGCAGGCTGCCTGTCTCTCGCGAGGGTTGTTTGCCGCGCGCGCTACCTGGCGCACTGGCGAGCGTGACCCGGCTCGGTTGCGCAAAGTGCTGTTACAGGAGCTGCAAGTTGAGGGCGTAGAGCCTGAGTATGCCGAGGTACGCGACCCGGAGGCGTGGAGGCCCGACCCACCGAACGGACCGATGACGCGCGCGCAAGCGTTGGTGGCGGCGCGCGTCGGCAGGGTGCGCTTAATCGATACCCTGCGCCTCGACACGAACGACTAATATCAACTACTCAACGCAAAGATTCTCTATCAATGAAAAACTTTGCGTCTCTGCGTCTTTGCGTTGGAAGTTTTTCTAGTGTTCGCCGCCGCCGCGGAAATGGTACTGGGCGCCCGAGCGGATGCCGGAAGGCCAACGCGTGGTGATGGTCTTCAATTTTGTAAAGAATCTCACGCCCTCGGGTCCGTGCATGTAGAGATCGCCGAACAGCGAGCGCTTCCAACCGCCGAAGCTGTGATAGGCGACCGGCACCGGTATCGGCACATTCACACCGACCATGCCGATCTTCACCGCGCTCGTGAAATCGCGGGCGGCATCGCCGTCACGAGTGAAAATCGCCGCACCGTTGCCGAGCTCATGGTCGTTAACCAGTTTGACCGCTTCGTCGTAGTCCTTGGCACGCACAATGCCCAGCACCGGACCGAAGATCTCTTCCTTGTAGATGCGCATAGTAGGCCGCACCTTGTCGAACAGGCAGCCGCCCAGGAAACAACCTTTCTCGTGACCTTTCACCTTCAAGTTGCGTCCGTCGACGACAAGCTCAGCACCCTCTTCCACGCCGAGATCGACATAACCTTTGACCTTGTCCAGATGCTGTGGCGTAACCAGTGGACCCATTTCCGCCTGCGCATCGGTATAGGGCCCGACCTTTAGGTCGCCTAGGCGAACCTTGAGACGTTCGATCAACTCATTGGCGGTCTGATCACCGACAGTCACCACAACGGAAATGGCCATGCAGCGCTCGCCCGCCGAGCCATAGGCCGCGCCCATCACGGCATCGACCGTCTGATCCATGTCGGCATCGGGCATCACCACCATGTGGTTCTTCGCACCGGTAAGCGCTTGCACGCGCTTGCCGTGCGCACACCCGGTTTTGTAGACGTACTCCCCGACCGGTGCCGAGCCGACGAAACTGATCGCACCGACATCGGCATCCGTCAGCAATGCGTCCACCGCCTCCTTATCACCATTGACGACATTCAATACGCCCGCTGGCAGACCTGCCTCGGTGGCAAGCTCAGACAATCGCAGCGTCACGGACGGATCCTTTTCCGACGGTTTCAACACAAACGTGTTGCCGCAGGCAATGGCGATCGGGAACATCCACATCGGTACCATCGCCGGGAAGTTGAACGGCGTAATGCCGGCACACACTCCGATCGGCTGACGGATCGTGTACATATCGACACCGCGTGATACACCTTCGTTGAACTCGCCTTTCAGCAGCTGCGGGATGCCGCAGGCGAATTCCACCACCTCGAGACCACGCGTCACCGAGCCTTTGGCATCGCTGAAGGTCTTACCGTGTTCTGCTGACAACAACTTGGCGAGATCGTCCAGCTGCTGGCGTATTAGGTCTCGCAAACGGAATAGCACTTGCGCGCGCTGTGCCGGCGGCGTTGCCGCCCAATCGGGAAAGGCCTTTAGCGCCTTCGCAATAACGCCGCGTACTTCGCTAGCACTGGCAAACGGCACGCGTGCCGTCACCTCCCCGGTCGCCGGGTTGTAGACATCCCCGAAACGCCCGCTCGTACCTTCCACTTTCCGCCCACCGACATGGTGGTAGAGCGTGGTCTTTACCTTGGCATCCATTGTTTCACCTCCAGAACGAAGCGACGCCAACGCGTCGCGCCTCAGAGCGTAAGTCTACCCCTTACCCTTCCACGGCACGAGCAGACGCTCGAGATAGCGCATCAACAGATCAAACAGGTAGGCGATACCGCCGATCACGATGATGCCCAGGATCACCACTTCCGTCACCAGGAAGTCGGATGCCTGTTGGATCATGGCACCCAAACCCTGCTGTGCGGCTACCAGCTCGGCTGCGACCAGTGTGGTCCAGCCAAAGCCGATACCGATGCGCATGCCTGTGAGAATCTCCGGCATCGCGCCCTTGAGAATGACGTGCCAGATCACCTGCATGCGTGTCGCTCCCATGGAGTAGGCTGCATGAATCTGCTCGATCGACACCGAGCGCACACCGGCGCGGGCATTTAGCACCATCGGCGCGAAAATGGCTAGATAGATAACGATGATCTTGTTGAGCTCGCCGATACCGAACCAGATCACCATCAGCGGCAGGTACGCGAGCGGCGGGATCGGACGGTAAAACTCGATCGGTGGATCGAAGATCCCGCGCGCCACGCGGTTTACGCCCATGAGGATACCGATGGGAATGGCGGTGACGCAGGACAGGAAAAACGCGCTGAACACGCGTACGAAACTCGCCCAGGTATGCTGTATCAACGTGCCGCCACCAAAACCCTCGGTAAACACTTGAACGAATCGATCGGCGATCGCGGCCGGCGCGGGCAGAAACAGCGGCGGCAGCAGCTGCCAAACAGCTGTGACCAGGTACCACAACAACAGCAGCGTTATGCTGGATGCAATGCTGATAGCGACGCTGCTGCCCTGACCGGGGGACCCGTAGGCGTCGCCCGGCTTAGCTGGCCCTTTGCTGAAAAGGCCCCCGAGCGCCACCGCCCATTTGCCGTAAAGTTGGCCGTAGGTTTTGTCGTAGGTGCCGTCAGACATGCTTTCCTCCTACGGCTAACTCGTCGCCGTAAATGATGCCGAGTACAGCTTCACGCATCTTGATGAAATCCGGGTGGGACTTGATCGCACGCGCATCGCGCTCCCGAAAAAACCGCTGCTGAAAGTCGAGGTCGTAGGTGTGGGTGATGCGTCCGGGCCGGGGCGACATAACGACCAGGCGCGTGGCCATGAACAGCGCCTCCTCGACGCTGTGGGTGATAAAGAACACCATCTTTTTGGTCTCGCGCCAGACGTCAAGTATGAGCTCCTGCAATGTCTCACGCGTGAGCGCGTCGAGCGCACCGAGCGGCTCATCCATCAGCAGCATTGCCGGATCACTCGTCAGCGCGCGGGCGATACCGACGCGCTGCTGCATACCCCCGGAGAGCTGGTAGATAGCGTGATTATGAAAGTCCTGCAGCCCTACGAGCGCCAGATTCTTGGCGGCGATCTCGCGCCGCTGTTCCTTGCCCATGCCCTGCAGCTTCAGCCCGAACTCAGCGTTTTCCATAACGTTCAGCCAGGGCAACAGCGCATGCTTTTGGAACACGACGCCGCGATCCGCGCCTGGGCCAACAATGTTGCGATCATTGAGCATCACATTGCCACGGCTCGGGGCGATAAACCCGGCCATCAAGTTGAGCAACGTCGTCTTGCCGCAACCCGAAGCGCCTAAGGCCACGACGAAATCCTGATCGTGGATCGTGAGATCTATACCCTCAAGCGCGTGGACTTCCTCCCCCGCACGCTGTCCGGGGTAGATCACCGTAACATCCTGGATCTGTAAGGTGCTCATCGTCCACCTCCTCGGCTCGAGGACAGACAAAAAGGGGCCCGATCCGATGGATTTGGACCGGGCCCCAGTATCGCAGGAGGGGTTATTGCATTTTCATCGCTGCCTCGACATAAGCAGACGTCACGAACTTGCTGTAGTCGGGTTGCAGCTTGTCGATTTTCTTCTCGTTTTTCAGAAACTCGGCGGTGAACTTGAGCGCCCGCACCGCGCCGCCATTCTTGCCGCCACCAAGCCACGCATCCGAGGCCTGCTCTTTCAGGCTCGGAAAACCATAGAGCGCGAGTACGTCGGGCACGTCTTTCGGGTCGCCGCCGACCATCTTCACGATCTTATTGACCATCGGCGAATCGGGCGTCCAGGCGGCCATGTTGTCTCGGTAGGAGGCATCCGCCGCGGCGATGATCTTCACGAACTTGGCCATAAACTCCTTGTTCTGCTCGCCCCATTTGCGGTTTACAAGCATGCCGTCGAAGGTACACTTGCCCCACTTACAAAGCTGGCCTGAGGTAATCATCACCTTGCCGTTTTTCTTGATGCGCCCGAGCGCCGGATCCCAAACGAAGGCGGCATCGATGTCACCGCGTTCCCAGGCGGCGGCGATCGCTGGCGGCTGCATGTTGAGGATCTTGACCTGATTCGGCTTGATGCCGAACTGTTCGAGGGCAAACAACAGGTGAAAGTGGGTGGTCGACACGAAGGGCACACCGATCTTCTTGCCCTTGAGATCCTGTGGGGCGCTGATACCGGAGCCATCGCGCACGACGAGCGCCTCGGCCGCAGCGATGTCCTCGACGATCCAGAACAACTGCACGTCGATCCCCTGGCTCACGCCGGCGGCGATCGGGCTCGAACCGGCGAGCGCGATGTGCACGTCGCCCGAGGCCATGGCGGTGATTACCTTGGCGCCGGACTCAAATTTCGCCCATTTGATCTTGTACCCGGTCTCTTTTTCAAACGTGCCGTCGGCGATAGCTACCTTCCAGGGATTGTAAATCAACTGGTAGCCGATGGTGACTTCGTTGGCCGCCTGGCTCGCACTCATGCCGACCGCCAGCAGTGCCAGTGGCAAGACAAAGAAGCGGCCGATTAACTGGATAAGTTTTTTCATGTGATCCTCCTTTACGGTGAAATGTCTCTTGCTGTTTTATGGTATGCAGTGCTACATCGACTCTTTTTATGAGGGGCCCAGCTGGAGCGAAACCGCTCCAGCCCACCCTTAACTTCGCATCGTCCGCAGCAACACAGCAAGTACCGCAAGGTTTGCTGTGTGATCCTGCTCTTTAAGACGAACGCGCCTTGCGGATTTCTGTCGCTTGCGCCGGATACGCTTTCAGGACGTCCCGCAGTATACCGCAGATCTCATCGATGTGGCTTTTCTCGGCGACCAACGGCGGTGCGACAATACCTGAATCGCCGGTCATCTTGATGTGCAGCCCGGCAGCGAACAGGCGTTTCTGTACCTCATAGCCACGCACGCCGGGACCACCTGCCGGCGCCACGTCGAAGCCCGCGATCATGCCGTAGCCGCGTATGTCGGTGATAGCAGGCAGGTCGCTGAGCGCGAACACGCTTTCGAGAAAATACGGCGACATTTCCGCGGCGCGATCGAACAGCTTTTCCTTCTCGTAAATATCGAGCGTCGCCAACCCGGCGGCGCATGCCGCCGGATGCCCGGAATAGGTGTAGCCGTGAAACAGCTCGATGGCATGTTCCGGGGCCGCGTTGATGATCGTGTCGTGGATCTTCTTGCTCACCGCGACCGCGGCCATCGGTTGCGCGCCGTTAGTCAGCGCTTTCGCCATGGTAATCACGTCAGGGGTGACACCGAAGCTTTGCGCGCCAAACGCCTTGCCGGTGCGCCCGAAACCGCAGATTACCTCATCGAAAACCAACAAGATGCCATGCGCATTACAGATCTCACGCAGGCGCTCGAGATAACCTTTCGGCGGTACCAGGATGCCCGTGGAGCCAGCGATCGGTTCTACGAAACAGGCGGCAATAGTATCGGCCCCGTATAGTCCGACGATGCGCTGCAGGTCCTCGGCAAGCTCCGCGCCGCTATCTGGCTGACCCTTGCTGAAACGGTTTTCCGGTAACCAGGTATGACGCATATGCACCACGCCGGTGAGTCCCGCGCCGAATGCCTCTCGGTTCTTCACCAGGCCGCTCAACGAAGTGCCGCCGATGTTGACACCGTGGTAGGCGCGTTCGCGCGAAACAAAGCGCATGCGCTGTCCCTCGCCGCGCACCCGATGGTAGGCGAGCGCGATCTTGATTGCTGTATCTACTGCCTCGGATCCGGAGTTGCCGAAAAAGATGTAATCGAGATCGCCCGGTGTCAGCGCCGCCACGCGCCGCGCCAGCTCGAACCCGAGCGGGTGTGCCGATTGAAACGGCGCACAATAATCGAGCTGCCGGAGTTGTTTGCCTACCGCTTCGGCGATTTCCGGTCGCCCGTGTCCTGCAGCGCAACAAAAAAGTCCGGAAGAGCCGTCGAGGACCTTCTTACCCTCGCGGTTGCGGTAGTACATGCCCTCCGCCTGCACAAACAACCGCGGATCGGCCTTGAAATCCCGATTCGCGGTAAACGGCATCCAGTAGTTTTCCAGCGTTCCAGTAGTTGGGTTCATGCGTACTCCTTGAAGAATCCTCAGTTTACAGCGATCGGGGCTTGACCGTTGACCGGATTACAATAGACTCGATAGACCCTGGCGGTGTAGAGCCAGTTGCCCCAGTCACGTTATACCAGCCACTATGCGGGACCAGCTGTTACATCTTCCCCCTAATAGTCACTCGAGCTTGCAGGGACAAATCCGGGAAATGTTCGTCTCGGCCATCCTCGGTGGTCACATGCCAGCAGGCAGTCCGCTACCATCTTGTCGCAAGCTCGCGATCCAGTTGGGCGTGGCTCGAAACACGGTCGTATTGGCCTACCAGCAGCTGGTCGACGAGGGTTACCTGATCGCCCGCGAGCGCAGCGGTTATTACGTGAACAATGACATCCTCGACGGGCGTGTCCCCGGGCAACAGCAGGAGAAAGCGCGCGGTACAACAGGACTCGACTGGCACCGGCGTCTCAAGCTCAAACCCTCGGCGCAGCGCAACATAGTCAAGCCGCGCGATTGGCAGCAATACCCTTATCCCTTCATCTACGGCCAGTTTGACCTGGCATTGTTTCCGATTGCTGATTGGCGCGAATGCGCGCGCGAGGCGTTAAGCATTACCGCAATTCGCGAGTGGGCGCGCGATAGCATCGACAGCGACGACCCTCTGCTGATCGAGCAGATTCACACGCGTGTGTTGCCGCGCCGCGGCGTATGGGCAGCACCGGAGGAAATTCTAATCACCGTAGGCGCCCAGCAAGCGCTTTACATCATTGCCAGTTTGCTGATGAGCGCTGACACCACTGTCGGCATCGAGGACCCCGGTTATCCCGATGCACGCAATATCTTCGAGATCAAGACATCCAGGTTGCAGGCGCTGCCCATAGACCATGCCGGGCTCATGCTCGAGGGGGGGCTCGCCGCGTGTGATTACATCTATGTGACGCCGAGTCATCAGGCGCCATCTACCGTGACGCTGCCCTTGCAGCGTCGCCGCGAGCTGCTGCGCTATGCGGCCGAACGCGATTTCATCATTATCGAGGATGACTACGAAAGCGAAACCAACTACGTCGGCGATCCAACTCCAGCCCTGAAGAGTCTCGATGAGAGCGATTGCGTCATCTATGTAGGCAGTCTGTCGAAAACACTGGCGCCGGGATTGCGCCTGGGTTACATGGTGGGACCGGCGGAGCTCATCCGCGAGGCACGCGCGCTGCGCCGCCTGATGTTGCGCCATCCGCCCGCCAATAACCAGCGCGCGGTGGCACTTTTTCTGGCGCGCGGCCATCACGACTCCCTCGTGCGCCGCCTGAGCCACGCGTACAAGGACCGCTGGCAAGTGATGGGGGCCGCACTAGCCCGCCATTTGCCCGACTCCGCCCGCGTTCCGACCTTTGGTGGCACCTCTTACTGGGTGAAGGGCCCCGAGAAGGTCGACGCCCAGCAATTGCAACAGCAGGCGTTGCGCCACGGTATCCTGATCGAGCCTGGCCACGTACATTTCATGGCCGACAATCCACCGCTCAATTATTTTCGGCTGGGCTTTTCATCGATATCGGTCGACCGCATTGAGCCGGGTATCTGTCAGCTCGCAGAGCTAGTCCACACACTTGCCCGGACGTCCAGCTGAACGTAACGCCGGCCGTTGCCAGGCCACGCCGCTGGCACAGGCAAAATGTGGTGACTGGCACTACCCGAGGCACTGACGGAATTCTAGATTACTCGCTTGGCAGCGCCTAACAGGGCGCTCTTTTCGGAGAAGACAGTCATGTTGGTCGGCGTTCCCAAGGAAATAAAGGTACACGAGTATCGCGTCGGTCTGGTGCCTTCAAGCGTTCGTGAGGTCGCGCACCACGGTCATAGCATCGTGGTCGAACACAATGCCGGGATCGGCATCGGTTGCAGCGACGCTGACTATGAAGCTGCCGGCGCTACTATCGCCGCCGACGCCGGGCAAGTGTTCGAGCAGGCGGAGATGATCGTTAAGGTCAAGGAACCGCAAGCGCAGGAACGCAGCCGCCTGCGTGAAGGCCAAGTGCTCTTCACCTACTTGCACCTGGCCCCTGACCCAAAGCAGACCGAGGATCTGGTCAAGAGTGGCGTCACAGCTATCGCCTACGAAACCGTGACTTCCCCACACGGGGGCTTGCCGCTGCTCGCACCGATGTCCGAGGTTGCCGGCCGTATGTCCGTGCAGGCAGGCGCCTATTGTCTCGAGAAGACTCACGGCGGACTCGGCATCTTGCTTGGCGGCGTGCCCGGTGTGGACCCCGCCAAGGTTGTCGTGCTTGGCGGTGGTGTGGTCGGCACGCACGCCATTCACATAGCGCTTGGCATGGGAGCCGATGTTTGGGTGTTGGACCGTTCGACCGAGGCACTTAAGGTGTTGTGGCGGCAGTTCGGCAGGCCGCTGAACACCGTGTTTTCAACGCGCGACGCGGTCGAGAAACACGTGTTGGAAGCCGATCTCGTCATTGGCGGCGTGCTCATCCCCGGCGCGGCGACACCGAAGCTGGTTTCAGCAGAGTTGATCAAGCGCATGAAACCGGGCGCAGTGGTCGTTGACGTGGCCATCGACCAAGGCGGGTGTTTTGAAACATCGCGACCGACGACACACGCGGAGCCAACCTATGTCGTGGACGACGTAATCCATTACTGTGTCGCCAACATGCCAGGTGGCGTGCCTCGCACATCTACATTTGCGCTCAACAACGTAACGCTACCTTACGTGTTGGCGCTAGCGGATAAGGGCTACAAGCGTGCATTGCAGGAGGACCCCTATCTGCGCGCCGGGCTCAACGTGCACCGGGGTAATATCACGTGCCATGGGGTGTCCGAGGCGCTCGGCTACCCTTACCGCGATCCGCTCGATGCACTGGGCGCTTGATCGTTGACTTCAGTTTCGGATGAACTTATCAGAGAGGATTGATGCTATGACACGCATGACATCGAGTGAGGCGTTTGTCGAAACCCTTGCGGCCCACGGCGTGAAAGACGTTTTCGGAATCGTCGGATCCGCCTACATGGACGCGCTCGATCTGTTTCCGCCGGCAGGCATCCGTTTTATTCCTGTGGTGCACGAGCAAGGCGCCGCGCACATGGCAGACGGTTACTCGCGCGTCAGCGGCAAACACGGCGTATGCATAGGCCAGAACGGTCCCGGCATCACCAACTTTGTAACCGCCATTGCCGCCGCTTATTGGGCACACAGCCCGGTAGTTGCCATTACACCGGAGACCGGCTCGACGACAATCGGTTTGGGGGGTTTCCAGGAAACCGAGCAGATGCCGATATTCTCCAAGATCACCAAGTTTCAGGGACACGTCAACGGCGCCAAGCGCATGGCCGAAATCACCGCCCGCTGTTTCGACCTGGCGATGGCCGAACGCGGCCCGGCACAGCTGAATATTCCGCGGGATTTTTTCTATGGCGAGATGGACATCGAGATTCCGCAGCCGCGCCAAGTAGAGCGCGGCGCCGGTGGCGAGCAGAGCCTTAATGCGGCGGCGGAGCTGTTGGCCAGCGCCAAGTTTCCGGTGATACTGTCCGGCGGTGGCGTGATTATGGCCAACGGCGTAGAACAATGCGTAGCGTTGGCAGAACGATTGAGCGCACCCGTGGTGAATAGCTATCTGCACAACGATTCGTTCCCCGCGAACCATCCGCTGTGGTGCGGCCCGCTCGGCTACCAAGGTTCAAAGGCCGGCATGAAGCTGATCCAGCAGGCCGACGTGGTGCTGGCGCTCGGTACGCGCCTGGGCCCTTTCGGCACGCTGCCCCAGTACGAGATCGATTACTGGCCGAAAGGCGCCAAGATTATCCAAGTGGATGCCGATCACAAGATGCTGGGGCTGGTAAGACCGATCGCTGTTGGTATCTGCGGGGATGCCAAGGCCGCGGCCACGGCAATCCTCGCCCGCCTGCAAGGCAAGAAGCTCACCTGCGAGCAAAACAAGGATAAGCGTCTCGCCGAGATTAAGAGCCAGAAGGATGCCTGGGAAACAGAGCTTAACGACTGGACGCAAGAGCAAGATGAGTGGAGCCAGAAGGTCATTAAGGAAGAACCGAAGCTGTTACACCCGCGCCAGGTGTTGCGTGAGCTTGAGAAGGCCATGCCGGCAAATGCCATGATATCGACCGATATCGGCAATATCTGCTCGGTATCGAACAGTTATCTGCGTTTCAACAGGCCCAACAGTTTCTTCGCCGCCATGAGCTTCGGTAACTGCGGCTATGCGTTTCCGGCGATTATCGGCGCCAAGGTCGCCGCACCGGATCGCCCGGCAGTGGCCTACGTCGGTGACGGCGCCTGGGCCATGAGCATGGGCGAGATCCTGACGTGCGTGCGCGAGCGCATACCGGTGACACCAGTTGTGTTCAACAATAAACAATGGGGCGCGGAGAAGAAGAACCAGGTCGATTTCTACGGCCGGCGTTTCGAAGGTGTGAATCTCGATAACCCCAGCTTCGCACAGATCGCCATTGCCATGGGCGCCCAAGGGGTAACGGTGGATAAGCTCGCGGACGTCGGGCCGGCGCTGCAGAAGGCCTGTGCAGATCAGAAGGCCGGCAAGACCACAATTCTCGAAATCATGGTCACGCGAGAGCTTGGCGATCCGTTCCGCCGCGATGCACTGAAGAAGCCGGTCAGATTGCTACAGAAGTACAAGGACTACACGGTTAATTAGCAGTAAGGGGAGTGGCCCGTGGTGCAGGATGCCCCTGAAAAACATCAGGGGCATCCTGTCACCAACCCTCGGTCGCGCGGGCGCGCACATCCATCGAGCCTTGAGCCGTGCAGCTCGCCGAGCTGATCTTCATGGTAATCGTGGTGCTTGCTGGCGCCTACGTGCGCGGCTACAGCGGCTTCGGCTCGGCGTTGCTGTGGATCAGCGGCCTATCGCTCATACTGCCACCCGTGCAAGTGATCCCCACCGTCTTTATGCTCGATGTCGCGGCGAGCGTGCATTTGCTACCCAAGGTATGGAAGCAAGCGCACTGGCGTTCGCTGCGCTGGTTGCTGCTCGGGACCCTCATCGCCACACCGCCTGGGCTCTATCTGTTGGCGACCTTACCAGCAACGCCTATGCGTATTGCCATCTACACGGTGATCCTGGCCACCACCGCCCTGCTCTGGCGGGGATTCAAGTTAACACGCATTCCCGCACCTGGGCCAACCTTTTTGACAGGTCTCCTCAGCGGGCTGCTGAACGGCGCCACCGGTATTGCTGGGCCACCGGCGATCCTGTTGTACTTCTCCTCCCCCACAAGCGTCGCCGTTGCGCGCGCCTCTGTCATTGCATTTTTGTCCGGAACTCATGTGTTAGGCATCACCTTCGCGAGCGGTTATGGCCTGATTACCGCCAGTCTGCTCATGCGCACGCTGCTCCTGTTGCCAGTAGTGTTCGTCGGCATCGCGCTCGGAAATCGCCGTTTCATACGCACAGAGCCGGAAACCTTCCGGCGTTTCGTACTCTTGTTCCTGGCAGTGCTTTCGGTTGCCGGCCTGGTAAGGACTCTTCTCTACTCCTAGTGCTCGACACCCGCTATTGGGTAGCGCCCGCGGATCATCACGCTTTATCAATGTGCATCCTGCAATATCATGTCCGCCGCTTTCTCCGCAATCATGACCACAGGAGCGTGCGTGTTGCCCGAGGTGAGTGTCGGCATGATCGAGCAATCGACCACACGCAAACCCGCCAGGCCGTGCACGCGCAAACGTGCGTCCACTACCGCACCCGCATCCGACCCCATCTTGCAGGTGCCGCTGGGGTGGAAGATGGTCACGCCGGTGTTACGTGCGAACTCCAACAAGGCCTCGTCCGATTGCGCGTCCTTGCCTGGCATGTACTCGTCGACAATGTAGCGCTGCAAGGCAGGTGAGCCGGCAATCTTGCGCGCGACCCTGAGCCCTGCAATCACTGTTTGTTTGTCGATTTCCGCCGATAGATAGTTGGGCTGCATCGCCGGCGGCTCAAGCGGATCTGTCGACTTGATCATAACCGTGCCACGGCTGTGCGGCCGCAGCTGGCATACCGAAGAGGTAAAGCCGGAGAAATCGTGCAGTGGTGCACCAGGCATGTCGGCGGACAATGCCGCAAAGTGAAATTGGATATCGGGTGTGGCAACGTCCGCGTGCGTGCGCACGAATGCCCCTGCCTGGTTGATGCCGATCGCCAGCGGACCGCTGCGCCAAAGTAGAAACCTCAAACCCATGCGCATCTTGCGGATCAGACTCTTCATATCGTCGTTGGTGGTAATGGGCTTGGCACAGCGGTGAATCACCCGCACTTGCAAATGATCCTGCAGATTGCGGCCGACGGCTGGTAGGTGATGTAGCACGCTAACGCCGCGCTCTTTTAGAAACTCGACATCGCCTACCCCCGACAACTGCAAAAGCTGCGGAGACTGCAACGCGCCGGCGCAGAGCAACACCTCGCGTTTCGCGTGTGCCTGGTGTTCCTTTCCCGCTTGCCTGTAAGCAATACCCACGGCGCGTTTGCCTTCGAACAAAACGCGCGTCGCCAGTGCTTCGGTCTCCACGCGCAAATTCGAGCGCTTGCGCGCCGGCTTGAGATAAGCGACGGCCGTGCTGCAGCGCCAACCGCGCCAGGTCGTCAACTGATAATAGCCGACACCCTCTTGTGTGCGTCCATTGAAGTCATCGTTGCGGGGAATGCCCGCCTGCGTGGCGGCGGCGATGAACGCTTCGGCCAGCTCGTGCGGCTCGCCCACGTCGGACACGCCGAGCTCCCCTGCCGCACCGTGCAGAGCGCTTGCGCCACGCTGATTGCGCTCCGACCTGATGAAGTACGGCAACACATCATCCCAAGCCCAACCGGGATTGCCCAACTGCGCCCAGTGCTCATAGTCCTCGCGTTGGCCACGCACGAATATGAGTCCGTTGATCGCACTCGAGCCGCCGAGCACCTTGCCGCGCGGCCAGTAAATCTTGCGATTGTTCATGCCGGCATCCGCTTCGGTGTAAAAACACCAGTTGTACCTGGGATTGAACATAGTTTTCGCGTAACCAATCGGGATATGGATCCACAGATAGTCATCCTTCGGCCCGGCCTCAAACAGCAGCACACTGTATCTGCCCTCCGCGCTCAAACGGTTAGCCAATACGCAACCGGCCGAACCGGCGCCGATGATAATGTAGTCGACTGTCGCTGATGTCATCGCTGTTCCAGCCTCTTTGCAGATACCAGCGTTACCCAGTATGTAATAGCCGCTATACTAGCGCGTGCCATTGGTTTTCCCCAACTGCGTGGCGACAGTACATGTTAGTCCTTGTCATCAATTGCGGCAGCTCATCGCTTAAGTTTCAGCTGATCGATGCGAAACGGCGCGTGCGACGCGCCGGCGGCGTCATCGAGCGCATTGGCGCCGTTTCATCGATTGCCACCATTGAGGTGAGCGGCGAAAAGAAGCAGCGGCGTAGCCTGACCGCCGGCGATCACGCCGAAGCAATGAAATACGTACTCGATCTGCTGCTCAATGGGTCCAATCCCGTGATCGGCGACGTCAATGAAATCAGCGCCGTTGGTCATCGCGTGGTCCACGGTGGCGAGACGCTGACCGAGTCTGTGCTCATCGACAGCAATGTGCTCGAGGCAATCAGTGATGCCTTTGATCTCGCGCCACTACACAACCCGGCGAACCTCAAAGGCATCGAGGCCGCACGCCGGGCTTTGCCCGATGTGCCGCACGTAGCGGTGTTCGATACCGCCTTCCACCAGACGTTACCACCGCACGCCTATCTCTACGCCTTGCCGATTCGTTTATATCGTCGCCATAAAATCCGCCGCTATGGGTTTCATGGGACGAGTCATTACTATGTCAGCCGGCGTCTGTACCAGATTAGTAATGTCGACAAGACCTCATCCCGCGTCATCACCTGCCATCTCGGAAACGGCGCGTCGATGGCGGCCATCCTCAACGGTCGCTCTATCGACACGTCGATGGGCCTGACGCCTCTGGCCGGCCTGGTTATGGGCACCCGTTCTGGTGATATTGATCCGTCGATCGTCTTCGATCTTGTCGAAAAAGAAGAGCTGTCACTCAGCGAAGTGCACGCGTTGTTGAACAGACACAGTGGATTGTTGGGTCTGAGTGGCTATGCATCGGACATGCGTGATGTGTTGACCGAGGCCGCCGCGGGAGACATGCGCTGCCGCGAGGCGATCGATGTTTATTGCTATCGCGTTAAGGCGTACCTTGGCTACTATATCGCCGTCCTCAACGGTTGTGATGCAATCGTTTTCGCAGCCGGTATCGGCGAGCACAGCCCCGAGATTCGCGCGCAGATCTGCAGCGGCCTGGAGAACCTCGGCATTCGCCTCGACGACGCTGCCAATCGCGAAGCGATCGGCAAAGAGATGCGAATTTCCGCCCGGGACAGCACCGTGCAAGTCTGGACCATCCCCACGGACGAGGAGTTGGTCATCGCCATCGACGCCATGAAGATCGCGCAGTCTGCTGGTGCCAGTTGACCGCAATGGTGGCACTGGCAACAAGATGCGTCTATGTCCAGCTAGGGTTCACCAGAAGATGTCGAGCAGTAAGCACACAGGAAATTGCAAACGGTGCGGTTAAATAGAAGTGGTCGTTCGCACTTAGATCATATGGATCCCTTGGAACTCGGCGGTGAGGACTCTAAACGGAATGTTGTCTACGCATGTGATCGATGCGTGTGAGATAGCTTGCCATGTACTGGTCGTTGCAGATTCTATTCGGATCCATTGTTTGTGTGCTCATCTGGTACGGTACACGGCGTCTGCCTGTCGGTATCAAGGCCCTTGTGCGGGCCGCGCCGGTGGCGCTCACGTTAGCCCCAGGCGCACTCGTGAGCGGCCACGGTGTGTTCTTCCCGCCGGGCGTGACGCTGTTGGTATATAGCCTCGTCTCAGGGAAGCCGATTGCAGCAGCCTATTTCATGGTGTATTCGCTCCTCGTGCTGTGGAGCATCGCTTTTGTGTGTCTACTTCTGAAGTACGCGTTCGATCTGAGATACAAAGCCAAGACTCAGGAAACTGGGCCGAGCAAGTTGACATCCGAGTGAGTCGGCTACGAGTCAGCAATCACGAATCACCAGTCACCAAATTACCGCCTCAGGCTGACGACTCACGGTTCACGACTCACGTGTCCCTGAGACCTTCTATAATTAGAAGTGTCGCGTGAACCAGCGACATTGCTGGCCCCGGATTTTCTCATGCAGAGTAATACGCCTACGCAGCTCGTCCTGCAAAGCCGCGCTACTATCGGCCACCGTTCACAACGCATTGGCTTGTTGTTCGTGACCGCCGCCCTGCTGTTGTTGTTCGGCATCGCTATTATGTTTCTCTATCTAACCGCCGCGAAAAGCGGCGAGCCGATCGATTGGCATGCGCTACTCACCAAGTCACTCAGCAAACTGCAAGAAGACTACACCCAGCTCTTCGTCTTCGCCTTCGCAATACTAGGCTCCGTAGTGCAGATCTTCTACATTGTGCTGGCCCGACGCTGGGAGCGGCTCAAGTTAGACGAGCTCGGGATCAGCTACGTTTCTCCCCTACCTAACGTCTTACAGTTCCTGCACCCGGGCTGGTCGTTGCAGTGGAGCCAGATCCAGCGGGTCGAATTTAAGAGGAAAACATACGTCGGGCGACCGGAGCTGGTGACGCTGATACTCCGCACAGGCTTGCAGGAACGTTCTCTCCGACCCTACATGTGGGTGGATGCGGCGACCTACCAGCCGCCGCCGTTGAAGAAAGAGCTGCAGCTGGGTCGGCCAAAACCGGCGGAAGTCATCGCCCGCGTAAAGGACAGTGCGGTCATCCGGTTCATCCAGACGCACACACACCTGAAGATCGAGTCGCCCGATCTAAGCAAGATCAAACCGTACGCACTGGAGAGCAACCCGATCGCGCTGACGTTCGTTGCGCTCTTCTTCGTATCGTTGGCCTACGCCTTCATCGATGCCTTGATATTGAACCCCGAGAGCTACGTAGCCCAACCACCTTACGGTGTTTACGTTCTGGGCGGTCTCACTGTAAGCGCAATCGCTGTTTGGCTCATGCGCAGGGCAGAGGTACCTATCGCCGAAAGTGTTGTCGTTGCAGTTCTTACCGGCACGGCCTTCGGTGCGCTGTTATATCCCGGCCTGTTGCGTATCAATCAGCTCACCGATAGCGAAGGCTTGCACAGCTACGAGTACAGGATGGTACGCCCGTGCTACTTTGTCCCGGAGCGCCAAGGGTTACCAGAGTTGCAGTTCCCCGAACGTCATCGCGAGTTTTGGCTTCAATATGCCCCTGGTGTGATCGAAGAATTCGAACTGCGCAAAGGTGGATTGGACTTCTATCAAATCAACATGAAACCTATTTACGAACGAATAGAGAATTATTACAAGCACAAGGGTCGCTAGATTTACAGACTGCATAAGCGAGGTTAGGCTTCGTGTCTGTCCTCCTTGTTAAGGTCTCCCGAAGTATGGACATTATCCAAACGTTCATAGAGAGAGCGCGAAGACAACCGCGTACGCTGGTGCTACCGGAAGGTAACGATGAGCGCATCATGCGGGCGGCGCACCGCCTACTCGAAGATGGCATCGCGCGACCGATTCTCCTAGGCAAGCCGGAGGAACTCGAGGATAGCGCGTCTCGAGCAGGCATATCGCTCGACGGAATCGCTACCATTGACCCCGAACACAGTGACAAGCTCGGGGCCTACGCGCAGAGTTACTTGATAGCCCGACCAAACGCCAATATCAAAGTGGCGCAGCGCCTGTTGCGCAAGCACTTGTACTACGGCGGCATGATGGTGAAGACCGGAGATGCGCAGACCATGATCGCCGGCGTTGCCAATCCCACGGCGCGCGTGATCGAGGCCGGCCTGATGACGGTAGGGTTAACCGCCGGCATCAACACGCCGTCGAGCTTTTTCCTGATGATCGTACCCAAGTTTCAAGATGAAACTGA
>QKEI01000118.1 GCA_003251795.1 Candidatus Muproteobacteria bacterium
ATACGAACGGGAGCGGGCAGCGGTGCAGCGACCGATTTGCTGGCCTCCCCCGATGCCGCGGTAGCGGCGATTATCGGTAGTGGCGTGCAAGCCCGGACGCAGTTGGAGGCAGTTTGCACTGTGCGCCGCATTGCCGAAGTACGAGTCTATAGTCCAAACCCGACGCATGCCGCGGCCTTTGCTGAGGAAATGCGCGGCGCGGATCCCATACCCGCGCTGGTGCGGGCCGTGGCCGATGCTGATACGGCTGTGCGCGACGCCGACATTATTTGCGCGGCAACGACGGCAACCGAGCCGGTATTCAACGGCGCGTGCTTAAAACCAGGGGCCCACATCAACGGCGTGGGATCGTATGCGCCGAACATGCAAGAGATCGACGCCGATACCGTACGCCGCGCCTTGGTGGTGGTGGATTCGCGTGAGGCCGCGGGGGCCGAGGCAGGCGATCTCATCATACCGCTGCAAACGGGACTAATCGCCTCCGATCATATCCATGCTGAACTTGGAGAGATAGTAGCTGGACTGAAGTCGGGCCGCAGTGATACTCGACAGATCACCTTTTTCAAATCCGTGGGTGTGGCCGTACAAGATGTTGTTGCCGGGCGCATCGCCTTGCGCAATGCGCTCAAACGGGGCCTGGGATCAACGGTTGCGCTATAACGATTCTGAGTGGCCAGCCGCAGCTCAGCTTTGCAGCATGGATGCGTGGAACAGCTGTTCCACCGGAAGCGGTTGATCGATCAGTTTCTGGTCGGCGACATACTTAATAAACATCTCCAGATTCGCCCTGTTGGCTGACAGTCCCGAAGGCCACGGGTCAGCGTGCAAGATGTCACGCTGCGCCTCCAGCTCATTGCGGGCGAACAACAGCAGCGAATAGCCTGGGTCCTCGTAGTATCGTTCTGTCGCTCTCTTGGCCTGTTCCCACATCTTGAGCGTCGCCTCTGGCAGCCAAGGTTCGCGCTTCACGAGTTCTTGTGGAAATACCAGCAGGTGCATGATCGGGCAGTAGCCGTGTTTCTTGAAGTAGCGAATCGACTCGCTCTTTGCGTCAGCAAACAGGCGCCGGATCCGGTCTGTTCGTGATAGCACCAGCGGCGGTGGTGACGGGTGAAACATCGCATCGAGCTCACCATCGACCAACATTTGACCAGCATCCTCGCCTTCTGGGATGGGCTGCACCGAGATCCCGTCGGCCTTCTCCCAGGGCAGTTCCTCGCGGCGCTGCACGAACCAGTGGATGTCTTCCCAAGGTACACCGTATTCGTACTTAAGGTCCCCTTTGGCTAATACACAGAGAGTCGTCTGAAACGAGTTAATGCCGACCCGTTTCCCGATAAGATCCGCCGGTCGCTCAATCCCTGCGTCGACATTTACGAACATGCAGTTCTGGCTGAACAGGCGCCGCGGGAACACTGGGCACGCCGTTAGTGTCTCATCCCCGCGGCTCTTGGCGATGATGTAGGAGGACAACGACTGCTCGCACACATCGAACTCGCGGTCGCGAAACATGCGGCCATGTCGGTCTGTGCCATCGCGATAACGCGAGGTCTCGCCGAGGCCGACCTCGAGGGGCCTCAACTCAACCCCGCTCGGCGGCTGCACCGCATCCATGAAGAACGGAATGTGCCGATCGAGCCGATCAAGCGCGAGAGTTAACGTAAGCTTTCTTTTAATGCTCGCTTCCTCATGCGCAGTCAGGAGACACTCACCCCTAACGCGAAGCCACCCTAGCGCTCTCGCGTCTACGCTGCAACAGCTGTGCAGCCAGCAACACTATGGCGAGCACTGCGCCAATACCTTTGACTGTCAACATGGGCCAGATAAAACAAGCACCAGCCATAAAAAACAAGAATTGGCCGGTCCAACTCAGTCGGTAGAGCGCCCATCCCTGGATGCCAGAGATGATGAGAAGAAAACCGATGGCGGTGGTGAATGTGTCTAGAGCAATGACATGCGGTGAGCCGGTCAGCAGTAGCGAAGGGGCAAACACGACGAGAAAAGGAAGTACATAGGGCACCGCGCTCATCTTGACTCCCACGAACGCGGTTTCCCAGACGTTAGCCCCTGCAATCTGGGCGCCGGCAAAAATCGCCAGACACACTGGCGGCGTGATGTGGGACAACAATGCGAAATAGAAGACGAACATGTATGCCACCAGCTCATCGACTCCCTGTGCGAGTAGTGCCGGTGTGCCGACGACCGAAACCAACACAAAAGCCGCAACCGTATTCATGCCCATGCCGAGCACAATACAGGCCAGCCCGATCAACAGCAGGCTGGCCATGAAATTGCCTCCGGACAGCGTGATAATGGCGCTGCTCACGTTCAAACCGAGCCCGGTAATGAGAAAACCGCCGATCACAAAGCCGACGGCTGCGCACGTGATGATGATCATGATCGAGCTCATGGCGCCTGCCTCCAACGCCTCGAGGATCTGTCTCGGACCGAGGCGGGTCTCCTTGCGCAACCAACTGATCAGCACGGTGAAGACAATACCGAAGAACGCCGCTCGCATAGGCGACAGACCATAAGCGAGAGCGGCAATCAAGGCGATCAGCGGCGAAAACAGGTGCCCGCCCTTGCGCAATACCTTGCCCAGCGCCGGACGCTCGTTACGCGGAATGCCGACCAGTCCGGTCTTGTGCGCCTCCAGGTGGATGTACCAAAGCAGGCCGCCGAAATACAGCAACGCTGGAATCAGGCTGGCCAGCGCCACCTTGACATAGGGCACGCCGCTGTAGGCTGCGAGAATGAAGGCGGCCGCGCCGAGAATCGGCGGCATGATCTGGCCGCCGTTGGAGGCCAGCGCCTCGATCGCACCAGACACGCTGCGCTTGTAACCGAGTCGAATCATCATCGGAATCGTGAACTGGCCCGTCGTGTAGACGTTGGCTACTGTTGACCCGGTGACGGAACCGATCAACGCTGAGGAAACAACTGCCACCTTGGCCGGGCCGCCCTTGGTATGGCCGGCGATGCTATTGGCGAAATCGATAAAGAACTGGGAGACACCCGCCTTCTCCGCGAAGGCGCCGAAAATGACGAACAATACAATGTATGTGGCGGCCACACCCAGAGCCACGCCCCAAACGCCATTGTCGGTGAGATATAGGTAGTCGAGCATGTGCGCGAACGTGAATGGCCGGTGGCGCAACATCAGGAACGGTATGTACTCGCCGAAGTAGATGTAAGCCAGCGCGCACGCCGCGACGATCACGAGCAGCCATCCCAGCACTCGACGCGTCGCCTCTAAGATGAGCAGAATAGTAAGCACCGCAAACAGCAGCTCCACGTTGGTCATCGCATAGGTCGGTGTCATCGGCCAACGGTTGGCCAGGTAATCGCTGTAATAGGTGATGTAGCCGATGACGGGGATCGACAGTAACGCCAGCCCCCAGTCATACCATGGGACTCTGTTTTGCAGGGCTAGAGACTTGCTGGCGCGGATGCTCAGGAACGCCAGGATCAGCGACAGCATGACCGGGACCGAGCGCTGCACGTAGGGATAGAAGGTGCCGAAATAGGCCGTGTAGACGTGAAACGACGCCATGCCGACCGCAATCAGTCGGATGAGGTAAGTGGTGAACTGGGACATGGCGGGCACCAAAGACGTTGCTTCCGCCCCCGCCGCTGCCGAGGCGGAGCAGCGGGGGTCTTGGGAGCCGCGTTTATTTCATGTAGCCCATTTCCTTGTAGTACTTGACGGCGCCGGGATGCAGCGGCGCACTACCGACATTCTGCCAGGCGACCTGGGGTCGATAGTATTTGTGCATCTTGTGCACCTTCCAGAATTCCTCCTTATGATTCGCCAGCGCCTTGGTCATCTGGTACACCATGTCGTCGGACAAGCCGGTCCTCACGCCAAGGGTGAGAATGGTGGCGGGAGACCAATACGCCACGTTTTGACCGTTGTTATTGGCATAGACGCCGGCGGGAACTTCCATGATCTCCTGACCGAAACGCTTGGCAACTTGCTGGGCGACGTCCTTGCTGATTGGTAACAATCGGAAGGCTTTTTTCGATCCGAGTTCGATGTACTTGGAATGCGGGAAGTAGGAGCCGCCAGTGAACCACATATCGGCCAGGCCATCCATCATCATGCGCACGCCTTCGCCGATGGACGTGAAGATCACCTTGCCGCCCCAGGCGTTGATTTGCTCCTGTGTGAGACCGTAGGCCTCGAGCACCGCGAGTGCTTGTGCAGTCGCTAGCTGGTGGCGCTCGAACATGGCGATCTTAATCGGATATTTCTTTGCCTTGATGTCCTCGAACGTCTTGATGCCGGTCGATTCCAGGATCACCGCTTGCGCGGCGCCGGGCTCGCGAATGGCGGCCATCATGCGGAAGTTGTACTTCTTGCCCTGGGGGCCAGTGCCTTCGTAGGCCATACTGGCCAGCGCGTTCTCGAGCACGGCGATGTCGGCAAGGTTGGCGTCCAGTCGCTCGACATTGGCCCAACCTCCGCCCGGGATCACGGTTACTGAGGTGCCGGGGATATCCTTCTTGATGTACTCTGCATAGGCTGCAGCGGCCTTGAAATAACCGCCACCAGGCGAACCGGCTGTAATGGTGATGTTGTCAGCGAGCGCAGTGCCCGTCGTCGCCAATGCCACGACCGCGGTCGACAGCCAGCGACGTGCAACGGCGCTGAATTTATGTGTAGTAATCATGTCGTGCTCCTCCAAAGCGGTTTCCGGCCAATCTCGAAATCTTCGTCAGGTGGCCGATCAAGACGGGGTGGGCCTTATTCGCGTTTCTCCTCGAGGCGGCTGCCGGTGACCCAGCTGCAACATTGCCTCACGAATCCATTTAACCAATGACGTACCCTATCGAACAAGTTCAAAATTCAGATGGCTGCCATAGGGGCAGGCTATGGGGGCATCGAGGGGCGCAGGAGCATAGAATGTCCCTATGTATTCCATATATATTTTGAATTTGATGTCTGTTTGATGGTTGAGCCATGCTCTTTCTGCAACGACCAACCGCTGCCGCGGTCGTCATTACATCGGTCAACGACAGGTCTGCACTCACCTTAGCCGAGGCATGAATCAGGGCGCTCGTAGGAACGGCATCCCCTCACGCTGGGACGACGCATATGATGTCGTGGTCGTGGGCTTCGGCTACGCCGGTGCTACTGCCGCTATCGAAGCGAGCGATGCCGGGAGTACAGTACTGTTGGTGGAAAAGATGCCGGATGCGGGCGGCATCTCCATCTGTTCGGGTGGTAACGTGCGGGTGGCGGACGATGCGCATGAGGCTTTCAGCTATTTGCGCGCGACCAACGCGGGTACCACCCCCGATGAGTTGTTGCGCGCCTTGGCCGAAGGTATGACCCAAGTGCCGGTCTACTTCGAGCGTCTGGCGAGCGTCAGCCGCGCCACGGTCGAGAGCCGCCGGGCGCGTGGTAACTACCCGTTGCCCGGAGCAGACACCTTTCGTTACATGAGTATCGGCAGCGTGCCGGAGTTCGATCCCGCCGCGCGCTACCCTTACGTCAGCAGTTACCTGCCCATTCACCGTGCCGCTGGCGTGCGCCTGTTCAAGGTGCTGGAAGACAACATTGCGTGCCGAAAAATAACCGTCTGGCTGCAAGCCAGCGCTACCCGGCTCATTACCGATACGGCCGGAAGCGTATGCGGCTTGACCATCGAGACCGAGACGGGAGTACGTCAGGTCAAGGCACAGCGAGGTGTGATTCTCGCCTGTGGTGGTTTCGAGGCGAACGAGGAAATGCAGCGTTACTACTGGCAGGAAAAACCGGTGCTATGCGCGGCATTTCGCGGCAACTGCGGCGATGGGATCCGCATGGCCCAGGACGTAGGCGCCGAGCTATGGCATATGTGGCACTATCACGGCACTTACGGATTCAAGCACCCGGACCCGGCTTATCCGTACGGCATTCGTCTGAAGCGTTTGCCGGACTGGATTCCCGGGCAGGCCCCGCGTGAGGACGTTAAGGTGCCGTGGATTCTCTTGGATCAGCGTGGGCGACGTTACATGAACGAGTATCAGCCGTACATGCAAGATACGTCGCAACGACCGATGGCGCTTTTCGATCCGGTGACCCAGAGCTATCCGCGTATCCCGTCTTTTCTGGTGCTCGATGAGGCCGGGCGTCAGACCTATCCGCTCTGTGCGCCCACGTTCAATGATCGTACGCTGCGTTTCGAATACAGCGAGCAGACGCTGAGGCAACTCGAGCAGCGCATCCTCACGCGCGTCGACACGATCGCTCAGTTGGCAACCGAGCTCGGCGTCGACGAATCGGCGCTGCGCTCGAGTCTTGAGCGCTGGAATTCGCTGTGTGAAAGCGGAATCGACTCTGACTTTGGAAGACCCCCGCCCTCCATGGTCAAGATCGCGACGCCGCCTTTCTATTGTGCTGAAGTGTGGCCGATGTGCCAAAACACTCACGGCGGTCCGGTGCATAACGTGCATCAGCAGATCATGGACGGCTACGGCCAACCGATTGGGCGGCTGTACGCTGCCGGAGAACTGGGTGGCGTTTTCGGTCATCTCTATCTGGGAGGCGGCAATTTAGCGGAATGTTTCGTCGGCGGTTGGACCGCCGGCCGCCACGCCGCGTTATTAGAGCCATGGAAATGACAACTGTTTCACCCAGCGGCGGCGCGCGTCGCTGCCATAGCGGCGATCGTGGGGGCACATGAAACCGCCCCCGTTTCGCTATCATGATCCTCGCTCCCTGTCGGATGTGCTCGAGCTGCTCGCCACCCAGGAAAACGCCAAACTGCTCGCGGGGGGGCAGTCGCTGATGCCGATGTTGAGCATGCGATTCGTGTTTCCGGACCACCTGATCGATCTGAATCGGGTCGCCGAGCTCTCTTATGTTCGTGAGAACCGCGCAGGCATAGAGATCGGCGCCATGACGCGGCAACGCGAGCTGGAACTTTCCTCTCTGATCCATGAGCGTTGCCCGCTCATGACCGAAGCCTTGCGGCAAGTCGGCCACCGGCAAACGCGTAATCGAGGAACCCTCGGTGGTAGTCTCTGCCATCTCGACCCGGCAGCGGAACTGCCAGCGGTGGCGGCGGCGCATGAGGCCACGCTCCATATCCGCAGCCGCCGCGGTGACCGTAGCGTGAAGATGGCCGATTTTCCTGCCGGTTATATGACGCCCGCGATCGAAGCGGATGAGGTCGTCACGGCCATCGAGTTTACGCCTTGGCCGAAAGCACACGGTCATGCCTTCATCGAGTTTGCGCGC
>QKEI01000158.1 GCA_003251795.1 Candidatus Muproteobacteria bacterium
TGAATGAACACCTACATCCAGCTGTTTTCTGTTGCGGCCGAGCGCCGTCCCTTCGTTTAGTCCACCACGGGAAATGGTCTTTGCGTTTGCAGTTCCTATTTTTTCAACTCAGCGGCAGAACCGAGGTATTTCACCAGCGCGCCCTCGATCTTGCCGTTGAACTTAAATGGAGCCTGGTCGTAGTACTCGATCCCCACCGGCGAGCCAAGATCGATGCCGAAGTCAAGGGCGTCGTTGGCAGTAAACCCGATCGGTGCGCTGACGGGCACCAAACCCGAGGCGGCCTCCTTGCCGTTGACTTTCAACACCACCTTGAGCGGACCCGCCGGTTTGCGCTCGGTGTAGCTTGTCTCGACCTCGATCTTCGCCTTACCAGTGGGCAGCTTGCCCTTGGCCTTGATGTGGGTGCGCTGAATCTCAAACAGATTGTATTCGTAGGACAGCACGCCATCCTTGACGTACAAGGCGAGTCCGCCGGAGAAGCCGCCGAGGGCGTAGAGCACACCATTGGCGTTGCCCGGCACATCGACATCAAGGCTGACGAGGTTATCTTTGTTGCCGAGTGTCGGCGCCGCAAATTCAGGCATCCGCGTGATTGCACCCGGGAATGTCCACGATGTGTAGGGCGGTGCCAGTTTGAGTTCAGGATGTAAGGCGGGAACCCATAGGGCACCGCCAATGGGCAAGCCCTTGTTCTTGGTCAGCTCGATCAGAAACCGGTCTTTCAAGCCCGCAAGCTTCTCTGGCATCTCGTTGGCAAGATCGTCGGCCTGGGACCAGTCCTTGGTCAGGTCGTAAAGCTCCCACTTGTCCTTGTCGGGGGCCCATTTGCGCATGTCCGGCATGCCGGCAACCCACGGCGCGCGCGGGCCAAACGCGGACGCCATCCAGCCGTCATGATAAATGCCACGGCTCCCCATGATGTCGAAATACTGCGTGTGTTTCGCTACCTTCGCGTCGGCGTCGTTGAATGTGTTAGCAAAGCTGATCCCGTCGAACGGGTCCTGCGGAATGCCGTTGACCACGCGTGGCGGGGTGATGCCCAGAATGGCGTAGATGGTTGGAACCACGTCGTTGACATGGAGGAATTGAGAACGCGGCGTAGCATCGGGTTTGATCTTCGTGGGCCAACGGACGGCCAGCGGATTGCGGGTGCCACCGAAGTGCGAGGCAATAAGCTTGGTTGCTTGGTATGGCGTGCTGCCGGCCCAGGCCCAACCGGCGTGATACATGTTGTCGGTTTTCGGCGAGCCCAGCACGTCGAGACCGCCAAGGGCGTCGAGCGCCTTGATGTGCTGCTTCGTTGTGCTGGGAATACCATTCTGCGCGAGTAATTCGCTGATAGTGCCGTTCTGGCCTTCAGCGGAGGCCCCGTTGTCACCCCAAATATAGAGAATCAGCGTGTTCTCGCCGTAACCCAACCGGTCGATCTCGTCGACGATCCGGCCGATCTGCACATCCACGTGCTCGGTAAATCCGGCATACACCTCCATTAGTCGGCGTTGGAAAGGCTTCTCGTCTTCAGGGATCGAATCCCAGGAAGCAAGGCTATTAGGCCGAGGAGTCAACTTTGCATTCTGCGGAATCCAACCCATTTTCTTGGCGCGCTGGAAGACGCGTTCGCGGTGCTTGTCCCAGCCGTCGTCGAACTTGCCCCTATACTTGTCGGCCCACTCCTTCGGGACCTGATGCGGACCGTGGGAGGCACCGCTCGCCCAATACATGAAAAATGGCTTGTCGGGCGCGAGGGCTTTGTGTTCACGCACCCAGCGAATGGCGTCATCGGCGAGGTCTTCGCTCAGATGATAATACTTGTGGCCGCCAGACGTGTGGGGATGGTCGACATAGGTGGTGTTGCGCACGAGCATTGGTTCGTACTGCGACGCTTCACCGGCCAGAAAGCCGTAAAAATATTCGAAACCGTAGCCGGCAGGCCAATAATCGAACGGACCGGCGGCGGTGGTATCCTCAGCAGGCGTGTTGTGCCACTTGCCGAAAGCCGCGGTGCTATAGCCGTAATCCTTGAGTACCTCAGCGACTGTGGCGCTGCTCTTCGGAATCCTGCCGGTATATCCGTCCCAATCATTCCCAAGTTCAGTGATCGTCCCGTTGCCAACGCGATGATGGTTGCGTCCGGTGAGCAGCGCCGCGCGTGTGGGCGAACACATCGCGGTCGTATGAAACCGGTTGTAGGAGATGCCCTCTTTGGCGATCTTACTCAACGTCGGCGTGTGGATCTCGCCGCCGTAAGTGTCTGTCTGCCCCGGGCCGACATCATCGATGAGTACAATGAGAATGTTCGGCGCATTCTTAGGAAGATGGCTCACAGGCGGAAGCGGACTGTATGTCGACTCCTGCATGGTTCGCCCGGCTGTGCTGCCGGACGGCTTGGGCGGGAATGGCAGAATCTCCTGAGCATAGACCCGCATTGCTGCAAACGTCAGCGCCGCAATGACGGTGCTCCAAACAGCGCTTTGTCTTTTCATTACCAACCTCCTGGCGAATAACGCGCACCCTGAGCTGCGAGTCTTGCCCTCTGGGCTGGATAACGCCTTGACTCAAATCAAAAGGTCGACCCATAGATCGTCCATTCAGGTGGTTCTCCGTTTTGCTGCCGCGTATCATATAAGCCATTGGGCCTAAATGGCGCAGTGTGTTTCAGAATGAGGTGGCACCCGTGGTACGAACTACCGAAAGACAGGCGTTAGGGCGCTCACGCGTTTTCATGCTCGCGTCACTCTCTTGCCTGATTCTTGTTCTGTCGGCACCGGCGGCTCTTGGCAAGGATTCCAGGCGCGATTCGAATCCGCTGCGACCGGCTGATACGTCAAGTCCGCGGGACACCCTGAGCGGTTTCCTTTCCGACACTAGTCGAGTTATCGAAGACTTCCGCCAGAATAAGGCGAGCGAGAGTGCTTATCGGGCATTGTACCGTGCCATGCAGACTCTCGATTTCAGCACTACTCGTGATGGTGATTCATGGTTCATTCGGTATCAGCGCGTGGCGCTGTTGCAGGAGTTGCTCGCGCGCATTGAACTGCCACCGCTTAACACCATCCCGGGTGACGCTGAAGTCGCCGATGGCACCATCACTCAATGGACAATTCCCAACACCGGTATCACGATCGCGAAGATCGCGCGCGGTCCTCGGGTCGGACAGTTTTTGTTCTCAGCCGATACGGTCCAGGGGCTCAACCGCCTTTACCGCCAGGCAAAACATCTGCCATATAGGCCAGGCGCCACGATCGGTATATATGAGGACTTGGTTGGTAGCGGAAGCGTCACGGCTCAGGAGCAAGAATTGCGCGAGCGCTTGAAACCGGTCGACACATCCAGCCCGCGATCCACCTTCGAGAGTTTTCTTGACAACGTTAACCGCGCTTACGAATTAGTGTCGCAGGCCAATAGCGCACTGCGGGCTATACCACCGACGATCACGCGAGAAGAGGCCCGCAAGATGGAGGTTAAGGCCCGTAACCTTCTGCAGCGTGCCAGCGATACCCTGGATCTGAGTCAGGTGCCTGAACCATTGCGTCAGAGTGTCGGTATCGAAGTCACGCTTGAACTGAAGGAAGTCTTCGATCGGATGCTGCTTCCGCCGCTAGATGCGTTACCGACCGCAGATATGGTAGAGGCTGCGCGCAGAGAGACGGGTGAATCACCTGCGCGAACCGCAGCACCTTTCCGCTGGACGCTACCCAATACGCAAATCGAAATTGTGGAAATTCTGGAGGGGGAGCGGAAAGGTCAATTTCTATTCAGCACGACCACTGTCAAACGCATCGGCCAAATCTATAGAAAGGTAAGGGACCTTCCGTATCGTCAAGCCCAGTTCGGCGGAACAGAACTTGAGTATATCTCGCCAGGGCTGTCGCCAGGTTTCTATGATAATTATGTTTCCGCTTCTGGGTATCTGGTCCCGCGCGCGCATTTCTTCGGCAGGCTGGTCGACCTATTACCAAGCTGGTTCAAGAAAGTCCACGGCGGACAGATGGTTTGGCAATGGATCGGTCTCGCTCTTTGTGTGCTGCTGACGGTATTGGTTGTCTATGCCGTTTATCGTTACATCAGTCTCCTGGCGAAGCGGACCAAGCCCCCGTTGCAGGATTGGCTCAAGGTTTTCGCAGCCTTAATCATCCTATCGATCGTTATAACTGTTGCTGCCTTCATCAATCATGGTCTGAAATTCACCAGTGAGTTGCAGACCGTCGTGACGACGGGTATTGCAGCGATCATATTTGTACTGTGGGCCTGGGTGGCTTTCGTCTCGTGCAAGGCACTCGCAGAGAGCATTGTCGCCACCCCACGCATGCGCTATCGGAGTTCTGAGTCGGCCTTATTGCGAATCGGTGCGTGGGTGGTCGGCTTTTTCAGCGCTGCCTGGATCATCATAGATGGTATCCGGTCGTTAGGTGCGGATCTCATTCCGCTTCTTGCCGGCCTCGGTATTGGCGGCCTCGCGGTGGCGCTGGCGGCGCAGAGCACTATCGCCAATTTCATCGGCGGACTGATTCTTCTCGCCAACAAACCGGTCCAGGTCGGTGATTTTTGTCGTTACGGTGTGGACCCCTCCTCCGACTGGCTGCGCATAGGCACCGTCGAAGAAATCAACTGGATGTCGACACGCATCCGTGGAATTGACAGAACCGTAACGACCATTCCCAATGCCGAGTTTTCCAACATGCACATCGTTAACCTCACCAAGCGTGATCAGCGGCTGGTGCTGACCCGATTGCAGCTGCGTTATGAAACGACTTCGGAACAGATGCGCTACATTCTCGTGAGACTGCGCGAACTGCTGCTGGGCCATCCGAAGGTCAGCCCCGACCCGGCTCGCGTCCGCTTCGTTGGCTATGACGCATACTCCAAGGACGTTGAGATCTTTTGCTACTTGCGGTGTAGGGAGCAAAATGAATTTCTTGCCATCCAAGAGGATCTTCTGTTGCGCATAGAGGACATCATAAAGGACGCAGGTAGCGGCTTCGCCTTCCCGTCGCAGACGGCGTATCTCACGCGTGACGCTGGACTAGACGAAAAGCACAAGGAGGAAGCAGAAACCAGAGTCGGCCACCTTCGGGTTACGGGCAAGTTGCCATTTCCCGAGTTCGGTGAAGAAGAGCGCGAACAACTCGAAAACATTCTCGATTATCCGCCCAAAGGCTCGCCTGATTACACGTCGCGTGTAGATGGGTCAAATTCAAAGCCAAAGAAGTAAGTCTCGCTGATTATTCCCGTCAGAGACCAGGGCGACGATAGAGGTGGTGATACTCAGCAGACTCAGACATGCTGGGTTTCCAGATTCTTACCGCTTGCCGCTGATCCCATTAGCCCTAGGCTGGAGGGTCTTTCGATGGCTCAAAGAGAATAGCCGAATGCCGTAATCACGCCATAATCGCTGTCCGAGACGGCCCCTTCGGGTGGCTGGTTGTCGGTTGTAACAAACAATTGCAACTCCCAAAAAAAGTCCTTGATCAACTCGAGCTTAAAACGCGTATTGAAGTTGCTGCGTACACGCCCAGATTCGGTCAGGCTGGGGATCAGCGCAAACTGTACCAGGACGTCGCGCTTCGGCTGCTTGAAAACAAAAAAACGATATTCGACCCCCAGATTCGCCTCAAGGCTGTCTGTCGCATCGGTCCCCTCAGTTGGTTCCTCATGCGAAGCGGTGAGAGAACCCGTAAGAGCGAGCTCAGTGCGATTGGTTTGGATCAAATTGCGCCCGCCACCGCCACCGGCAAACGTGCGCAGGTCAAGACCAAGCTCGGTGTTTTCCTGCACGCCGCCCGTTGCCAGCGCGAACCAACGTTTCTTTAGAAAATGACGATAGTCCAGTATTGCTTCTTGGGTACGGGATGCCGGGGCGTCCTGCTGGGTCGTCCTGATGCTAGTCGCGTCAAAACGGAGGAGATATTTCTGGGCGCGGTAGCCCGCGTGCGCACCAAAGGTAAACTGAGCGACATCGCTTGATTTCGTATAGCTGTAACCGAGACTCAGATCGAGATCGAGCCTATCACGTAACTTTTCCTCGATCGGCGTGATCAACACCACCTGTGCCCTCGCCACCTCGCGAACCTCTTTCTCGGTTATCTGAACCTTAATAAAGGCCGGGTCGTCAGAGCCAGTGAGCCGCCCGAAATAACGAATGCCTTCGGCGGTTTCGATCAGCAAATGCTGCTCACTGGTAATGCCTACTACATCCGTCCACTCGATATCCAGATCGCCCATAGAGTCGGTACCGACGCGCAGGATGCCGCGCTCCAGCCTCTGGATCTCACAAGTGATGATGTCGCCGTTAAGGAGTGTTACCTTGTCAGTATTGGCCGCCAAAACCGCACTTATTTGAAGAAGAAATAGTACGAGTCCGGCAAAGGTGAATACACACGGTCGGTGCGCGCGCCGCTTGCCCGCATTTGCTTCGTTGTGATGGCCAGACACTCCTTGATTCGTCCGACTCGCACTTTGGAAGCGAGGCCCGGTCTTTCGGACTGCAAGACAGTGTTTCGGTTCAAAGCCTCTCATGGTAAGCGCTGCAGTGAGCAAGCATGATATCACGTATTAATCCTTGAGCGTGCTTTGCTTCGTGTGCGCGACATCCTGTAGAATCCAAACTGCTCTCGCATCCGACACTCGCCTACGATTTCGTGCGAGCGCGAGCGATCATTCTCGACCATATTCAGGGAAACGAGAGCCACCATGAAAACGCCTGCTCTTCGCCCTTCTGCCGCCCCGCGCTCGTTGTCACGCCGGCTCACATTGCTGACTGTCCTCCCTCTTGCCATCGCCGCCTTTTGCGCCGAAGCTGCGCAGCCGACCGAGACACCCCGACAGCTGAAGTTCGAGAACAAGTCCTGGTCAGGCGACTTCGACGCGATGCTGGAGCGCCGCATGATCCGGGTCCTCGTTCCCTACAGCCGCACGCTTTATTACAACGACAAAGGGCATGAGCGCGGAGTCACCGCCGAACTGGTGCGCAATTTCGAGCACTACCTCAATAAGAAGTACGCCAAACAGCTAGGCAAGCGCCCCATCACCATCTACATCATCCCGCTCACTCGCGACGTAATGATTCCAGACATCGCGAAGGGCCTCGGGGATATTGCCGCGGGTAACCTGACCGAAACGCCTGCTCGTCTGAAGGTCGTCGATTTCGTCGCTCCCAAAGACCGCAAGCCGGTAAACGAGTTGGTAGTAACCGGTCCCAGCTCTCCCGCGATCG
>QKEI01000024.1 GCA_003251795.1 Candidatus Muproteobacteria bacterium
GTCCGAGAAGAACTCGTCCAACATCAGGAACGGGTCGTGCCGCAATGTTTGGGAAGCGCCGAGACTGCGCTGCAGTTTCACGCCGGCGCCGTCAGAGGCGGCGACAGACGGAATCACGCGTTCCAGTTTTCGGGTCGTCATGGGCTGCTCCTTCTATCTATATGTCCGATGTCTGTTCGCTATTTTCGCCGATGCGGCAATCAAGCCGCCAGTTCAGCGATTTGCGTCTGCACTTGCGCGAGCGCGGCCTGGCCATTTCCTTTACTCAGGGCCAGGCCTTCGGCATATACGATTGTTCGCTGGCAGCCCGCCGCGGCAAATAACCCCCGCGGCCGGGCTTGCTTCAGATTATCGTTCCGGTCGCCCAGGGCGCGCTGGGTCGAGCAGGCGGCCCGTCTGGAAAGTCTGGCTGAGCACGTGGAGGCTGCGCTCGACCGACTTCAATCGTTGTTCCATTTTTGTCAGCGTGAATATCGATGGCGCCGCGACACTGCCGCGCGCTACGAGGCGGAACAAATCGAACAAACCCTCCGGGACGTTGCCTGCAGTGGTCGGCGGCACGGACTCGGGGATCGCAAAGTCGGCAATGAGTATCTCGCCCTCGCGCCGCAACGATGCCGCCTTACCGAGTACGCTCTCCGCTAACCTGCGCATACGCTCGTTTTCCGTCAGCACGTGGCAGCGTATGTGTTTGACACCGCGCTCGCGCGCCACCGCCAGCAGCCGCTGCAGCAACAGGCGCCCGATACCACGACCCTGTCTGTCATCGGTCACTGCGATCGCGAGCTCGGCGGTTTCCGCGTCCTCGGGTAGGCGAAAGAAGCGGGCGACACCGATCGCATCACCCTCGTCTCCACCTGGGGACAACTCAAAGGCGCCGAGGGCGAAATGCTCGTTGCCGTCGAACTCCGTGAGGCGCTGCAACTCCTCTGCTGTGAGCGTGTTCTTGTGGCTGAAGAACCGGCGATAGCGGGATTGTGGGGATAGGCGCTCGAAGCCGTTTGCAAGGCTTCTCTTGTCCGACGGTTCAATCGCGCGGATGCGAACGCCCGTCTCGGCGGAGGTGTCGTCAGAAGGGTGGATCGCTTTCATGGCCGATAGGCACGAGCCTGGCGGGCAGCAGTTGCAGTCCCGGATGCTCATAGTCGGGAACAAGACGGCGATAGTCTTGCGCCATCAGTGGCAAGGAAATCATGAAATCTGCGGAGGCACGGTTGCAGGCCACGGGGATATTCCACACCGTGGCGATGCGCAGCAACGCTTTCACATCAGTGTCGTGCGGTTGCGGCGACAGCGGGTCCCAAAAAAAGATCAGGAAATCCAGCTCTCCCTGGGAGATCTTTGCGCCGATCTGCTGATCACCGCCGAGCGGGCCGCTGCGCAGCTTAATGATGTCAATACTGAGCCCCTGCTCCAACACGGCGCCGGTGGTGCCCGTCGAGCACAAAGTGTGCTGTGCCAATAGACTGCGGTTAAATTTCGCCCACTCCAGAAGCTCATGCTTTCTGTTGTCGTGCGCGACGAGTGCGATGTTCTTTCTGGGCTGCATGACGGGGGTGCCGACCTGGGTGCGAGGGGCGTCCCCAACGAAGCGTTGCGGCGGCTAAGTTACACGAGTTGGTTGCGTTCCAAGGCGTGGCGCAGCTCGGCCGGCACGTTTTCGCGAGTAAGTCCGATACTGGCAAGCTGGCGGTCGCTCATTGCGTAATAACGCTCGGCCTGACGTGTGACGATCTGGGCAGCGCGCAGCGCCTCAACGAATCTCGCGGCACCGCGCAGGAAGTTGCCGATGGCCCGGGACAACGGCAATCGCGGCGAGTTCAACTCTACCGCTGGCATCACGAAACCACTGGTCTTTACATCAACATTCATCAAATTCTCCTTTAGAAAGTCTTCCTCTCGGACACCGACAATCGCACGTCGAAGTGACATGCAAGTGACACCGAAATGAAGCTTTGGTGACCCTTAATAAGGTAGTGGCTGGGACTTATCGCCATAAGGGGTATCGCCGGCACATCTCTTGTGCCCGGCGGTCACAAGTGCGCTCAAGACGGCGACTGTCTACCCGACGATAATTCTCCCGTTAGGCGCGCGCGGCGGCGCTGGGGGTATGGCCGTGGCCCGCTGCACGCGTGTGCCGCTTCAGTGCGCCGAGCAGACGGCGCACGCCACGGGCGATGGCCTCGGCACGCAGTTGGCGGCCGCGCCGCATGTAGGCTTCAATGAGCGGCGGTGTCAGCTCGAGCTGGCGTGATTGCTTGAAGGTTGTGTTCATCGATCTACTCCTTGCGACAAACTACATGGTCGCTTGACTACAAATGTAGTAGCTGATTGATGGAAGAATAAGCGGGATAATGCTCACAGCACTTGTGAGCGGCGATCACAAATAGGGACAGCATGGACATTGCCACGCAAATGACGATCTTCGCGTGTGTCGTTGACGAAGGCGGCTTCTCGGCCGCAGCGCGCGCGCTCGACCTCACGCCTTCCGCTGTCAGCAAGCAGGTCAGCCGCCTCGAGGACAGGCTCGGTGTACGGTTGCTCAACCGCACGACGCGTCATATCAGTCTGACCGACGAAGGGCGCGCGTTTTACGAACGCGCCGCACGCATCGTTTCGGAGATCGAAGAGGCGGAGGAATCCATCGCGGCACAGCAAGGACACGTCCGCGGCACACTGCGCGTCGCCTCGACTGTGGTATTTGCCAAGCACCACGTTTTGCCGCTACTCCCCGAGTTCCTCAAGCGCTATCCACAGCTGGAGGTGTCCCTGGAAGTGACCGACCGCGCTGTCGATCTCGTAGAGGAGGGTGTAGATGTGGCGATACGCTTCACCGAGCAGCTGTCCGATCGTTCACTGGTGGCGCGGCGCCTCGCAGTCAATCGCCGCGTTATTTGCGCGGCTCCGTCTTACCTGCAGACTCACGGCACACCGCGGACGCCGAAGGAGCTGTCAACGCATAACTGTCTGAGGCTATACACGATATCGAGCTTCAACGATTGGGAGTTCGAAGGACCCGGCGGCACGGCCATCGTGCACGTATCCGGCAATTTCGAGACCAATAGTGCCGATGCGCTCTATCATGCGGCGCTCGCTGGACTGGGTGTTGCGCGGCTCTCGACCTATGTTATCGGTCCTGACCTGAAATCAGGCCGGCTGGTGCGATTGTTGCCGGAGTACGTCCACGAGAAGGCCTCGATCCTGGCGGTCTACCCGCATCGCCGGCATCTCTCCCCGAAGGTGCGCGCGTTCATCGATTTTCTCGTCGAGAAGTTCAGCCCTGTGCCGCCGTGGGAAATCGACTGAAGGGCGCGGCGGCCGCTTTCAGTCTGATCACAGGTCAGGACTGTCCTATTTGAACTCGCCGATTCTGGAGTCTGTCGAAGGCGCTTCCAGCCAGGTGCCGATGTCTTTGCCCAGCGCTTTGACGCAGCGACCGAGGATGGAACAGGTTCCTTTGAATCCGCCATATAGACCGCCACCGGATGTGCGCCGCCCGATAAAGCTGCCGATCGTTTTATCGCCTTCCATGAGCTTCCCCGAGATGGTCACCGCCTTGGAACCGGACCAAGCACCGCCGCCCGTGCCGATTAGGTCGGTGATCTCAACAACCAGCACCTTACCCGAGCCGCTGCGATCGCTAACCTGAACCGCATCGAATCCCTTTTTCGGGGCGTAATTCTCGATGAACGACGCGAGCTTCTCGGGGAGCTGACACTCCGTCTGCACCGGCGTCGGAACAATGGCGCTTTTAGCGAAAGTGGGCGTCGTGATGGTCAGCGTGTTAGCGGCCATGCTTGGCGCGGACAACCCGACGCACAGTGGCAATGCAAGTACGATGATGCGCCGGATTCTCGAGCTGGTATTTTCCTCGCGGGCAGCCCTGTTTAACGGCTCAAGAAGAGAACGAACGTGCTTAAGCATGCGCATATGAATACCCTCCACGATAACGGCACGTGTTCGTGCTTTAGTGTCCCAATCCGAAAGCAACGTCCAATACAACCCGGGTGCGCTTGTCCATGATCACCAAGTCCTGGCCAATTTTGACGCGGACATAATTCGGGGACGGAAGCGGCGATAGTTTCCTTTCCAGTTCGGTTGGAAGCACTTCGGTTACAACCTCCGCTGGCAAGCGGTCACGCTTGGCAATGCCGGGTGGCAGACCACCTTTTTTGGCGAGCCCGGGCGGTACATGGCCACCACGCTTCGACCCTTTGCCGTGCTTGCCACCCCGACCCGTCTGTGTTGCACCGCTGACCGCTCCGTCTTGATAGTAGGCAGCGATCACGGACTTGTCGTGGTTGCTGAAGGCGATGTCGAGTGACTTGTTTCCATCGTTCACTGAAATGTGACCCGATGCGGTGATCTCAGCCGTGGCACTGCTTACGGGAAGGATGAACACGGCAAGTAACAGATAGCGGTACATGGCAACCTCGCTGTGCAATCTAGGGGATGTCTTTGAACAGCGTAGCATCCGAATCGCAGTTGTTCGGCCGGACACGCAATACTTCCGGCGCCGCTGGTCACCGTCGATCCATCAGACGCGACCGATTATCGGAAGGGCTATTGGACGAAAGTGTTTGCGTGGGGGAGCGTGCGGCGAATGCCATCCGAGGTGCGCATTCGCGTAAACGACATCCATCCCTATGCCGTCGTCGAGAAACACCACAAACCACAAACCACAAACCACAAACCACAAACCACAAACCACAAACCACAAACCACAAACCACAGCTACGCACCGTGTCAAACGGGATTTGTCGGGGCATGCTTGGCGCTTTCCGTGCCGCGACGATCGGTCCAGGATATGCATCACGCGTAAACGTCCTGCGTTAACCGCCGCTCGGGTCCTTTATAAACAAATTGTTCGTTACCCCCGGAACTGCTTGGTGAGCTGCTCGGCCTCTTGCCTCTGCTTAGGTGTATCCACAAAGCCGCTCAGTTGAATCTGTCTCTTGAACGTCTCTACTTGAACATCGAAGGCAATAACATAGTTTCCATATGGGAATTGCTCTAACGTCTGGTAATGACCATGTTATTCAGAGGCATACGCTATACTTTAAGCATGCGATGGCGCAGGAAAAGCCATATGCGTAACGGTCAACTCACCAATATCGAGAGCGTCTGCGCGAGCGCAAGGATAGTGGCGCGCGTTCGTAACCGGCGGACAATCTGAACACCACGCAACCCGCCTACCTCGACCTCAACTCACTATCAAACGTACCGTGTCGGAAATCCGGACACACGGGGCATGTCGATCGAGCCGATACGCAGATAGGAATTGATTGCCGTTGCGAACCGACTTTATTAAGCATCTTTTGTCTTTGCTGGGCCAGGTAGAGCACATGAGGGCTTGGCGGCTCTTGAAACAATCGGCAGTGATCTTCGGCCTCGCCGCAGTCTATTTCATCGCAGGCAAGCTGGGCTTGATGCTGGCATTTGTACATGCGAGCGCAACGGCGGTGTGGCCGCCTGCGGGAATCTCGTTGGCGGTGCTGCTGCTCTTGGGATATCGAGCTTGGCCGGGTATCGCCTTAGGTGCATTCCTGGTTAACCTTACAACTGAAGGCACTGTTGCCACTTCACTCGGCATCGCCACGGGCAACACGCTCGAGGCGGTGCTAGGCGCCTATCTGGTTAACCGTTTTGCCAACGGCTCCCAGGCGTTCGACCGAGCCCGAACGGTCTTCAAGTTTGCCGGCCTCGCAGCCCTGCTCAGCACGACGGTCAGTCCAACCTTCGGCGTCACCAGTCTCGCCCTCGGAGGTTTTGCCAATTGGGCCAACTATGGATCGATCTGGTCAACCTGGTGGCTAGGCGACATCGCCGGCGACATCATCGTGGCGCCCCTAGTGATGCTCTGGGGCGTGAATCTGCGTTGCCGCTGGAACTTCCAGCAGACTCTGGAAGCCATGTCCTTGCTGCTGTCGATAGCATTAATAGGCCTGGTCACGTTTGTTGGGTTGTTGCCTTCGGGCATCAAGGAGCAATCGCTTACATTCCTTTGCATCCCAACGCTGGTCTGGGCCGCGTTTCGTTTCGGTCAACGCGAGGCAGCTACGGCCAGCTTCCTGTTCTCCGCGATGGCAATTTGGGGCACGCTGGTCGGCTCCGGGCCTTTTGCCAGCGACTCGCCGCATCAAACGTTGCTAATGCTGCAGATGTACATGACTGTCATCACCGTGACCGCGCTGGCGTTGGCTGCTGTAGTTGCTGAACGCAAGCGTTTCGAGATGGAGTTGGTGTATCTGGTGAATCACGACCCACTCACTGAGCTCGCCAGCCGTCGACGTTTTCACCAGGAGCTGGATCGCTACCTTGCCGAGGCAAAACGCTACGGTACGCAAGGCGCGTTGTTGTACATCGATCTAGACGGATTCAAATCGGTTAACGATACCTTTGGACATCAGACCGGTGACACGTTCCTCACGGATCTATCGTTAGCACTGAAAGGTCGGTTGCGTGATACGGATGTGCTTGCCAGGATGGGTGGTGACGAATTCGCCGTTATCCTTCCGCACACAGACGGTAGTTCAGCGCAAGTGCTTGCGGCGCAATTACTGGACGTGATTCGGCATTGTCCTGTGCCACTCGGCGCAGTGCCATTTAGCATCAGCGCCAGTATCGGCATAGCGCTTTTTCCCGAACATGGCCTTACAGGGGACGAGTTGCTCGCCCATGCTGATGCTGCGATGTATGAGGCGAAAGCAAAGGGCCGTAATCACTCTCGAATCTACCGACCCGACTATGACTCACGCCTGGTCGATGACGGATCACAGGATGATGGAAGTAGTTAATACGAGATGACTGCGTCCAGGCCGGCCGCTAGAACGGCACCATAATTCCGCTATTCTCAGGTGCCCGATCTACAGCCGGCGGCTTCGGGGTCGAGTTACTCAGTGCTGTTGCCTGCGGAAATCCAACGGCGAGCAGCCAAACTGATCGTGGAAGGCGCGGGAAAAGTGACTGCGGCTGGCGAACCCCACTTTGCTGGCGACGCTATCAATAGACTGCCCGCCGAGGCGAAGCAGTTGAGCCGCGCGTCGAAGTCGGACATCACGCACGTAGTCCATGGGGGTTCGCCCGAAGCACTGTTCGAAGTGTCGAGCGAATGTGGAACGGCTCATGTGGGCAACGCTCGCCAGCAACTCGAGCGTGTGGTGCTGCT
>QKEI01000167.1 GCA_003251795.1 Candidatus Muproteobacteria bacterium
GTCGGCGCGGTGCTTGGTATCGGGCTCATGCGCGGCGGTCGAGAGATCCGTTGGCGCCTGTTGGGCAATATCAGCGCCGGCTGGGTAACGACACCGATTATTTCGGCGGCCGTGTGTTTCGTGGCTCTGTTTTTCCTGCAGAACGTATTTAATCAGCAGGTCTACCGTGAGATCCACTATCAGCTTTCAGGGCCAGGGTTGGCGCGGTTGAGCGAACGCGAAGTGCCCACGCGGGAGCTGCAAGAGCTTGAGGACCAGGAGTTTGCCACGGGGGCTGAGTTCCTTCGTGCGGTTCGTGCCCGGGTATCCCTCACGCGCCAGCAGGAGGCGCGGGTTATCGCGTATGCGGAGCTCGGCGACTATTCCATAACTCCGAAAAAGCTCGAATCGCTCGACAAAGAGTGGTTGAGCCCGGCACAAATCGCGGCGCTGAATCGACTCGTTGGCAAAGAGTTCAATCATAGATGGCAACTTGCCGAGGCGCTTGCTCGTGAAAACAATGAGTGGAAGCCGCGGAAAAACACCACGTTGAACAAGCTCTACAACAACGAACTCAACAGAAAGTTGAGCTACGTTTACGACACGTTCGTGACCAAGGAATAGTCATTGGCTTCAGGGTTATCCGCATTCATTCCTTGGCTGCGAGAGGATCCCCAGCGCGGGCGCTGATAACGGATGAGGCGCACGTCCTACTGCTTCGGCGTTGACTACGATGGCACAATCGCTGATACCAACCTGATGAAGGTCCGGTGGATCCGCGAGCATTTACGCCGGGAGGTCGACCCTTGGCAGTGTGACCGCACCAATTGCGTGCCGCTAATCGGTGCCGAGAGCTACGAGAGCATGGCAAATACAGTCTATGAGCGGGCATGGTCGCTTGCGGCACCCCCGGTCGCTGACGCACTTGCTGGTCTGCAGGCGTTGGCCGCGCGTGGGAAGGTTTATGTACTAACGGCACGACTGCCACACCGCTTGGCATTCGCGAGAGAGTGGTTCGGGCACCAGGGAGCGTCGGAGTTCGGCGACGCTCTGCTATCGTCCGCCGAAAGCGACAAGCTGTCGGTGTGCCAACGTCACGGCATCAATGTGCTGATCGATGACGATGAGCGACATCTGTTGCCACTGCTGCAAAGCGGTATCAGAGGAATACTGTTGAAGGTCGGATTTAGCGGCACGCTTTCGCTCCCAGCCGGCGTGCAACTTTGTCGCGCGTGGTCCGAAGTATTGGCGGTTTTGTGAGTTTCATCTTTGCTTAACCTCGTATGAGTTTGCCCTCACACGCTCAAGTGGTGGTCATCGGTGGCGGCATCGTCGGTTGCAGCGTGGCATACCATCTGACCAAGCTCGGTTGGAAAGATGTTGTGCTACTCGAGCGCAAATCACTGACGAGCGGTACCACCTGGCATGCCGCAGGCCTTATCGGACAACTGCGCGCGACCCATAATATGACCAGATTGGCACAGTACACCGCGGAGCTCTACCGGACCCTGGAGCAAGAGACCGGTCAAGCCACCGGTCTCAAGCAAAATGGCTCGCTTTCCATCGCTACGGACAACCAACGCTTCACCGAGCTCAAACGCGGGGCATCGATGGCCCGCTGCTTCGGGCTCGAGGTAGAGGTGATCACAGCGAACGAGGCGCGCGAGCTCTGGCCATTGCTGAACATCGCTGACGTCGCCGGTGCTGTGTTTTTACCTAAGGATGGGCAGATCAATCCAAGCGATGTCGCTCAGGCCATAGCCAAAGGCGCAAGAATGGGCGGCGCGTCGATCTTCGAAAATACTAAAGTTACAGCCATACACCAAGCCAATGGCCGCGTTGCCGGTGTCGGCACCGAGTATGGTGATATCGCGAGCGAATATGTCGTCAACTGCGGCGGCATGTGGGCGCGTGAGATCGGTAGACTCTGCGGCGTGAACGTTCCCTTGCACGCGGCCGAGCACTTCTATGTGTTGACCGAGCCCGTCAAGGGGTTGCCCTCGTCGCTGCCGGTACTACGTGATCCGGACAATTGTGCTTACTACAAAGAAGACGCCGGCAAGCTACTAGTCGGCTTCTTTGAACCGAAGGCAAAGCCTTGGGGTATGGACGGCATTCCCGAGACGTTCGCTTTTGATCAGCTGCCGGAGGATTGGGATCACTTGGCACCGCTGCTGGAGAAGGCGATCGGGCGGGTGCCGGCATTGCAGACCACGGGTATTCAGGTGTTCTTTAATGGTCCGGAGAGCTTTACCCCGGACGATCGCTACATTCTCGGTGAAGCACCCGAGTTGAAGAATTTTTACGTTGCCGCCGGCTTCAATTCCGTTGGTATCCAGTCGGCCGGTGGGGCAGGCAAGGTGCTGGCGGAGTGGATCGTGCGGGGACGGTCGCCGATGGATCTGTGGGACGTGGATATCCGCCGCTGGCTACCGTTTCATGGTAACGCGCGTTATCTGCACGATCGCACAGTCGAAGGTTTGGGGTTGCTCTATGCTATGCACTGGCCGTTTCGCCAATATGAGACCGCGCGCCCTGTGCGCACCTCGCCGCTGCACGATCGCCTCGCCGCGCGCGGCGCCTGCTTCGGCGAGGCATGCGGTTGGGAGCGGGCCAATTGGTTTGCCCCGGCGGGCGTCACACCGAGCTACAGCTATTCTTATGATAAACAAAATTGGTTCGAATACTCGGCGGCCGAGCACCATGCGGTGCGCGAGACCGTAGGGCTGTTCGACCAAAGCTCGTTTGCCAAGTTCTTGCTGCAGGGACGCGACGCAGAACGCGCTCTGAACCGAGTGTGCGCAAATGACGTGGCGGTGCCAGTAGGCAAGGTGGTGTACACGCCATGGCTCAATGAACGTGGCGGCATCGAGGCTGATCTGACGGTGACCAGATTAGCGGAAGACCGCTATCTTGTCATTACCTCGGTGGCCACACAGACGCGCGATTTCGCCTGGCTGAAACGCCACATCCCAGCAGATGCACATGCGTTACTGACCGACATCACGTCTGCTTATGCCGTGCTCGGTGTGATGGGACCGAGATCGCGCGATCTCTTATCAAGGCTCACTCCTACCGATCTGTCGAACGAGACCTTTCCTTTCGCCACCGCGCAGGAAATCGATCTCGCCTACACGCGGGCCTGGGCGCTGCGTATCACCTATGTGGGTGAACTCGGCTGGGAGCTTTACATTCCCACCGAGTTTGCGCTCAGCGTATACGATGCTCTGGTCGCCAAAGGCACAGCCTTTGGTCTCGTGCATGCCGGTTATCATGCCATGAATTCGCTGCGCATCGAGAAAGGCTATCGACACTGGGGGCACGATATCACTGAGGACGACACACCGTTGCAGGCAGGGCTGAGTTTCGCAGTGGCGTATAACAAGCCGGGGTTTATCGGCCGTGAGGCGCTGTTGCGTGAGCGCGAGTCGCTGCCCAAGCGTCGACTCGTTATGTTCGCGCTCGAGGATAGCGAGCGTTTGCTGTATCACGATGAACCGATCTGGCGCGATGGCCAGCTCGTCGGTCGCACCACCTCAGGGATGTTCGGCCATACGCTAGGCCGGGCAGTGGCCATGGGCTACGTAGCGCACGAACAGGGAGTTACCCGGGAGTTCATCGAATCAGGCGCCTACGAGATCGAAATTGCCTGCGAGCGGGTACCGACGCAAGCCTCACTGCGCCCACTGTACGATCCACAGGGCATGCGCCCGCGACTGTAGTGGCAACCACCATGGTACCGTGCTTGACATGGAGGCTGTGCGAACGATTAAGTAGAGGGTGCAAAACTCCCATCTGCGAGGGAGTTGAAAATCAGTTGATTCAGTGGCATGCGAGTCGGTAATGCTTCTAAGGCCGAGTGACGCGCGCGCCTCGAGCCAGACAAAGGTCGGAGAATAATGGAACGTAGTCTCTTGGGTTTTATCCTTAAGTACAGCAAGCGCGAGCAGGTCATGTTGCTGATCGGCACGGTGGCGTCATTTCCGTTTCTCTACGTATCGCTCGATTTGCCCAAGACTATTATCAATAAAGCCATCGGTGGTCGTGCATTTCCAGTGGAGTTTTTTGGCCAGCCGCTCGACCAAATTCCTTACTTGCTGTTGTTATGTGGATTTTATCTCATCCTGGTATTCATCAACGGAGGCTTCAAATATTTTCTTAACGTTTACCGTGGCGTGGTCGGCGAACGCATGTTGCGCCGCTTGCGCTACCAGCTGTTCTCGCGTGTGCTGCGATTTCCATTGCCGCTGTTTCGCAGGCGATCACAGGGCGAGATCATCTCTATGCTCACTGCCGAATCTGAGGATATTGGCGGTTTTGTGGGCGATTCGATCGCGCTACCGGCCTTCCAGGGTGGGACATTGCTGACCATCATTATCTTCATGTTTTGGCAGGACTGGATTCTCGGCTTAGCCGCAATCGCACTCTATCCGTTGCAAGCGTATTTCATCCCGAAGCTTCAATTCCGCGTGAACCAATTGAACAAACAAAGGGTGGTGCAGGTACGAGGGCTATCCGAACGCATCGGTGAGGTGGTTACGGGTGTACAAGAGGTTCATGGCCATGATACCTCTCGGCTTGAGCTGGCCACTTTCTCCGAGCGTATGGGCGAGATCTATGGTGTTCGTTTGCGCATTTATATGCTCAAGTTTTTGGTCAAATTCTTGAACAATTTTATCGACAAGCTGACCCCGTTCTTTTTCTACTCGATTGGCGGCTACCTCGTCATCAACGGCAAACTTTCGTTCGGTGCATTGGTAGCTGTGCTGGCGGCGTACAAGGACGTGTCGGCGCCGTGGAAGGAACTGCTCAGGTACTATCAAAATTTGGAGAACATTCGCATCAAATACGACCTGCTGGTAGAAAACTTCGATCCGCCCGGGATGCTCGAGGAGCGGTTGCAGACGGAGGAACCCGAAACAACACCGCAACTGACCGGATTACTGATCGCAACCAATCTGGATCTGCGCGAGGAAGTAGACACCACCGGCGCGCCAACCGCCGTTGCGAGCTTCAAGTTCGACCTGCCACAGCGCGTAGCGGTGCTCGGTAAGGCGGGTAGCGGCTGCGACCGCCTGGCAATCGTACTGGCCGGCGTTGACCGTCCCCTTGGTGGGACCATCACCCTTGGCGACTTGCGCCTGACAGAAGCACCGGAGGCCATTACCGGCCGTAAGATCGCTTATGTAGGGCCTGAAGCGCGACTGCGTCAGGGTACGTTGCGCGAAAACCTATTCTACAGCTTGATGCATCGACCGGTTAAAGCACCCGCCTACAGCGACGCAGAGCGCAGCGCGCGTGAACGCACGCTGGCAGAAGCAACCATGGCAGGAAATTCCGCACTCGATATCAACGCCGACTGGATCGACTACGAGGCCGCCGGCATAGCCGGGCCGGAAGCGCTGATCGACCGCGCCATCGAGGTTCTTACCCTGGTCGACATGGATCGCGACGTATACGAGCTCGGTTTGCGCGGCACGATCGACCCTGAGGTGCAACCGGTGCTGGCGCAGCAGATCCTCGAGGCTCGCCGACGGTTGCGTGACCGCTTGAAAGACCCGCAGATCGCAGCACTCGTCGAGCAGTTCGACCGCGATCGCTACAACGACAATATGACCGTGGCGGAAAACTTGCTGTTCGGCACGCCGCGTGACAAGAGTTTCGATCTGGAACAGCTTTCGGAGAATCCCTACGTACGCGAGGTACTGCAGAAGCAGGGTCTCATGGATGAAATGATCGAGGCCGGTCGGTCCATCGCCAAGGTTATGGTCGATCTTTTCGCCGATGTGGAACCGGGCAGTGAGTTGTTCGAACAATATAGTTTTATCCGGGCAGAGGATCTGTCGGTATTTCAGTCGATTCTGCAGCGAACGGAAGGTGTGCCCCCGTCTGAGCTTGGCGCAGCCGACCGCAGCATGTTTCTCTCACTGCCATTCAAGGGGATCCCTGCGCGGCATCGTCTGGGTCTCATGGATGACCAGCGGCGCGCACGCCTGCTCGAAGCTCGCCATGCACTTGCCGAAAGCCTGCCTGAAGGTGCGGTCGAGTTCTTTGATGTCGAAAAGTACAACCCGGCAATATCGATACAGGATAACGTGCTGTTCGGCCGTCTCGCCTATGGCAAGGGCCGCAGCGCCGCCGAGGTGGGCGCACTCGTGCACGCGGTCGTCGAGGAGCTTGGTTTGCGCCGATCCGTGATGGAAGTCGGTTTCGAATACAATGTCGGCATCGGTGGCAGCCGTCTAACCGCCGCCCAGCGCCAAAAGCTTGCGCTAGCACGCGCTGTGCTTAAGCGACCCGAGTTGTTGGTTATTGACCATGCGACGGCCACCTTGGACCCCGGATCTCAGACTAAAATTATGGGGAAGCTCTTCGCCGAGTTCCAAGGGCGTGGCCTTGTCTGGATTCTGCATCGGCCGGATGACTGCAACCAGTTTGAGCACGTGCTGGTGATGGAAGCCGGAAAGGTGATCGAGCAGGGCGCGGTTACCGAGCTCAACAAGCCGGGCACGGCGTTGCAAGAACTGGTGGCGGCCGGATAGGGGCCATCGAGGAGATCCGCTATGGAGCTGCTGAAAGAAGCCGAGACCCTGGCAAAGGTGCGATTATTCGCCAAGCTGGACCCGTCGAAGATCAAGCTCTTGGCGTTTACTAGTCAGTTGCTGACTTACGAGGACGGCGAGGTCTTGTTCGAAGAAGGCGATGCTGCTGATGCCGCCTTCGTGGTGATGGAGGGTGAGGTGGAGATTCTCGCCGACACTGGCAAGGGAAAACTGGTCGTCGGTATGCTCGGCAAGGACCAGCTCTTTGGCGAGTTGGCGTTGTTCAACAACGCCCCGCGTTCGGCAACCTTGCGGGCCAAAGGGCGTTTGCAAGCACTGCGCATCGCCGACGAGAAGTTTATCAAACTGGTCACGGAGAATCCCGGGGTGGCGCTTGAAGTCATGCGCCAGCTCAGTGACAAGTTGGCGCGCTCCCATAAGCAGGTCGAGACGTTGCAGAGCGAACTCCACCGCAACGATGTTTGAGAAAGCG
>QKEI01000291.1 GCA_003251795.1 Candidatus Muproteobacteria bacterium
CCAATTGCACCCAGCCGATCAGCACCTCGCTCGATTCTTGCTGGCGACGGATACTCTCGCGTACACGCGGTGGCAGTCGCGCATAGTCTGACTTCGTGGACACACGCTGCAGGTATGCCTTCAAGGTATCTTGGACGGACATGATATACGCTATGCCGCTTCAGCCAACGTCGTCGCGCCGCTTGTCTCGCTGTCAGACTATCGGGCGGCCTCGATCGGGTTCGAGATCCATGTTGTCATTCGCTCCGCCAGCCGCGGATCGCGCGTCCACAGGTACACATACCCGCCCGCCGCCGTGACTACGTCGATCGTTTCTACTTGTAGCGCTATAGCCTGTGGATGTACGGCGCGAAACAAATGCAAGAAGTCCCTGCCGTATCCGCGATAATGACCGTGCGACTCCGGTTTCGGGTAACCCCAATCGACCGTGACAGTGCGCGTGTATGGGGTCGGCACGGTGATCTGTACAAACCCGTCCGGACGGGTGATACGCAGGAGCTCGCGTAGCCCTTGGCGATCGTTGGCTACGTGCTCCAACACGTGGTTGCAAATGACAAGATCATAGCTCACGTCGGCGCGGTCGATGGCCTCCAGGTTGAGCGAGTTTTCGCCTCCAAAGGTCGACACCTCATAGCTCTTGAACCATTGGGGATCAACGCCGATATCGGGGCTGAGCTGCAGCACCTCGAGACCAGCGAGATAGCTCGGCGGAAACTGAGCGTACACCTGGCGCAGTTGACGATGGCGTTCCAGCGACTGACAGGCCGTGCAGCGCGGCAACTTGCCAGTTGCGCTCTTGCGGTTATTAGGACCGAGCTCGAATACCTTACCGCCGCAGATATTGCACACGGGTTTGTCAGTATCACTCAAAGTGCCGATGCTCCGTTTAGTGCTTGCCGACATCAGTGCGGCTCCGAACGTCCTTCGTCGCCTGCGCCTCGGCGCCTCCCGACGAGGCACCCCTGTCTCGGCGCCAAACCCGTTCGTGCCCTCTCGCGAGGCGTGTTCCGTGGCGCAGGCGGGGCTTCACTAGTCGTCTCGCCCGGACATCGGCGAGCCAGCGTCGATACAACCTCAGTCCGTGGCTTCTGCATAGACCCGTTGTACGGCGCTGACCGCCGCCCCGAGCTCAAACTGCCAGCCGCAATCATGCAACGCCAGCTCCATGGCTGAGACGAAACCAACGGTATCGAGCTGATCGATGTCACCCATATGTGCCACGCGAAAGATCTTGCCCTTGAGTCGGTCCTGGCCATCAGCCACGCGCACGCCATAACCGATGCGCAAGCGCTCGAGCAGCGTGCGTCCGTCAATCGTCGACGGAACCGAAACGGCCGTGACGGCGTCACCCGGTGACTTAGCGTAAAGTTGCAGGCCAATAGCGGCGGCCGCTGCGCGTATCGCGCGCGCCAGCGTCGCAGATTTGGCCCAACGATTTTCCAGACCTTCAGCGAAGATTGTGTTGAGCGCCTCGTGTAGTCCCGCAATCAATGTGACGGCCGGTGTCCACGCGGTGTATCCTGCGGCGAGCCCATCTCTTGCCTTTCCCAGGTCCAGATAAAACCTGGGGAGGTCGCTGGTTCTAGCCTTTTTCCAGGCCCGCTCGCTGGTGGCTACAAAGGCGAGACCGGGAGGTGTCATGGTGCCTTTTTGTGAGCCGGAGACGCACACATCCACACCCCAATCATCGGTGTAAAATGGCAGCACGCCGATCGAGCTGATTCCATCGACAATCACCAGCGCCTCACTTGTTTGGTGCACCGCTCCCGCCAGCGCGGCGATATCGAAGACGACGCCAGTTGAAGTCTCGCTGTGAGTAAGAAACACGGCTGTCGCGTCGGGGTGTTGGCGTAGCAGCGGCGTGAGCTGCTCGGGGCTCGCCGTTTCTCCCCAAGGGACCTGCAGGGTGACTGCTTCGACCCCGTAAATCCCCGCAAGCTCGGCCCAGCGCTCGCCGAATTTGCCGCCGTCGACGGTGATTACCTTGTCACCGCGGCGCAAGAAATTGACCACCGCCGCCTCCATCGCACCGGTACCGGAACAGGTCAGCGTAAGCACCTCGTGATTGGTCTTGAAAAGCGCTGCCAACTGGCTGGATACCGCTCTCAGCAGCGCTGAGAACTCGGCGCTGCGCGGATGCCAGAGCGCATTCACCATCGCGGTGAACACGTTCTCTGGCACCTGGGTAGGCCCGGGCGTCAGCAGTCGCGACTTCATAAATGGCTCTCCGATGTTGTTGGTGACCGATATGAGGTGAACGGCCGGCGTACCGATCAATCGTACTCGAAAATGATCTTGATCGCCTGCTCCTGCTTGTGCAGTGCTAGCTCGAAACCGCGTTGTGCTTCGGCGAACGGCAAGTGATGGGTGATTATTGGCGCCACATCGATTCTGCCCTGCATGATCATGTCCATGGCCAGCGGCACATCAGCCTGTATTTCTTGGCCGACAGAGCCAATGAAGTGCACGTTTTTTCTGAAAAAGTCGGAGAAACGGAAGTTGTACATCTTGTGATCAGGTACACCGAACGCGACAATGGTACCGCCGCGTTTTACCAGATCTAGGCAAGCATTGATGGTATCGCACTCGTGACCGACGGCCTCGATTACTAGGTCTGCCATCCGGCCTTTGGTGATATCAGCGATCAAAGCGGCGGCATTCTCCTTGGCAGCGTTGATCGTGTGGGTGGCGCCCATTTTCGGTGCCACCGCCAGACGATAGTCGAGCACGTCGGTGACGATCACGTTGCGCGCACCAAGGTTGCTCAGCATATGTGCCATCAGCAATCCCATCGGTCCCTGACCAACGACGACAGCGTCGCGGTTGAGCAAATTGCCAAGCTTGCGGCAGGCCCAGATCACGGTGCCAAGCGGCTGCGACATCAGCAGGTGGTCCCGATGGTCGTGCTGCGGCAGTGCTACCGTGGCGCTATCGTCCGCCAGGAAATACTCGGCTAGCCCCGCCATGCCCCGGGGTACCGCCAGCACCGGATCGCCCTCGCGGAAGGCTGCCGAGCGGCTGGCTGCCACGACCCCTATGCATTCGTGCATTGATACCCCGGGCGCCCGCGGGTAGTGTGACGCAGGCGCCTGCTGGCTGAAGGACGGCATGTCGCTTCCACACAACGCCGTCCGAGCGGTTCTGATCAGTACGCTGCCTGGGGCCTGAGACCCCATGTCCGGCTCCGCTACATCGAGAATCGCGTATTTTCGTGGTGCAACAATCTGAGCTGCTTTCATACTTGTTTTGGCCGCAAAAACCCGTGAGCAAAATCAATAGGGATACAAAAAGCGATAGCGAAGTCGCCACCAATGCCGTTTATCCGCCCCAAAGCACCCCCCAAGTCTGCGGCGAATATCGAGTATTTTAGGGGTACCAGGGGAGAGAGCAATCGTGATATTGCGGAGACTTTTTTGCAACCGTCGGGTATATTTGTGGGCCTGTCCGCCGCAGGAGCGCACCGGGGCATGCGAAAAAACTCTAACAACTCCCGGGTGTTGATATACAGCCACGACTCGTTTGGATTAGGGCATCTACGCCGTTGTCATGCGATTGCCCAGTCCTTGGTGGCCCACCGGAAAGGATTGTCGGTACTGATCCTAACCGGCTCACCCATCATAGGGAGCTTCGACTTCAGGACCAGGGTGGATTTTGTACGGGTGCCGGGCGTCATTAAGTTGCGCAACGGCGAGTACTCCTCCCTCAACCTACACATCGACATCAGCGAAGTGCTGGAAATGCGCGCGTCCATCATCCAGCACACGGCCAAGGTCTTCAATCCTGACCTATTCGTAGTCGATAAGGAGCCACTCGGCCTGCGTGGCGAAATACTCAATACATTACGCATGCTGAAGAATGCTGGCACTCTGTGTGTACTGGGCCTGCGCGATGTTATGGATGAGCCAAGTATGTTGGCGCGCGAATGGCAACGCAAGAATGTGTTACCAGCGTTGCGCGATCTTTACGACGATATCTGGGTCTATGGCCTGCCACAGGTGTGCAAACCGCTGGAGGGTATCCACGTGCCGCCCTCCGTGCAGCGCAAGATGACCTACACCGGTTACCTTCGGCGCAAGCTGCCGGAAAGTCATGACGCCCCGTCGGGCAATATCTGTCCCTTTGACGAACCGTATCTGTTGGTTACCACCGGCGGCGGCGGCGACGGCGACGCGCTGATCGACTGGGTACTGCGGGCGTACGAGGCCGATGCACGCTTGCCTTATCCTGCGTTGCTGGTATTTGGCCCATTTATGCCGCCGAAACGGCGTGAAAAGTTCCGCCGACGAGTCAACCGGCTCGCTAACGTAGAGGCAATCACGTTCAATGCCCGGGTCGAGCAACTCATGGCCGGTGCCGCCGGTGTTGTCGCCATGGGCGGGTACAATACGTTCTGCGAGATTCTTTCGTTCGACAAGCCGTCCTTAATCGTACCGCGCACAAAACCGCGCATGGAGCAGTACATTCGTGCCGGTCGCGCACGAGAGCTCGGCCTGGTCAGTATGTTGAGCGACGGTTACCCGCGTAGTGCCCGGCGCATGGTCGACGCATTGCGTGTCTTACCGAATCAGCCGCGCCCATCTTCTGTGTCCATACCGGCACTGCTCGATGGCCTGGACAACATCAATCAAATAGTCGACGCGTATCTGTCCACCGACTTCGAGGGGCGTATCGGCGTTGCCAGTCAAGGAGTCTGATTTATACCCGTGTCTGGTGCCGTCGCCTTCATCCTGAAAGGCTATCCGCGACTGTCGGAGACCTTTATCGCTCACGAAATCCAGGCGCTGGAGGCGCGTGGCCTGGATATCCGCATTATTTCGCTGCGACACCCCACGGATCGGCACGTACACCCGGTGCACTGCGAGGTAAAGGCGCCGGTGAGTTACCTGCCGGAGTATCTGTACCGCGAGCCCCTGCGCAGTTGGCGCGGCTGGCGGGCGGTGCGCAAGCTCCCGAGCTACCGGCGGGCGCTACGCGCATGGGGCCGTGACCTGTTGCGTGATCCCACACCTAATCGCGTGCGACGCTTCGGCCAGGCGTTGGTGCTGGCGCACGAGCTCGCACCCGAGGTCACCCATCTGCACGCGCATTTCCTACATACCCCGGCGTCGGTTGCGCGCTATGCCAGTTTACTCACTGGCGTGCCGTGGAGCTGTTCGGCACACGCGCGGGACATCTGGACCATCCCGGTTTGGGAAAAGCGTGAGAAGCTCGCGGAATGCGCATGGACGGTCACCTGTACCTCGGTCAACTGTGATCATCTGCGTGCGCTGGCACCGGCACCGAGCCGTGTACAGCTGCTGTACCACGGTATCGATCCAGCGCGCGTGCCGTCCGCCCTCGTGCAGCGTCCACGGCGCGACGGCGCGAGCGCCACTGATCCCGTGACTATCCTGTCGGTGGGGCGGGCGGTGGAAAAGAAGGGTTACGCTGACTTGCTCGATGCGCTTGCCACGTTGCCGCCGGCGTTGAGCTGGCGCTTTGTGCACATCGGCGGGGGCCCGCTGCTGTCTCGGCTGAAGTCGCGGGCGCGAGCTCATGGTCTAAGCGAGCGTATCGACTGGCTGGGCGCACAGCCATATGGCATGGTGCTGCGACACTACCGCAGTGCCGATTTGTTCGTGCTCGCCTCCCGGGTGGCCCGCGACGGCGACCGTGACGGCCTGCCGAACGTGTTATTGGAGGCACAGAGTCAGGGGTTGGCATGTTTGGCGACGAAGGTATCGGGCATCCCGGAACTGATTGAAGACGGTGAAACCGGGCTACTGGTGACGCCAGGTGATGGCATCGGTCTGGCCGGTGCACTAGCGCGCCTTATCGCCGACCCGCAGCTGCGTGAGCGCCTGGGCGGGGCTGGGAAACGTCACGTCAGCGAGCGCTTCTGCTTTAAAACGGGTATCGACCGACTGGCGGTCAACCTGCAGTTGGCCTTGCGGGAGGCGCATCCATGAGAGTGGCTTTCTATGCACCCATGAAAGCGCCCAATGATCCGGTACCTTCGGGCGATCGTAAGATAGCGCGTCTGTTCCTGAGCGCGATGCGTGAGGCAGGGCACGACGTCGAATTGGTTTCGCGGTTTCGCAGTTGGGAAGGCAGCGGCGATACCGTGCGCCAGCAGCGCTTGCGTGACGCCGGCCGCCACTTAGCAGAGCGCCTGTTGCGCCGTTACCGTAATGGCTCTGGTGCACGCTGCCCCGAGGCCTGGTTCACCTATCACTTGTACCATAAGGCGCCCGACTGGCTCGGTCCCAGCGTTAGCCAGGGCCTCGGCATTCCTTACGTGGTGGCGGAGGCCTCCTATGCCCCTAAACAGACAACCGGGCCTTGGGCCCTCGGGCACCAGGCCGCGGGTGCTGCAATCGCGCGCTCGGCCGCGGTGTTGGCGCTCAACTCCACCGATATTCCCTGCGTGTTACCGCTGCTAGATGATCCCCGTAGGTTGGTGCCGCTAAAACCCTTCCTCGACACCCGCGACTACGCGCCGCGCCGGCGCGAGTCCTACGAAGAAGCGCGCTCGGCGCTGCAACGACGATTCGGTGCGGACGCCGCCCGCCCCTGGCTGTTAACCGTGGCGATGATGCGCTACGGTAACAAGCTGTCTTGCTATCAGTTGCTCGCGCGCGCGCTTGCATCGATCAGCGACCAGCGAGTCGTGGCCTGGATCGTCGGTGACGGCCCGGCACGCCCGGAGGTGGAGGCTGCCTTCGCGGGCATAGATGGGCACCAGATTGTATTCGTGGGCTTGCAGTCGGCGCAGACGTTGCGCGATTTCTATGCGGCGGCCGACGTGTTCGCGTGGCCGGCGGTTGATGAGCCTTTTGGTATGGCGTTACTTGAGGCGCAGGCCGCCGGGTTGCCGGTGGTGGCCGGCGCCAGTCGCGGCGTTCCCGATATAGTTCGGGATCGGATCAGTGGCCGCTTGGTAGTGCCTGGCGATGCCGAGGCATTTGCGCGGGCGGTCGTCGAGTTATTGAGTGACCACGCTCGCCTTAGTGAAATGGCGGCAGCGGCCAGAGAGTTGGCCGTGCGCGAGCACGACATTGCTGCGGCCACGGCAACGCTAAACCATGTACTCGAGCGTGTGCGGCGGGGGTCGTTGCCATGATCAACGTGTTGCTTATCCGCCATGGGCCCACGGATTGGAACGTGAAAGGGCGGATTCAAGGTCACACGGACGTGTCTTTGAGCACGCACGGCCGGGCGCACGTGTCGCGCTGGTCTGTGCCGGCTGAGTTCCGCCAGTATTTCTGGTTCGCGAGCCCACTGACACGTGCGATGGAGACGGCGCAACTACTCGGTGCGCCGGATGCACGGCCAGAGCCGCGCCTGATGGAAATGAGCTGGGGACGGTGGGAAGGTCGCACCTGGGAAGAGATAGGCGTCGACGATGCCGCAGCGCTGGCAGAGCTTGAAACGCGCGGTCTCGACTTCCAGCCGCCTGAGGGAGAAAGTCGACGCGCCCTCACGCAACGGCTGCGCGGGTGGCTGAGCGATGTCGCAGCGGGCGCGATGCCGGTGGCTGCTGTGACGCATCGGGGTGTAATCCACGCGGCGTTGGCGCTTGCTACCGGTTGGAACATGTGCGGTCGCCCACCACATCGCCTCGACTGGTCGAGCGCACATTTATTTCAGCTGCAGCCCGACGGTCGCTTGTTTGTAGGTACGCTCAACGTGAGACTCAATTGATGGTCAGACGCGCCCACGTTATGTGCCATGTGCAGCACCTGATGGGCAGCGGCCATCAATGGCGCACCGCCGCGGTCAGCCGTGCATTGTGTGCGCGCGATTTTGAAGTCACCTACGTATCTGGTGGTTATGGTCTGCCTGGACTCGATACTGGCTGCGCCCGGTTCATACAATTGCCGCCCGCGCGTGCCGCCGACATGCGCTACCGTTTGCTCGTTGATGAGCATGGTGAGCCAGTGGATGCTGCTTGGCAGGCGCGACGTCGGGCGCTCTTGCTCGATGCGTTCGAGCGCTGCCGCCCCGACATGTTGCTGATAGAAACCTTTCCTTTCGGGCGCCGGCTGTTGCGCTTTGAGTTGTTGCCGTTGTTGGAGGCGGCACGGGCCCAGCGCCCGCGCCCGCGTATCGTGTGCTCGGTGCGCGACATTTTGGAGAATCACCAGCGTCCGGGGCGTGACGAGGAGATCGTCGATCTTGTCGACCGCTACTTCGACCTGGTGTTGGTGCACAGCGATCCGACCTTGGTGCCGTTTGAGGCGACGTTTGCGCTGACGCACCGTATTGCACCCAAGCTGCTCTACACGGGTTATGTGATGGCGCATGCGCGCCCTGGCGCTGCCGGCACGGCCGGTCGCGACGAAGTCGTCGTTTCGGCGGGCGGCGCGGCGTTTGGCGAACACGTGCTTGCCGCCGCCATCGAGGCGCAGGCTCTATCGGCATTGCGCAACAAGACCTGGCGTATCCTGGTGGGTCACAATTTGCCGGGTGCGCGCTTTGATGAGCTGCGCGCGCGGGCCGATGAAAGCCTCGTGATCGAGCGTAACCGTAAAGATTTCATGGTCTTGTTGAAGAACTGCGCCGTGTCTGTCTCGCAGGGTGGTTACAATACGACGTTGGAAGTGCTGGATGCCGGCGCGCATGCCGTCATCGTGCCTTACGCGGATGAACGCGAGAAAGAGCAGGCGGTACGCGCGCGGCTACTACGCGAACACGGGCTGGTCGAGGTCGTCGAAGATCAAGACCTGACGCCGTTAAGCTTGGCACGGGCGGTGGATGCCGCACATAGGCGTCAGCCTGGTCGGCGACGCCGGATAATAAATACAGGTGGTGCAGATACCACGGCGCGTCTGCTAGCGGAACAATGCCACTTCGGGGGACGCAGTGACCACGAACACTTTTCAATATCCGTTTAACAGTGTCGCAGCCGATTACGCGCGTGCGGGCGTCGGCCTGATCGTCGTCCTGTTAGTGGCGCTGCTATTCTCGGTGGCATTTATCCCGGGGATGATCCTGCTCTTATTGGCAGCCGTGTTTGCCGGTTTCGGTTTGCAGACACTGCTGCGCCACCGCACGACCTTCAAAGTCAGCGATGAAGAAATCGTCGCCCGTCCCTGGGGCGCGCGCCTGCGTTGGCGCGAGCTGACCGATGTCAGACTGGAATACTACGCGCTCGAGCGGAACTCGAAGCACGGCTGGATGCAGCTTACGTTGCAAAGCGGCAGACGTCGTTTGCGTATGGACTCACGGCTGGATGGTTTCCTGGAAGTGGCGCAACGCGCGGCAGACAGCGCGCACGCTAACCAGCTTCGACTGAGCCCGACAACTATGACCAATTTCAGCGCTTTAAAGATCGGTTTGGAAGACAACGGGGCCGAGTGAAAGATGGCACAGCCGTTATTACAGGTTCGCGACCTCAAAGTAGAATTCGTACTGCACGACCAAGGGGTGGTGCGGGCTGTTGATGGCGTATCCTTTAGCATACGCGAGGGCTCAACCGCGGCTTTGGTCGGTGAGTCAGGTTCGGGTAAGTCGGTGATTGCCCAAGCCATTATGAGTATTTTACCGAAACCTGGGCGTATCACCGCGGGTCAGATTCTCTTTTATGACCATGGGGCCGATGCGGGCGCGGGGGCTATGGTCGATATAGCCGCGCTCGGTGCCAATAGTGCGCAAATGCGTTCGATTCGCGGCGCACGCATCTCGATGATATTCCAGGAACCGATGACCTCACTGTCGCCGTTGCACACGATCGGCAACCAAATCACGGAGACGGTGCTGTTGCACCGGAATGTCGCCAAGCAAGAAGCGCGTGCGCTCGCGCAAGAAATGCTCGCCAAGGTCGGTTTTCCGGACCCTCGGCGGGCACTCGATACCTATTCCTTTGAGCTCTCAGGTGGACTGCGGCAGCGGGCAATGATCGCTATGGCGTTGGTGTGCCGTCCGGCGATGCTGATTGCCGACGAACCGACGACCGCACTCGACGTGACAGTACAGGCGCAAATACTCAAGCTGATTAAGGATCTGCAGCATGAGTTTGGCATGACAGTGCTGTTGATCACGCACGATCTCGGCGTCGTGGCAAATATGGCCGAGGACGTTGTTGTCGTCTACCACGGTAAGGTGATGGAGCGCGGCGGCCTGGTTGATATCTACTCGAAGCCGCAACACCCCTACCTCAAGGCGTTAATGAAGGCAGTGCCGCGTGTGGGCATGACGTCCGGCGAACGCCTGACGCCAATTCGTGAGGTGGAGCATACTACCGGCGGCTATTTAACACAGTGCAGCGCGCGGCTGCCGACTACGAATTCGGGCGCACTTTTGCAGGTGAGCCATATCAGCAAGTGTTTCCGCATCCGCAAGGGTGGATTTCTCGGGCATGCGACGACCCCCGTGGTGCAAGCGTTGGAGGACGTCAGTTTCGATATCAAGCCCGGGGAATGCCTCGGATTGGTAGGCGAAAGTGGCTGTGGCAAGACTACGCTCAGCAAGATCATTATGCGCGCCATCGATCCCGATAGCGGCGACATCTTCTACAACGACGGCGAGATGCGCTCGTTGCTAAGTCTTAGCGATGCTGAGCTTATCAACTTCCGCCGCAAGGTACAGTTCATATTTCAAGACCCGTTCGGATCGCTCAATCCGCGCATGACGGTCTACGACATTGTCAGCGAGCCATTGGTGATACATAAGATCGGTAACGGAGAGGACCACATGCAAATCGTGCAAGAGTTGCTGCGCCATGTCGGTCTCGACCCGCGTTTCCTGCAACGCTATCCCCACAGCTTCTCTGGTGGGCAGCGTCAACGTATCGGCATTGCGCGCGCGCTTGCGCTGAACCCGCAGCTGCTGATTTGCGACGAGCCGGTGTCGGCGTTGGATGTATCGGTACAGGCGCAGATTCTCAATTTGCTGAAGGACCTGCAAGCGGAACTGGGTCTTACTTTTCTTTTTATCTCGCACAACCTAGCGGTGGTCGATTATATGGCCGATCGCATCGCGGTGATGTGCGCTGGACAACTGGTGGAGATCGCGTCACGCGAGGTTCTGTTTCGTGATCCGGTTCATCCCTATACGAAGGCACTGCTGGCGGCGGTGCCGCGAACCGACCCGCGGCAAAAACTCGATTTGCGAGCACTGATGGAAGGTCGTGTGTCCGACCCGGCCGCGTGGCCGCAGCCGTTTACCAGCAACGGTACGGAGACGCCGCAGTTCGTGGACGTGGGCGGGGGCCACCTCGTGCGCGCGCAGCCATCGCTGGCCGCGGAGCTGCGCACATGAGACGACTGCAGGCAGCAGGTGTCATCGCGTTGTGGTTGTTGGTTGCGTCTTGGTCGCACGCTGTCGAGATACCGGCCGCTGCACCGGAACCGCCACTGCTGGCAGCGGAAGTGGCCCAAGGTCGGCTTCCACCGATGGTCAAGCGCTTGCCGCAGACGCCGCTGGTGGTATCAACCGGAGGACCCGCAGAGTACGGGGGTGACCTGCAGATCCTCATGGCCAAGGCTAAGGATGTGCGCATGATGGTGGTATATGGTTACGCGCGACTCGTCGGTTTCAATGCGAAATTCGAGTTGGTGGCGGACATCCTCGAGCGTGTGGACGTGCAGGGAAACAAGGTGTTTACGTTTCACCTGCGCAAGGGCCACAAGTGGTCGGATGGACACCCGTTTACTGCCGAGGACTTTCGCTACTGGTGGGAAGACATCGCTAACAATCGTGAGCTTTCACCTTTTGGCATCAGCAAGACCCTGCTGGTCGAGGGCGAGCCGCCCAAGTTCGAGGTCATCGACAAGACCACGGTGCGCTACAGCTGGGATCGACCGAACCCGTTTTTTCTGCCCGCGCTGGCTGGCGCACGGCCGTTGTATGTGTACTCACCAGCACATTACTTGAAGCAGTTCCACGCGCGCTACGCCGACGCCAAGACACTTGCCGAGAAAGCGCGGGCGATCGGTGTGCGCGACTGGTCGGCTTTGCACGCGCGCATGGAAGCGGCTTACGAGAACAACAATCCGGCTTTTCCCTCGCTCCAACCTTGGGTCAACACGACCCGTGGCCCGGCCAACCGCTACGTGTTCGTGCGCAATCCGTACTATCACCGTGTAGATCAAAATGGGTCGCAGCTTCCCTATATCGATCGCGTGATTATGAATATCGCCGATGGTGCGCTGATCTCTGCCAAGACGGGTGCAGGAGAGAGTGATCTGCAGGCCCGCTATCTGAGCTTCAGTGATTACACGTTCCTGAAAAAGAGCGAGAAGCGCACGGGTACGAGCGTGCGCCTGTGGGCCACGACCAAGGGTTCACACATGGCGCTTTATCCCAATCTCAACGTCACTGACCCTGTTTGGCGTGAGCTAGTCCGCGACGTGCGCTTCCGGCGGGCATTGTCGCTGGCGATCAACCGCCACGAGATCAACCAAGTGCTCTATTATGGTCTGGCGATCGAAGGCAATAACTCGGTTAACCCAAACTGCCCGCTTTATAGACCGGAGTACCGCACTGCTTGGGCCGAGTTCAACCTAAAGAAAGCCAACAAACTGCTCGACGAGCTCGGTCTCACGGCCAGGAATAGTGATGGCACTCGGTTGTTGCCGGACGGTCGGCCGATGTTGATGATAGTGGAGACAGCGGGTGAAAGCACCGAGCAGACCGACATACTGGAGCTGATCCAAGACGGATGGCTTAGGGTAGGTATCAAGTTGTTCTCCAAGCCGCTACAACGCGAGGTGTTTCGCAACCGCGTGTTCTCCGGTAAGACGCTTGTTGCCGTATGGAGTGGTCTTGATAACGCCCTGGTCACCGCCGAGATGAGTCCACAGTTGCTGGCGCCCGTCAGCCAACAACAGTTGCAATGGCCCAAGTGGGGCCAGTATTACGAGACTCGCGGTGTTGCTGGCGAGCCGGTGCCGGATAGCATGCCGTTCGTGCAGGAGCTCGTGCGTCTCAACGATGCCTGGGCGAGCGCCGAAAGTTCCAGGGAACGTCAGCGCATCTGGCGGCGCATGCTCGAGATCCATGCGGACCGGGTGTATACCATCGGACTGATCTCCGGTGTACCGCAGCCGGTTGTGGTCAAGAACACTTTGCGCAACGTTCCCGAAGAGGGCGTGTACAACTGGGACCCCGGGGCTTACTTTGGTGTCTACCGTCCCGATACCTTCTGGTTTGCGAATAACAGCGGTAGCCTGGCGGATTCCTCGGCACCATCGACCAGACAACCGTAACTCACCTGCACGGCATTGGCGGGGGCGGCATATCAGGTAACGTAAGATGTTGGCTTATTTTGTTCGTCGCATACTGGTGATGATTCCCACCTTGCTGGTGATCAGCGTGCTGATCTTCGCCATCATCCAGTTGCCCGAAGGTGATTATCTAACCAGCCAGATCGCCGAGCTCGAGGCCATGGGCGAAACGGTGGCGAAAGAGCAGATAGAGTTTCTGCGCAAGCAGTATGGCCTCGACCAGCCCTTCGTGGTGCAGTACTTCCACTGGCTGGGCGGCATGCTGCGCGGCGATTTCGGTTATTCGTTCGAATATAAGTTGCCGGTTTCGCAAGTGGTCGGCGACCGTTTGTTCCTGTCCTTCCTGCTGTCCTTTTCGACGATCATATTTACCTGGCTGATCGCCTTCCCGATCGGGGTGTACTCCGCCACCCATCAATACAGCTGGGCCGACCACGGTTTGACGTTCCTCGGTTTCCTCGGACTTGCTACGCCAAACTTTCTGCTCGCACTGGTACTGCTGTATTTCGCCAACGTGACTTTCGGCACTTCCATCGGTGGACTGATGGATCCTGTTTATCTCAACCAGCCGATGAGTTGGGGCAAGTTTCTGTCGGTGCTAGAACATCTCTGGATCCCCGTGCTTGTCATCGGTACTTCCCATACTGCCGGCATGATCCGACGACTGCGCGCCAACCTGCTCGATGAGCTGCAGAAGCAATATGTCGTTACCGGCCGCGCCAAAGGGCTGCCGCCGTTTCGTTTGCTCATGAAATATCCGCTGCGGATGTCGCTCAATCCCTTTATCGCCGATATAGGCAACCTACTGCCGCAGGTGGTATCGGGCGCGGCAATCGTTGCCATCGTGTTATCGCTGCCTACAACCGGACCGATGCTGCTGGCGGCGTTGCGCAGTCAAGACATGTATCTGGCAGGATCGTTCTTGATGTTTCTGTCGCTGTTGACGGTGATCGGCATGTTCCTCTCCGATCTGGCGCTGGCGGCGCTCGACCCGCGCATCCGCCTGCACGGGGGCATACGGCGATGAGCGACCACGCCACCGAGCACTACGTGTCAACGGCGCCGTTCGATCCATACTCGATCGAACGTCTGACGCCCGAGCAGGAGCGTTATTACCTGGCTTCGCAATGGCGCATGATGTGGTGGCGGTTGAAGCGCCACCGCCTGGCAGTGGTCTCGGGGTTGGTGCTGTTGGCTATGTACCTATCCATCATCGTCAGCGAGATCGTTGCCCCTTATGACCTGCATACACGCCACACCGATTTTATTTATGCGCCGCCGCAGAATGTGTATTTCTTCCACGATGGCAGTTTTGTCGGCCCGTCGGTGTATGCGCTCAAGTATCGTCTCAATATGGAAACGCTTAAGCGTGAGTACTCCGAAAATCACGATGCGTTACAGCCGCTGCGGTTTTTCTGTTTGGGTGACGATTACCAGTTCTGGGGACTGTGGGAAGGAAGCTTTCATCTCGTGTGTCCGGCTGAAGGCGGCACGTTGTTTCTGCTCGGTACCGACCGTCTCGGTCGTGATATCCTGTCGCGCATCGTTTACGGTGCACGCATCTCGCTCACCGTCGGTCTCGTCGGCATCACCATCAGCTTTCTGCTCGGCATCACGCTCGGCGGGCTCGCGGGTTACTACGGCGGCTGGATAGACAATATCGTACAACGGTTGATCGAGATCATCCGTTCCTTTCCGGAGCTGCCGTTGTGGATGGCGTTATCGGCGGCCTTGCCTGTTACCTGGAGTCCGATCGGAGTGTTTATTGGCATCTCGGTGATCCTCGGCCTCATCGATTGGACGGGGCTCGGGCGCGCGGTGCGTTCCAAGCTGTTGGCGCTGCGCGAGGAGGATTTTGCCGTGGCCGCCGTGCTCATGGGTGCCAAGCCCTCGCGCGTGATTGCGCGCCATTTGTTGCCGAACTTCATGAGTCACTTGATTGCATCCGCCACGCTGTCGATACCCTCGATGATTCTCGGCGAGACCGCGCTTTCCTTTCTCGGTCTGGGGTTGCGCCCACCGATCACGAGCTGGGGCGTGCTGCTGACGGAGGCGCAAAACATTAACGTGGTGGCGCTTTATCCCTGGCTCATGCTGCCGGTGGTGCCGGTGATCATTGTCGTGCTGGCCTTTAACTTCCTGGGCGACGGGTTACGGGATGCGGCGGATCCATATAAGACGGGGTGATTCGGTTGGCCGGTATCGGTGGCCGGCTCCTGCGCTCCGCCTTTTCCGCCCGCGCTCGGCGCCGCGCGAAGGCGCGTCCATGCCCCTGCGCGCGGTCGCGACCTCCTGTGCGCGACCCTATGGGCTTTCTCCGAGCCGCGGTCGGGGCTCCGCAAAGTCGCCGGCCACCGACACCGGCCAATCTGGGTAGGGTAGGTGCTGGCGGCGTTCCACAAGTCGCCTAGCGCCAACGCCCGGAGCGCCATCGTGTTGGGTTAGGTGGTCGTAGCAAGCTGGGCGGCGGCGCTGTAAGGATCGACACCGGCCAGCCCAATCTGGATGGATGGCGGCGGAGCTCCAGCAGTCGCCTCGCCCGGATACTAGCGAGCCTTACTCGAAACCAGGTCGGTGGTGTGAGGGGATGGGTTTTGCAGAGTCCGTTCATCGCCGACCCGGACCAGAAATGGCCCGGTATTGTTTCGTCGTATAAGATGCTTATTAGTGTTGTTGATTCTGGTTAGCGGCAAAAGCATTAAATGCGATTCCTCGTTTTTCTCTTCGCATCCTTTCTCGTCGGCTGTAGCTCCGGTTCCCGATCGTCAGATACTTCGTTTTCATATAGTTTGGATGTTCCCAACATAGGGACCGTAAAGTATACGGTTCTCGCCGAGAATGGCGGCCGGGTATCGTGGTACCACGGCACGAACGCTGCTCATAACAAGATTGCCTACGACGCCAAGACACAGAAATGGGACACCGATTCGAGGACCGATATCTATGTCATGAATGCCGATGGTTCCGATAAGGAATGCATTACCTGCAATATGGTGGAGTTCGAGACGCTCTACCAAGCGATTTTGGCGCAACGGCAAGTGGCGGGAGACCCGAGACTGGGATTCTGGGTAGGACAGCCGGAATGGCATCCCGACGGTAGGCACGTGATTATTCAGGTGGAAAACCTGTATTCCCTGCACTTGGTACAAAACTTCGTGTCATTCGGCGTTGATAATGATCTGTGGATCCTCGATGTGGAGGCCAAAACGGCCAGTCGCATCTGGACGACCAGTGTGCCGCGCAACGCAGCCTTGCATCCGCGCTTTAGCGACGACGGCACCAAGCTGATCTTTGCCCAAAGAATCCTTGGCAATCTCATCAACGTTTGGGATGGCTGGGGCATCATCGTCGCGGATTTCGATATCACGCAAGCTCCAGCAAACATGATCAGCAACGCCAATTTGATCGCCCCAAGTGGTCGGGGTCTCTACGAGACGACAGGCTTTATAGGCGATTCAAATACGGAATTCTCTTACAGCTTCACGCCATATGAAAACGGTACCGTCCTCCCCTATGTGGCCGAGGGGCGTATTACGGATGTGAACGGCTCGTTTTCTCAAGTGGTTGTTGACTTTGCCAATGCCTGGGATGAAAAGCCGCGCTATTCACCCTCGACGCTGGCTGTCGTTTCCATGTCCAGTGCGTTTGACACCGTGTGGATGCCGACTGACGGGGCAGCCACTCTGCAAACGGACCTGTATCTCGGAACGCCGGGGGGCGTCTTTGACCGTCTCACCTTTTTCAACGACCTCGATCGCTATTCGACTCGGGTGTTGGTTACCGATCAGGAGTGGAATGCAGCGGGCGACAAGCTGGTGGTTCAAGCCCAACCTAATGCCGCTGGCCTGGATGCCGAAATTTGGTTGGTGCAGTTGCCGCGGGCCTATTGAACTGACACGAGCGTAGACGCTCACGCGCGGGATTAGCACGGTACTTCGCCGAATTCAATGTTGGCGACGAGGTCTTCGCTCAGCCACTGCTTGAGTAAGCTCGCTGCACGCAAGGGGACATCCGGGGCCGCGCTTCGCTCACTGAGCCCTTGGCAAATCTCGCCGAGCGTACGCCCGTCGAGACATGCCCGGATTGCCCAGTGCTCGTCCTCGGCAAGCGAACGCCAATGCACCTGGAGCGATCGACGCCACAGAAGCCACGCAAGCGGTCGCGTGGAGTGCTCGGGAGTGGGCGTGGTAGTACCGTCGTCGATCGCCCGCCATACCACAGGCACATTCCAGTGCAGCTCCAGACGGCGCAGGGCGTGCTGAAAGACCACGCGCATATCCGGCCAGCGTGCCGGCGAAACTGCGGCCAATTGCTCTGCGCTACAGACGGCAGTGTCGGCAGCGTCCACTACTTCTCCCTGGGCCCACTCGAAAGCAGCCATCTCCGCAAGCTCCGGTCTGTCATTGTAGGGTGTTCGCTCACGTAAGAAGTGCGAGAGATGGCGTCCAAACCACCGTATCGAAGGATGTGCCGAGGGATGCGCGTCGATATACGCGCACCCCAAGACGGCGAAACTCTCGGCGCCGAGCAAGCCCTTGAGTCCGGGAAAGTCCTCACCCAGCACTTCGAGCAGTCGCAACCGGTAGGCGTTGCCGTAGATCGCTAGCCGTTGCATGGCCGAGGCCTTGTCCGTGGCAACCACGTGGCGTTCGATCTCACTCTTGCCATCAAGCAAGTAGCATTGGAACTGTTTCTGCAAATGCACCAGTCTCATGCGGCACGCTCATTTAGTATCGGCTCGGCAATGCGCCGCGCCAGCTCGAGCTCATCCAACAGTTGCGAAAGTGGCGGGATGTTGCTGTCACGCTCGATCATGGTTGAAACGCGGCCGAAGCGGCGCACGGCGTCGGCATAGAGCCACCAGACGGGGTCAATCACAGCCGTGTCGTGGGTGTCGACAATGAGGTTGTCTTGATAAGAGTGCCCCGCCAGGTGAAATTGGTGAACCCGATCACGCGGGATGCCCGCGAGATAGGTGAGCGCATCGAACTCATGGTTGCAGCTACTCACGTACACATTGTTAATATCGAGCAGGATCAGGCAGTCAGCCTGCTCGGTTACGGCACGCAGAAACTCCCACTCGCTTAGCGCCGAGTCGGCGTAACTCACGTAGCTCGAGACGTTTTCGAGCAGGATCTGTCGGCCGAGAAAGTCCTGCACCTGGTTGACGCGTTCGACCACATGCACGAGTGCCTCTTCGGTGTAGGGGAGGGGCAAAAGATCGTGTAGGTTCTTGCCCGCCATTCCCGTCCAGCACAAGTGGTCCGAGATCCACTGTGGTTCAATACGATTAGCAAGCGACTTGAGCCGCTGCAAATAGGCACGATCGAGCGGGTCGCAACCGCCGATTGACAGCGATACGCCGTGCATCACCACGGGGTAGCGACTGCGCACACGCTCGAGATAGTGCAACGGTTTGCCGCCGTCCACCATATAGTTTTCGCTCAGCACCTCGAACCAGCCAACGGCGGGCCAGTCACGCACGATGTCCTGATAGTGATCCGGTCGCAATCCGAGGCCGTAGCCGAGGTAGGGGCGGGTCTGCTGGTCGTGTGGCATGGCAGTCAAAGCGTTAACCGGGAACGGTAGGGAAGGTGATCGAAACCTTGTGAAAGAAGAGAAGATGGGCCGGGCACGAGGCCCGGCCCACCGTTTGGATCTCTCAGCCGACTTTGCCACCGAGCTGATCGCAAACCTCTTTGCTTACCTCGACGAAGCCCTGTCCCTTGCACGAGTTCTGCCCCTTTCCGGGACTGCTCGCCGTTTTGCAGCTGCTGTTGCCTTTACAGGCGTTGACGCCCATACACTTTACGGTCTTGTCACCGGCTGTCGCCGGCACCGGTGCAAGCGCGAACATGGCCGCAGCGGCCGTGGCAAGCGCGATACCGGTTAAGGTTTTGGCTGTACTCATTACGATGTATCCTCCGTTGCGAGTATTGAGATGGGCCCACCGCGTACCCAGCGGGTTACGGGGCGAGTACCGCAAGCAAGGATACTTAGCGGGGATTGCGGCGATCTCACGAAATCGTCACATTTTCGTCACGTGCCTGAAATTGTCTGGCCGAGCCGGTGACGACTTGCGATACGTGTGCCAAGTGCCCCGGTTGGCTTTGGCGCGACCGGAACCTGGTTGTGAGGCGAGTCGGGGCATATCGACGGTTACTATATCCGGCGGGTCGGTACGTCTATTATTTAACTACCCGCGCCAACACAGATAGGAGATAGAGCATGCCGATGGAGTTCGAAAAAGCGGAGGGCGATGTCGTAGTGTTCCGAGTGTCAGGTAAGCTCGCCAAGACTGAGCTCGATAAGGCACAGAGCAAATGTGAAGAGCTGATCAAATCACTCGGTCAGATAAAAATCCTGGTGCTCACGGATAATTTCACAGGCTGGGAGCGCAGCAAAGGCTGGGAAGACACTTCCTTCTCCGATCGCAATGACCCCTATATCAAGAAAATAGCGATAGTGGGTGACGCCAAGTGGCGAGATCTCGTTGATGCGTTCACTTTAAAAGGGTTGCGCCCGGTAGGCATCGAATATTTTGAGTCACACCAGCAGGCGGCAGCCCGGCAATGGTTAGCGGCACCGTAAAGGAAGTGCGGCGCAACCGCCGATGGACTTACCGTTCACGGTCGAGCAGTTCCACGAGGTGTGTCGCCAGTACAATGAACTGGTGTGGCCGGCACAGGTCATCTTGTTGGGCCTAGCTGCACCACTTCCTCTTTTTCTCGCGTATCAATCCACTCGCTTCACTGGTGGTTGCGGCGAAACGAAGAGGGCACCAGGGGCTGTTGTAAATAACCTCATCACCCCTGGCTCCTTTTGCCTTATCAGCAGTTCGACCAATTGGGCGTGTAGATACAGCCTGAACCGTCACCACCGACCGAGTAGCCCCCGGAGTAATCGCTGCCGCGATGGAACCACGAACCACCGGGGCCGTCGCTGTACCCATAACCGCCGCCAACCCCGCCACCATAGCTATAACCGCTGCCTTGCGCGGCTTGCGGGCAATACACCTGGCCACTTTCCAAGTGCGCGACGCAAACGTTTTGCACGAGGTAATGACCGGGCGCGGGCAGTTGCCCGGTTGACTGGTACACCAGAGCGACCTGCTGGGTGTTGAGCTCGACGCCGTTAACATACACGCCTGTACCGGCAAAGGCAGCGGATCCGGCCAACATGCCACCGATCAGTACCAGTAATGCCCGTCGCTTCAATCTGCGCAAATTACTCAACATTGTCGTTCCTCCTGTAGTCCGTAAGCACTAAAAAGACAGTAAATCTATATTGTTAATCTAGAACAGACCGCGCCCCGGTTTCTGTGCGATATTTCACAAGCCGGCTGTGACATATGCGGGAATCGCATGGTCTTCGTAGCTACCGATCGCAAAGGAGAAAGCCAATGACACCGGATGAGAGAATCAAAGAATTGAATTTGATCCTACCAGCGCCGCTGAAGCTGCCTGCCAACGTAACGCTTCCGTTTTCCTGGGTTCGGCGCCGCGGTGATAGAGCCTTCATCTCCGGGCATATCCCGTTGAACGCGGATGGCTCAATCTATGAGCCCACGGGTAAAGTGGGCGCGGAAGTAACCATTGAACAAGCATACCAGGCGGCTCGGCATACCGGCCTTGCCATTCTCAGCAGCCTTAAGCGCGAATTGGGCAGTCTTGACAAGATAAGTGCCTGGCTTCGGGTGTTTGGTATGATCAATGTCGCCCCAGGATTCGTGCAGACCCCATCAGTGATTAATGGTTTCTCAGATCTCATCATTGAGGTGTTTGGCAAAGAACGCGGAGATCATTGTCGTTCCGCTGTCGGAATGGCCGAGCTCCCGTTCCGCGCCGCTGTTGAAATTGAGGCAGAGGTGGAAATCTCTTCATAGTGTGGTGTCCGCCACAATTGCGGTAGGCGACGTCGAGGCTTAGTTTGATGGTCACGCCAACTGGGACGCTCCGCAAGCCAACCCCAACGGGGCTGTTGCGTCTGCTGCTGCGAGCGCCGCTCGCTCTCTATCGGCTGCGGCTTGGCTCTCTTCTCGGAAAGCGTTTTCTCAGGCTCGATCACATCGGCCGGAAGAGCGGTATTGAGCGCAGCGCTGTCCTGGAAGTCATTCGGCATGACCCCTTAAGTGATGCGTGCGTTATCGCGTCCGGATGGGGGCAATCGCAGTGGTATAGGAATGTCACGGCCGATCCGACCGTCAAATTCACACTGGGGGCGCGCAAGCACAAGGCGCAAGCGATGCGCTTGTCCACTGACGAAGCGGAGTGGGAGCTTCGCGATTACGGTCGGCGACATCCGATGGCGCTTCGCAAGCTGGCGAAGATGATGCTCGGGCAGCCGCTCGGCGGTGACGACCGTGAATTTCAGGAGCTCGCACGTAGCTTGCCAATGTTTCGGTTAGTTCCAGAGGATGGTGCGCCAGCAGGCGGCGCACATAGTTGACGCGCATCGCAACTTTGAAATACATAACACCGTCCGAGTTTCACGCGACTTGCGAAGGCAGTTCTTATAATCCATGCTTAGTAAAGGCGTTGCTCACCGGAGGTTTGCATGAGGTTTTCGAGACTAATGGCTGTTACCTTGATGTCCTTGTTCGTGCTCGCACAGGGTGGTGTTCCCGTGTCGGCACACGACAAAGCTGGTAAGAAAGAGACGAAACCCAAGCAAGAGCAGAGCATGAAGGAAGATTTCAAAGATATTGGCAGGGCCGTGAAAAAGGACTCGAAGACCGCCGGCCACGAGATTCAGGATGGATTCAAGGATATAGGTTCAGAAGTGAAAAGCATGTTCAAGAAGAAGTGACGTTCCTGCGGCGAAAGTGTCCGCTCGTCAATGTTGACACAGAATTCATCCCCCTGCCGTTGCGGTAGCGGCATCTTCCTCTTTCCTAATAAGCACGTCTTCCATGATCAGATACCGCAGATCCGAGCCGTAGAACATGTTGAGTGCGTCCGTGGGTGTGCACACGATCGGTTCGCCACGACGATTGAGCGAGGTGTTCAACACTACAGCGTTGCCGGTACGCGCTTTCAGTTGTTCGATAAGATGGTAATAGCGCGGGTTGTCCGTTTTACTTACCACCTGTACGCGCGCAGTGCCGTCCTTGTGCACCACCTCGGGAATACGTGGTTTCCAGGACTCGGCAACGTCGAAGGTAATGGTCATATACTGCGCCGGGTGGTGCGACTGGATAATATCGGCGGCAGCCGAATCGAGAATACTGGGACAGAACGGTCGCCAGCGCTCGCGGTATTTGATTTGGGCATTGATTCGATCCGCCATTCCGGGTTGGCTCGGATTCCCGAGTATGCTGCGGTTGCCTAGGGCTCTCGGCCCGAATTCCATGCGCCCTTGAAACCAGGCAAGCGGGTGCCCATCGGCAATGATGGTGGCAGCTGTTACTGCTGCGTCATCGAGCGTCTCATAATGCGGTTGGCGTTCGTGTGCCTGGCAGGCGGCGATGCATTGCTCGGTCGTGAAGGAAGGTCCCAGATAAGCGTGGCGCATTTTCTGCACAGGCTCGCCGAGGCTCATCGCGACATATGATGCCGCGCCCAACGAGGTCCCGGCGTCACCGGCAGCAGGCTGGACGAACAACCTTTTCACCTGCGGCCAGGCAAGCAAGCGTTGGTTGAGCTTGACGTTGAGCGCCACGCCTCCGGCGAAGCAAAGCCGACCGGTTTCGCGAACGATATCGCCGACATAGTAATCGATAAGCCCGAGTGCAGCCTCCTCCAGCAGTCTTTGTGTGGCGGCGGCGTAATGGATGTAGGGGTCATCGATATCATCGCCATTTCGCACTGGGCCGAGCCACCTCACGAACTCCGGGCTAAAGTAATAGGCCTTGCCGTTATGCTGGTAACGGCGCCGGCCGATGACGTTAATCAGGCGAGTATTTACGCTGAAGCTTCGCTCGTTATAGTTGACGAGAGGTGATAGGTCGTATTTGTCTGGGTCACCATAAGGTGCCATGCCCATAACCTTGTATTCGCCATCCTGCATTTCGAAGCCGAGGTACTCGGTAATCGCGCCATAAAGCCACCCGAGCGAATCCGGATCATAGAACTCCTTGATCTTGTGAATGCGGCCGTTTTCGCCATAGCCGAAAAAGGTCGTGGCATATTCACCTTTTCCGTCGATGCTAACGATAGCGGTCTTCTCCTTGAAGCCGCTAAGGTGATACGCGCTGCTGGCGTGCGCCAGATGGTGTTCGACGGGAACAAAGCGTACACGCTGCGAACCGATGCCGAGCTCATCGAGCAACTGCAGCGCGGCCGCGGAGGTGCGCCGAACATGTCGGTTACCGTTGAATATCGCGCGCATAGCGCGCCCTGGTGAGTACCAATGGCGCATGGCGTAGTACCAGCGTGCCCGGCTCGTGAGACCGACCTCGACGTACGGGTAGGCGACGACATCGACTTCCTCGGGTGCGATGCCGGCGTAGTCGAGGCAGAACTTGACGGCATTAACCGGCTGGCGCCGCTTCGCATGTTTCACGCGTATGAAGCGCTCTTCCTCGGCGGCCGCAACCAGCGCGCCGTCGATGAACAGCGCCGCCGAGTTGTCGTGGAGCGCGGCCCCGGTAATGCCCAGTATTTTCACCGTCTAATTTCGCACATGTCTGGGTTGAGCTGCACGGTGGTATTCTTACATAAATCTATTGCTGTAAAGCAACTGCCGACCACATCTCGCCGCTGATGGTGTAGCTTTCGATAATGCATTTCGTGTCATTGCATCGTGCGCTCTATCGCTGGGCTCCGGCGTTCGTGCGCATGCGACTGAAGGATTCCATTCCACTCGGTGTCCACACAATCCCTTTATACTTGCCGGATGGGCAGGCAATCGTGCTCGATCACCTCAAAAGTTCCAAGATCTTGCGACGGTTCGCCTGGAAGGGTATTTACGGGTATGAGCCCGACACCATACGGTTGTTTTATGCGTTGGCGAAACAGGCCCGTGGGGTGCTCGACATCGGCGCCTATTTCGGCCTCTATGCGCTGGTAGCGGCCAAAGCCAACGCGGCAGCGAGGGTGCACGCCTTCGAGCCGCTGCCACAGAACCTGGAGCTGCTCCGGCATTTTCTCGATCTCAACGGATGCACGCAGGTGGCGGTGCATGCGTTAGCATTGGCGCGACAAGCCGGGCAAGCGACCCTGTATATTCCTCGTGAACGAATAAGCGCTTTGCCGGCAACAGGATCGCTCAAGGACCGATTTCGCTCGGGCGAGCGGTTTGCGGATTTGAACGCACAGAAGACGATTGTCCGCACGGCGTCACTTGACGTCTGGGTCGAGGAGAATGCTCCGGAATACATAGATCTTCTCAAGATCGACACTGAAGAAACCGAATACGACGTGCTTGCAGGCGCAATCGCTACACTGGAGCGCTTCCGGCCCGATATCGTTATGGAAATCACTTTTACTGACCCCCGCGTGGGCGATGTCATAGCCATGTTGCGTGAGCTTGGCTATCATTTCTTTCATATTGACCCCACGGGCTTGTCGCCGTTCGACCCGTACCGACCGACGCACAGCAGCCGATCTGCGAGCAACGATAACCGTGTGCACTGCGAGATTCTTTGTGCGTCCCGAAAGGGGTCGGATTTGGTGCGATACGCGTAAGCTAATAGAATGCCAGAATCGGA
>QKEI01000009.1 GCA_003251795.1 Candidatus Muproteobacteria bacterium
GAGAGTGCCGACGTCACGCTGATGCGCGGTTCGCTGCACGGGGTGGCCGACGCGATTGCCATCTCGTTGGCGACGGTACGTAACATTAAGCAGAACCTGTTCGGCGCGTTCATCTACAATATCCTGGGTATACCGATCGCTGCGGGCGTGCTGTTTCCGTTGACTGGACTGCTGTTGAATCCAATCATCGCCGGCGCGGCTATGGCGATGTCCTCGGTTACCGTCGTTAGCAATGCCAACCGCCTGCGCTGGTTCAAGTCCGAGGCGCAAACGACATGAGCGCGTGGCTGGTGAATCTCGTCGGCTTGGCACTGATCGCCATGATCGTCTGGTGGTTCTGGAGCCCAAGTTGCAGAAGGCGGCGGGTAGCGAACCGATCGAGATTATTGTCGACGATGGCGTCTACACACCGGCACGCATCGAGGTGCCGCTCGGAGAGCGGGTGACACTGCGCTTCATTCGCAAGGATGCCAGCCCCTGTGCGGAAAAGGTGATCTTCGATGACTTTAATATAAGTAGCGATCTACCCGTAGGGCGTCCTTACGACATCTCGTTTGTCCCCGACAAGCCTGGAGAGCACGAGTTTACCTGCCAGATGCGTATGTATCGCGGTAGCCTCGTAGTACGTGCGGCGTGAGGAGTAATCAAGCCCAATAGGCGCCAGCGGCTGCGACGATCACCGTAACCAATCCCAACGTCAAATTGATAGCGACCATCACGCGGATCTGTGCCAGCTGTTTGCCGGCGCTGGCGAAATCCGAGGCGACCACGGCGCGACGCAAGCGCCGGTAAGGCGCGAAATAGAGGTGCAGAAAAATGAGGATCATAACGATACCGATCGCCTGCATCAGGTGTACATAGAGACCTACCTGGGCAAAGCCGCCGAATACCTTGGCGATCATCCAATAACCGGTTGCCGGCAGTACGACCACGGCACCCCACACCCACGGGAAGAAGTTTGCGAAGGTGCGCGACCAAAGTGCAAGACGTTGTGGCGCTTCAAGCTCCAGGGCGGCCGGACGTAGCGCCATATAGGCGAAGAACATCCCGCCGACCCATATGACGGCAGCTAGCATGTGTAAGGTAATGGCGATCCCCATAGTGACCTCTCTCGGTGATTTCTGTAGTTGTAGAGCAGTGCGCCAACCGGGGCCAGTATAGGTAAGTGACTGTCGGGCGTCGAGATTGGTGCTACCGCGATGGCGTACTGGTGGTGGAAATCTTGGTATCATCTCGCTAATTGGTTTTCCATAAGGAGCGGTCATGCGTGAGTACAGGATTGCGCCGTCTATTCTGTCGGCGGACTTCGCTCGTCTCGGCGAGGAAGTAGATAGCGTGCTCGCCGCCGGCGCGGACATGATCCATTTCGATGTCATGGATAATCACTACGTGCCGAATCTCACGATCGGCCCGCTCATCTGCGAAGCGCTGCGCAAGCACGGCGTCACGGCCGACATCGACGTACACCTCATGGTGAAACCCGTGGACCGCATCATCCCGGATTTCGCCAAAGCGGGGGCCAGCTATATCACGTTCCACCCCGAAGCCACTGAACATATCGATCGTTCACTCCAGCTCGTGCGAGATAATGGATGCAAGTCCGGCCTCGTATTCAACCCGGCGACGCCGCTCGACCACCTCACGTACGTAATGGATAAGGTCGATATGGTGCTGCTGATGTCAGTCAATCCTGGATTTGCCGCTCAACAGTTCATCCGCGGCGTGTTAGCGAAGCTGCGCGAGGCGCGCGCGACTATTGACAAGAGCGGTCTGCCGATTCGGCTCGAGATCGACGGAGGCGTGAAGGTGGAAAATATCCGCGAGATTGCGGAGGCGGGAGCGGATACCTTCGTCGCGGGCTCAGCAATTTTTGGAACCAAGGACTACAAGGCCACCATCGCCACTATGCGTGCCGAGTTGGCGAAGGTGGATAAATAGGAGGCTCAGTCCGCCGGCGTCAGTTCGCGTCTCCAGTTTCGCCCTCCCCAATTGCTATGAACGTACGGTTTACTGGTCCCTTGGCCGTCAGATTGGTCATCATCGATCTCGATGGCACCTTAATAGACACTGCCCCGGACCTCACTGCCAGCGCGAACGCTATGCTCGAGGAACTGGGTATGCCTGCCTGCGATCGCGCCACTGCGGCGACTTATATCGGCAACGGCATCAGCCGTTTCATAAAGAGAGTGCTGACCGGCGACATGGACGACGAGCCGGATGCGGCGCTTTATGAACGCGCCTATCCGATCATGCTTGGCCATTATCGTCAGCGTCTATCGCGCGAGAGTCGCCCATACCCCGGCGTGCGTGAAGCACTCGGACAACTGTCTCTCGCCGGTTTTGATCTGGCGTGCCTGACCAACAAGCCGGATGCTTTTACCCAGCCGTTGCTAAAGGATTTGGGTCTGGCCGACTATTTCAAGCTGATCGTGAGCGGTGACACGCTGCCGCGGCGCAAACCCGACCCCCTCCCCGTGCGGCACGCCTGTGAGTTCTTCGCGATTACGCCAGCACAGGGCGTGCTTATCGGGGACTCCGCCAGTGATGCCGAGGCCGCGCGGGCCGCTGGGATGCCTGTCATTTGCGTGACTTACGGTTATAATCGCGGCATCGATGTGCGGCAACTAGGGGCCGTGGCCGTGATAGACAACCTGGCCGAGTTGCCTCGACACATCCACCTGCTAAAGAGTTAGTCTTTTATGTACACTGCTGGAGCATACAACGTGAGCTGGAGTGATACCCGTTGGCGATGGCGCGAGTCAGCCGTTCGCCCGTGTGTCTCTTTTACGTTTATGTTGCGATCCAGTGGTGCTACATGTCATTAACCAAAGCCGAATTCGATCAATACGCGAGTCAGGGATTCAATCGAATCCCCCTGATGCGTGAGGTTCTTGCAGACCTCGATACCCCGCTCAGTACGTATCTCAAGCTCGCGAGCGGGCCGTACTCTTATCTCTTCGAATCCGTGCAGGGCGGCGAAAAATGGGGACGTTACTCCATCATCGGTTTGCCCTGCCGCACTGTGCTGCGCGTCTATGGTAACGAGGTTTCGGTCGAGCGGGACGGAAAAGTGGTTGAGCTCGCTACCGCAAAGGACCCGTTGGAGTACGTGCGTGAGTTCAAGGCGCGTTACCACATGCCGGAGATCGGTCACCTGCCGCGTTTCACCGGTGGTCTCGTGGGCTACTTCGGGTACGAAACGGTCAGGTACATCGAGCCAAAGCTTGGATCACTGGAAAAACCAGACGAAATCGATGTGCCCGATATCCTGTTGATGGTGTCTGACGAGGTAGTCGTGTTCGACAATCTCGGTGGAAAACTCTATGTGGTGATCCACGTCAACCCCGAGATCGAAAACGCTTACGCCAAGGCCATCGAGCGTCTCGATCAATTGGTTGCGCAATTGCGCGAGACCGTCCCGCTGGTACACGCTCGTTCCGCACCAAAGCGAGTGACCGAGGCCGATTTCGTGTCTGGTTTCAAGCGTGATGCGTTCGAGGCGGCTGTTGAGAGGTCGCGCGAATATATTCGCGATGGCGATATCATGCAGGTGGTGATCGCTCAGCGCCTGGCGATACCTTTCGACTGCGCGCCGCTGGATTTGTATCGCGCGCTGCGCACTTTAAACCCTTCCCCGTACATGTACTTCCTCGACCTGAAGGCTTTTCATATTGTTGGCTCCTCACCGGAGATCCTGGTACGCCTGGAGGAGGACCTGGTCACTCTACGCCCGATCGCCGGCACCAGACGGCGCGGACGCGATGAAGCCGACGATCTGCGTTTGGAAGCAGAGTTGCTCGGTGACCCTAAAGAGCGTGCCGAGCATTTGATGCTCATGGACCTCGGTCGCAACGATGTCGGGCGCGTTAGCCGCATTGGTTCCGTCAAGGTGACCGAGCAGATGGTGATCGAGCGCTACTCGCACGTTATGCACATCGTTTCCAATGTCGTCGGTACGTTGCGCGAGGATATGGACGCCATCGATGTTTTGCGCGCGACCTTTCCGGCCGGGACCGTCACCGGTGCCCCGAAGGTGCGTGCCATGGAGATTATCAATGAGCTGGAACCGGTGAAGCGGGGCGTGTACTCAGGTGCAGTGGGCTACATCTCCTGGTCCGGCAATATGGATACCGCTATTGCCATACGCACCGCCGTTATCAAGGATCATATGCTTTACATACAGGCGGGCGCCGGTATCGTGGCGGATTCCATCCCAGCCCATGAGTGGAACGAAACTATGAACAAGGCGCGGGCGATCTTCCGCGCCGTTTCCATGGCGGCGGAAGGACTGGACAATACGTGAAGAGAAAGCGGTAAGGAGTAAGGAGAGTACCTTCTCACACCTCTCTCCTGACGCCTCGCAAGGGTTAGACCCATGCTACTAATGATCGACAATTACGACTCGTTCACCTATAACCTCGTGCAGTATCTGGGTGAGCTCGGTGAAGATGTGCGCGTGTACCGCAACGACCAAATCACGGTCGAACAGATTGCACAACTGCAGCCGGGGCACATCGTGATCTCGCCAGGACCGTGCACTCCAAATGAGGCTGGTATCAGTGTAGATACGGTCAAGCGCTTCGGTGGCAAGGTTCCGCTACTCGGCGTGTGTCTCGGCCATCAGGGGATCGGCCAGGCCTATGGGGGGCACATCGTGCATGCCAAGCAGATCATGCACGGCAAGACGTCGATGATTCATCATACGGGAGAGGGCGTGTTTGCAGGTTTGCCGAGTCCGTTCGAAGCCACCCGTTACCACTCGCTCGTAATCGATCGCGAGAGTTTACCGGCCTGTCTGGAGCTCACTGCCTGGACCGACGATGGTGAGATCATGGGCGTCAGACACAAGGAATTTGTGGTCGAAGGGGTACAATTTCATCCCGAGTCGATCTTGACCGAACATGGGCACAAACTTCTGTCAAATTTCTTGAAACAACATGAAAAGGGCAGTGGACATTAACCACTGTTATGCCGTGCTCTGTGCACTTTGCGAAGAGGGGAGGTAACGGTGGACATTCAGACAGCAATACGCACTGTGTGCGAACGGCGTGATCTGAGTCAGGAGCAGATGCGCGCGGTGATGCGCCTCATTATGACCGGCGAGGCGACGCCGGCGCAGATCGGCGGTTTTCTCATCGGTTTGCGCATCAAAGGCGAAACCGTGGACGAGATTACGGCGGCGGCCGAGGTTATGCGTGAGTTGGCGGCGCATGTGGGCGCAAGCGGACCGCACGTGGTCGATACCTGCGGTACCGGCGGCGATGGCGTAGGCACGTTCAACATTTCCACCGCCAGCGCCTTCGTCGCGGCGGCGGCTGGCGCCAAAGTCGCCAAGCACGGTAATCGCTCGGTCTCGAGCCACTCGGGCAGCGCCGATGTGCTGGAGGCGGCCGGTGTTAATCTGGAGCTACAGCCCGAGCAGGTCGCTCAGTGCATCGATGAGGTTGGAGTCGGCTTCATGTTCGCGCCGAAGCACCATAGCGCCATGAAACACGCGATTGGACCGCGACGGGAGATGGGCGTGCGCACCATCTTCAACCTGTTGGGTCCGCTGACCAATCCGGCCGGGGCGACGCATCAGGTTGTGGGCGTGTTTAGTAACGACTGGGTGGAGCCGCTGGCACAGGTGCTAAAGAAGCTCGGCAGCCAGCATGTGCTCGTAGTGCATGCCGAGGACGGTATGGACGAGATCAGTATCGGTTCGCCGACACGCGTGGCCGAGTTGAAGAACGATCGGGTCAGCACCTATAGTGTGCGCCCGGAGGACTTCGGCCTACAAACGGGCAAAGTCGCGAGTCTAGCGGTGAAGAATGCGCAACAAAGCCTGTCAATTATCGAATCCGTATTCAACAATCAAGCGGGAGCTGCGCGCGATATCGTTGCACTCAACGCCGGCGCAGCGATCTATGCCGCCGATCTGACGGATTCGCTGGCAACCGGCGTGCAGCGCGCGCTCGAGTGCATCGCCAGCGGCGCGGCGCGCGCGAAACTGCAGGCGCTCGTCGGTCTCAGCAAAAAGCTCGCCAGCTGATTGCCAGCGCTATCGTTATGCACGATGCCTCCCAGTTTCTGCAACGCATACTCGCACGTAAGGCGCAAGAAGTGGTCGAACGTGCTAAGCGCCTGCCGCTGAACGAGTTGCGCAATCGACTCGAAGGGGCGCCGTCACCGCGGGGTTTCGCAGCCGCCCTGCGGGCGCGCATGCGTGATAAACCACCTGCCGTCATTGCGGAAATAAAGAAGGCTTCGCCAAGCAAGGGTCTTTTGGCGCCAGACTTCGCGCCGGCAGCCTTCGCCGCGAGCTACGAGCGCAATGGCGCCACCTGCTTGTCGGTTCTTACGGACACGGATTTCTTTCAGGGAAGCGATGCCGATCTATGCGCGGCGCGCGCCGCCTGCCACCTGCCAGTGCTACGTAAGGACTTCACGCTAGACGACTATCAGGTGTACGAGGCCAGAGTGATGGGCGCCGATTGTATCTTGTTGATCGTCGCTGCGCTCGGGGATACGCAGATGCGCGAGTTGGCAGCACTGGCGCGAGATCTCGGGCTCGACGTGTTGGTCGAGGTACACGACGAGGCAGAGCTGGAACGTGCGCTGCTCGTCAATACCTCGCTGATCGGCGTCAATAATCGGGATTTGCGTACCTTCGAAGTGCATCTGCAGACGACGTTGGATTTATTGGCGAGGATCCCGCCGGACCGCATGGTCATATCGGAAAGCGGCATTCGCACGCCGGCCGATGTGGCCCTGCTACGCGATCACGGTGTCAATGCATTTCTAGTGGGCGAGGCGTTTATGCGTGCGTCGGACCCGGGCGCAAAGTTGGCGGAACTCTTTGGCGAGGGGAGAGAGGCGTGACGAGTCAGGCGCGAGGGGAAAGACCAGAAGCATGGGGCCGTTGCTCCTCACCCCTTACCCCTCACTCCTCACACGATTCAAGATATGAAAGCTAAGATCGAATGGCAAGGCGGACTCTGCTTCGTCGGTGAGGCCGGTAGCGGGCATAAAGTGACAATCGACGGGCCGCCGGATTTCGGTGGACGTAATCTCGGGTTGCGGCCCATGGAAATGGTGTTGCTTGGCATGGGTGCATGCACGGCGACGGATGTCATGAGCATCCTCAAGAAATCGCGGCAGCAAGTGAGCAACTGCACGA
>QKEI01000301.1 GCA_003251795.1 Candidatus Muproteobacteria bacterium
CGCACCCGATACCAAAGCCATTCCCGTGATCGCCCTCACCGCCCATGCCATGGTGGGTGATCGGGAGAAGGCCGTGGAGGCCGGGTGTGATGACTTCGACATCAAACCGATTGAGTTCCCGCGGTTGCTGGAGAAGATCGAGGTGCTTCTGAGCAAAAGCGACGGCCTAACCTAGGCGGGCTCGAGCCGGTTTCAGGCGAAAAGCCTCCCCAGGAGCGACTTCGCTATCACCCAGCCCTCCTAGGCCTCACCCCTGCAAAGAACTCTTGCCGGTATCAAACTCCGGGCGTAATCTCACCGAATACTAAATAAAGACTGCCCCGAGGGGTCGCTTTTTCGACATTGCCTGTGTAGGTCCGGTCGACCTGAGATTTCGCCACATGGTCATGTCGCGTATGACGCCCTGTCGGGCACCGCACCGAGTTGGAGAGGGACGTATGCACGAAGTGAAGCCTACCCGATGGGCTGTTGCCGCCCTTGCTTGTTTGCTAGCAATTCCCGTATCCAATACGTCTGCCGAAACGCCCAAGCGCGGCGGTATCTTGAGCTTCGTTGTTTCCGGCGAGCCGCCCAGCTACGACGGTCACCGGGAAAGCACGTTTGCCATGCTGCATTGGACGAGGCCGTTCTATAGCGTCCTTATCCGCGTGAATCCGGAGAACCCCGGCTCACCGACTGATTTCGTCGGTGACTTGGCTGTGGCGGTTCCTGAGCCGACCGACGGTGGCAAGAAATACACGTTTACGCTGCGATCCGATGCCAAGTTCTGGGACGGCCAACCGGTGACCGCTCAGGACGTCGTCGCCAGCTTCAACAAGATCATCTTTCCCCCCGAGGGCGTGAGAAGCGCCCGTAAGGCCTTCTATAGCATGGTGGAGAAGGTCACGGTCGCGGATGACAGGACGGTCGTCTTCGAGTTGAAGTACCCGAGCTCCGCGTTCATCCCCGCCCTTGCCAATCCGTATAACTATATCTACAGCGCCAAAAAGCTGGCCCAGGACATACGCTGGTACGAGAAGAATATCCTGGGATCGGGTGCCTTCATCTTCGTCAAGCATGAGCGCGGTCAGTACCTCGATGGGAAACGCAACCCTAACTACTACCACAAAGGTTTGCCCTACTTAGACGGCTTTCACGCGATCTTGGCCAAGCAGCAGAGTCAACGCGAGAGCGCCATCCGGGAAGGTACGGCCATGATCGAGTTTCGCGGCCTCCCACCTCGCAGTCGCGATATCCTGCTGCGTGCGCTGGGGGATCAAATCACGGTCCAGGAATGCGACTGGAATACCATTCAGCTGGTCAGCCCCAACCACTTGGTGAAGCCCTTCGACGACCCGCGCGTTCGTCGCGCCCTTAGCCTGGCGATCGACCGCTGGCGCGGGTCCGAGTACCTCGCCAGAGTAGCCATCGTGAAAACCGTCGGAGGCGTGGTCATGCCGGGTCATCCGGAGCTGGAACAGATCGCGGGGTACTGGCCAGATATCGACAAATCCCGCGCCGAGGCGCGCCGCCTGTTGCGAGAAGCGGGTGTGCCGGAAGGATTCTCCTTCAAGTTCAATGTGCGTGACATCGATCAGCCCTATAAGATCGTGGCGTCGTGGGTGGTCAAACAGTGGGAAGGAATTGGCCTGAACCCCGAACAAGTGATTCTGCCGACGACATCCTACTGGAAGGCGCTGCGCGACCCTGCTTCCGGATATCAGGTGAGTATCGACTTCCACACGGGTGCGGTAACCAATCCCCTCCTCGACGTTGCGAAGTTTATCTCCAGTGACCGCTCCGGCATCAACTTCGCTAACTACACCGATCGCACCTTGGACGACCTGTTCGACAAGATGAACCGTACCCTTGACGTCGCCGAGCAGCGCCGTCTGATGCGTCAGTTCGAGAAGCGGATCCTCGATGAGCAGGCGCACATGCCTAACGCGCTGTGGTGGTATCGCATCGTTCCCTATCGCTCTATCGTGCAGGGGTGGAAGATCAGCCCGAGCCACTACTTGAACCAGGATCTCGCGATGGTGTGGCTCACGCAATAAGATTGTCTACTCGGCAAACAAGGTTAGGAAGGTAGCGATGAAGAAAATATTCTTCGGCTTAATGTTGCTGGCATTGACCACCATGCTCATACCGGGCGATGTAATGTTCGCCGCCGAAAAGCAGCTGAAAATCGCCATGGTTCAGTGGACCGGCGACACCAAGGCATGTATAGGATTCAGGAATGGATTGAAAGAATTGGGCTATGTCGTCGAGTACACCATGCTCAATGCCGAGCAGGATAGGACAAAACTCGGACACATCCTGAGAGAGATACTGCAACCAAGGCTCAAAGAGTTTGATTACGTCTACAGCTATGGCACAACAGCCACAAAGGCGACAAAACAAATTGTTAACAATCAGACCCCGCAGGTCTTTGCGATCGTGCTTGACCCGGTCGGTGCCGATATCGTGCCGAGCTTGGAATCCTCGGGGGCGAACATTAGTGGCGCGACTAACGGAGTTTCGCTTGCATTGCAACTTGATACAGCTCTGACAATCGCAAAGTTCAAAAGACTCGGTTTTCTATTCAATTCCCGTGAGAAGAACTCCCTTCTCATCAGGGAACAACTTCGGGAGCTCGCCGCCAGCAGGCGAATCGAGATTATCGATCTGCGCTCCCCTCCTGCAATGGATAGCTTGAAAGAGAATTTACAGAAACTGAAGAACAAATCCATTATTGTCGATGCTGTCTATATTCCCTCAGATAGCTTCATGCGTACCAATGCAGAGCTGATCGGTTCCGAGCTGAGAGCTGCAAAGGTAAGAAGCTTCGGTGCGACCAAGGAATACGTCGATGGTGGTGTTCTCCTAGGGCTCGTTCCCGATTACTACAAACTTGGGAAGGCTGCCGCAGGGATCGTCGACCGACATGAAAAAGGCGAAAAGCTGCAGAACATACCCGTCGCCACCGACGAGGAACCGACACTCCTGATCAATAAGACTACGGTCCGATTGTTGAACGTGACCATACCCGAGGCGCTGCTCGCCAAAGCGACGTTCGTGGAGTAGCGGAACGCACAGACCGATCAGGTAGTCCAAG
>QKEI01000294.1 GCA_003251795.1 Candidatus Muproteobacteria bacterium
CGACATCATCTGATGCGGTTGATTCGGGTTCATGCCATTTAAGTATTTCTCATAGACGACCTGATCGCCGCGAATGACCACAATGGCATCGGCGTAGGTCTTTTTCAGGTAAGTGGCCATGTCAGTCATCGCACCGGTGCCGGGTTCCTTGATCTTGAGTTGCTCCAGGCTCCAGTCGATCGTCTTACTGAGAGGAGCCGGCTTCTCGGCCGCCGGAATCGGTGCGGAAGGATAGATCATCCGCATGTGCAGGTAGGACCAGCGGTTGAAGGGTGCTCTTTGCAACGCATTGGCCTTGGTGACCTGTTTATCGCGTGGTGGCGGGAATCCCTGCATCAGCCCGAGTTCCTCGGCGGTCGCGTACTTATCCTAATCCCACAGCGAGCGCCCAAGCATCAAATGGGTAAGCGATGAGACGCTTGGTTCCCGAAAAAAAATTCATAGCTATTACTCCGTGGCTCCGGTTGGCGATCGAGTTTTTTATCCGAAACGTGCCGCCACTGCAACCCGTTGACTTGACCACGTAGTAGGTATGAGACCGAATGTCCGTTTAATTCGGATGTTGCGATTCCGCACGTATATGCATTCAATAGAAATCTTATGCGTTTATTTGTTATGGAAATTTATATTCTTGTGAATGACAGCTTTGGGTCGCTAGCTGTCTGTCCGTACCTGAGGTCATCGACGTCCGCTTTCGCACACCCGCCAGTCAGTTTCATTTGCGGACCGGCTGTATGCTCGGGTCTGAGGCGTATTTTCTTACAACTTGTATGTGCTCTTACAGTTCAGCCCACATCCGTACCAGATTGACGTAGGCGCCATTGACGCGCGAGGTCTCTTCAGCCTCCGGCAAATTCTGTAACAGCTTCTCCCGCGCCAGATTCAGTTCATATAGCAGCTCGCGCTTCCCGGGATCGCGTACCAAACTTTGCACCCACGTAACAGCGACCAGACGCTCGCCGCGAGTCACTGGCGCAACGCGATGCAGGCTTGACGCTGGATACATGATGGCATCGCCGGCGGCCATCTTGATGTCCCTCTCTCCGAAGGAAGTGTGAATGATAAGCTCGCCGCCCTCGTAGGTTTGCGGATCACTGAGAAAGATGGTTATGGCGATGTCCGAGCGGTAGCGTGGGCCCGGGCCCATCACGGGATCATCGACATGATCGCCGTAGCCCATTGCTGCGGTGTAGCGCGCATAAAACGGTGCGGCCACACGGTGCGGTAACGCGCCGTTGCGATAAACGGAATTAGCGACGAGGTTGCCCATTACGATATCGTTCAGCTGCTTGAGCTGAGCGGCGTCTGCAGCCACCTCCTCATTGTGTTTCACGCGCTTCGCTGCCAGGCCGGCCGACAATTTACCGTCTACAAACGGCGCGTGCGCGAGTAACTGCCGTACCGTTTGCAGTTGCTTGCCGTCGAGCACAGCAGGAATACGTAACAACATATTAGGGCCTTACAGGCGACAGTGCTCGGCAACCGCAGCGACATAAGGCGCACAGCGGTCACCGTGCTTGCGGTGAAGCTCCAGCAGGTCGTTAGCTACCGACAGCCATTGCCGCCGGCCGTTGGGTACTGAGCGCTTGAGCTCCCCAAGATCGCCGCTTTCCACCCAGCCTTGGTAGGCGCGCGCGAGGCTTGGACACAGCTGCTTGCGCATGCCGGTCAACGTCGCAAAGTAGAAATGGATGGAAGCCAGGCTCTCGAGCTCCAGCAGCGCCGGCAGCGTCGACAGACAATCCGCCAGCTGATCACGTACCGCTCGCGCTGTAACCTCCGCTGGGGTGCGGACCACGCGCGACAGCATCTCCGGCCAGCCATCACCGAGCAACTCGCTGGCGATGACTTCCCCCACTTCGTGGAAAATCAGTGTCTCGACTTCATTGTCGGTAATCTGTTCGAGCGCAGCCTCCAGATCGCGCTCGATGTCGTAGGACGCCAGCGCGAGGGTCATGGCGTTATTGAGTTTCTTCCAGCGCCATTCCTCGATCTTCTCCCACACCATGCGCCGCAAGGACTCGCGGCGCACGAAGATGAATTTTCCGCGCGTCATTGCCGGCGGTGCGCTCAGATCGCGCGCGTACTCTTCACCACAGACGGTAATGGTGTACCCCCCGAACTGCTCGGTTCGTAGCAGCCGTGCGAGGAAAAAGTGCGGTTTACCGAAACGCCCGTAACCGCCGCTGTAAACCAGCCCGTGCTTTAGCAGCTTACGGTTAATGCCCTCGTCGTCAAAAGCATCGAACTCTTGCCCGCTGAGCTCCAGTGGACCGATCTCATATTGTTCCAGCTGCCGCCACCTGTCTTCGCGCTCCGCCACCCACTCACCCACCGCTTGCTGCGACAGCTTGGCAGTCAGGCCCAGGCCTTGTTCCCAGCGGTAGTACTCGCGCATCTTCAGCAGATAAATGCACAAGCTGTAGTCCCCGGCATACCTCGCATCGGAGATATGGCAGTTTCGTTGCACAGCGGCACGCAGCGGCCGCCAAACCCGATGTAATGGCTCGTTCATGGCAGAAATGCTTGGTGCCGGCGCATCGGTCGTTCAATTGGCCGTTGGCGGGAAACTAAGGTGCTGTAAAATTAGCACGAACCTTGTGCCGCTCCAACCGGTTACTTCGGCTAGTAGCGCAGCTTAGCGAGACATGAAGATACGCCTTACCAGCAAGTGGCGTCGTGACAGAGGCAAACCGGTCGCCCTCGAGGAGAATGCAGTCGCCCTCGCCTATATCATCTGGCAGATCGCCCTCATCGCCGCCAAGAACCTGCACGCGGAAGACTTCGTTTACGAATCCGATGAACAGCGCATCGCGGTGATTACCGAATATCTGGCGTTCCTGGTCCACGTGGCGGACCGCTTCGCGCACATAGACATGCCGCAGGAAGCGCGCGAGCGTTTTGTTACCAGGCTAGCACGTGAAGTGGCCAGACATCTTCAGCGCAATCAGGCCGAGATCCTTGGCAGCGGAGACTATGATAGCGCCTTCATTGCCCTGTTGAACGAGCGCTTGGCGGATTACGCACACACGGCGTTTCGCGAGGGTCGGCCCGGCTTCGAGTGCCTGCGCTGCCTCGGCGACAAGGTGTTAACGATTATGGGGACGAGCCAGGTAAACCGCTGGGTGATCGACCAGGTGATGGAGATCGATGCGCCCTCTGCGGTCGATCATTTGAGACAGGCGATGGACAGTCTGTTCGGATCTGCGGCTGTCACGTTGCCGTCACCGTCAGAACCGGATTAGTCGCTTACTGTCGCGCCTTCCAGGCGGCGGCATTTTCCGTGGTCTTGTTCTGTCCGTCAGCATATCCTGCGGTATATGCCTGGGTAATCCGTTGCTCTTCGCGCTTGGGGTTGCCCATATAACCGCCGATCCAACCCTGGATATACTCCCGATCGGTGCCCATCTGCTCAAGCTTGTTAACGGTCTCGTAGTAGGTCTTGTCCATTGTCTGCATCGCCGAAACCTTGGGTATGCGAAGGCGCCAAATAGTATGGCATACGCGACCGCACCAGCAAGCCTCCGCTAGTACTAGTGATACTCTCCCAGGCGTGATAAACGCTAACTGTGGAACCATGTTCGGGCAGCAGCTAGCCCAGACGATAGTGTTTCTTAACCGGCGCGCGTATTTCCCAAGTGCACGACAGCTCCGCGAGGAAAGTCACCAAATCGCCGGCGCGCAGGTGAACCGGCTCTCCTGCATCCGGTTTCACGATCACATCGCCTTCGAGCAGATAGCAAGTCTCTGTCTGCTCGTAATACCATTGGAAAGTGGACGCCTCCTTGGTCCAGATCGGCCAATCCTCGACCCCCATCACCTCCAACTTCATCGGTGACGGGTCGTGTTCCACAAGTATTTTGCTCATTTATTTCTCCGCCTATAATGCGCTCAAGTCTAGCGACACGGTAACGCGAGATGATACTTAATATTTACATCGCTGACAGTGCGTACCAGATCGACGTCCCCCGGGAAGTGCTGGAAAACGGTGAGGACTTTTTCAGCAAGATGGATCTCGACATGGACAAAGGCTGGCAGATGAGTCGCACATACGTGGAATGCCCGAATGCTCTGCAACGTTGTCAGATTGCCGCCGACAAGATATTCAGCGCCTTACATACTCACAACAACGAGCTAGCACTGCTCATGGCCGGTTATATCCTCACGCGTTTACCCGGCATCGAGGGCATCAGGGTCGACACTAACGGGGAAATATTCAATACCGAAATGATTATGGCGGCAGACACTGGGACCCAACCGTAGCGTGCTCATGAAAGCAGCCCATTCCGTGCCACAGGTACAGTGACCCCGCAACTGCACGAAATCAAGCCACAGAGTTTCGTGTATGCCATGCCGCGAGCGCTCACGCCTGAGCTGTGTCGTGAAATGATCCGTCGTTTCGAGACCAATAAAGATCAGCAGTATCAAGGGCGCATCGGACAGCAACAACGCGAACACACATCGGTCAAGCGGTCGACTGATCTGAGAATCAGTGGAAGGCCGGACTGGAAGGATATCGATCGGGTTCTGTTCGAGTCATTGTCAAGCGCGCTCAGTCAAGTCTCGGGTCTGCATCCCTACTTTGCGACAAACCCCTTCAAGGACATCGGCTACAACATGCAACGGACACGACCTGGTGAATACTATCACTGGCACGTGGACGCCGGTCCCGGTGAATTCAGTCAACGGCAGCTCGTGGCCATCTGGTACTTGAATGACGTCGAGGGTCCAGGCGGCGAAACCGAATTCCTACTACAGCAGGTAGCCGTGAAACCCGAGCAGGGTAAATTAATCCTGTTTCCTCCCTTCTGGACTCATGTCCATCGGGGTGTAGCTTTGCAAGATGGCGTGAAGTACATCGCCACTACGTGGGTGTGTTTTGCCGAAGATCAATCGTCTTCGGATGGCTGACGTTCGCGTTTGGTCTGCAGTAGCTGCTCGGCCTCCGCCGGGTCGTGCGCAAAAATAATCTTGATAATGTGATCTTCCGCTGCTGCCTGTGCCATACGTGCAGCGACAGCTGCTCGCTTGGCTTCGCTATAGGTCTCGAACTGCTGCAGCAGTTCGAGCTCCTTCTGCGGAGAAATGCTATAGAGAAAATACCGCACCGGCAGGTTAGTGCGCCGAGTAACCGGCCTATCAGCGCCTAGATGAACAGAGAAACGTCAGCGTCGCCAGCGTAGCCCAAGAAGGTGGTCGCTCCACCATACTCGATGCCATCGATGAAATCATCACGGCTCAAGTCAAACAAGTCGACTGTCATTTGACAACCGATCATCTTGACATCAGCCTCCAGACAAAGGTCGCGCAACTCTTCAACGGTGGCGATACCTTTAGATTTCATCTTGCGTTTCATCATGAACGTCATCATGCTTTCCATGCCCGGTAGCGCGGTGCCTAGCACCGGAAACCATTTATCCATCTTCATGGGCATCGGCATTCCGGGATTGCCGAGCGCGCTCACCTTCAAATCGAGTTTCTTCTTCAGCAGCTGCAGACCGTAAAACGTGAAGAAGACCTGAGCCTCGTATCCCAATGCCGCCGCAGTAGACGACAATATGAAGGGCGGATAGGCCCAATCGAGAGTACCTTTGGTAGCGATGATCGCCAGCTTTTTGTCGGCCACTTAATCAGCCCCCATGGTCGAAAGCCAGCACCACCCTGGCGAGTGATGCTTACGCTTTTTTCAAAAGGAATGAGAACTCGCCATTGGCCTCGTTCGATTCCAACAGCGCGTTGCCTGTCTGCCGGGCGAACGCCTCAAAATCCTTCACGGAGCCCGGGTCCGTCGCAACAATGTGAAGTGTTTGACCGCTGCTCATGTCGTTGAGCGCCTTTTTTGCCCGCAGGATGGGAAGGGGACAGTTAAGTCCACGTGCATCGAGTTCTTTATCTGCCATCACGCCTCCAAATTACGACCCCACAAGTCGCATAGATTGCCCACCGGCGCCGGAGTACGCAAGTCTCACGTTTGGTGTATGCGATTCCTTACCGCATGGCCAATTTCCCAGCCCACGACTCAGTTTTATACCCGAATGCGGGCAAAACGTCGTTAAGAGAACCAGAAACCGCAAATTACCCGACCGCGAGCGTCGCACCTCGAACACCGCTCATTGATCGCCGGATTCCGCAGAATCGCTTTCCGAAGGCAGGTAACAGGGAACTTGGCTGCTCGCAGGCACGTCGAAGTTTTAGGCCAGTAGACCTACAATAGGGCCCCCAATGTCATTGATATCTTACAGATCCTTGCTGTTGATCGTGCTGTTGCTGATTGCGACAGCCAGCCGAGCGGCTTCGCCCAATCTGCCTGACTTAGGCGACGAATCGGGTAGCGTGATCTCGCCGGCGGAAGAGCACAAGCTTGGCGAGCAGGTTATGCGCCAGATACGCGGCTCACCCCAATTCGTCACTGACGCCGAGATCACCCGTTACGTGCAAGACCTCGGCGACAGACTGGTCGGCAATAGCGACGCCGTGGGCATGTCGTTCGAGTTCTTCGCGATCGACGACCCGACCATCAATGCGTTCGCTATCCCGGGGGGGTTCGTCGGCGTGCATACCGGCCTGATTCTCGCTGCCCAGAGTGAATCGGAGGTCGCGGCCGTGCTGGCCCATGAAATTTCCCACATCAGTCAGCGCCACATTCAACGGATGATCGCTGAGGGCAAGCGTACTACGCGCAAGGTGATGCTCGGGATGTTGGCGGCATTGGCGCTGGCTGTCGCCGGCGAAGGTGCAGGGGCTGGCGCGGCCGCGGCGGTGGCACAGGCTGGGGGGGTCCAGCAGCAACTCAATTTCTCCCGCTCGGCCGAAGAAGAGGCGGATCGCGTAGGTATAGACGTGCTAGCCAAAAGCGGCATGGACCCGCAGGCGATGCCCACGTTCTTCGAGCGCATGCAGGCCTGGGGCCGAGTGAATGAGACCAACCTGCCTGAGTTTCTTAGAACCCACCCTGTGACGACCAGCCGTATCGCCGATTCGCGCGACCGCGCCCAACATTATCCCTATCGGCAAGTGTCGGATAGCGTCGAGTTTTACCGGGTAAGGGCGAAACTTCGAGCGGAAGCAAAGAGCAATCCCAACGAAATAGTCAATGCGTTCAGGCAGAACCTGGCGCAAGGGAAGTA
>QKEI01000186.1 GCA_003251795.1 Candidatus Muproteobacteria bacterium
TACGGGGCCCAGCAAGAAGCTTGAGACTTTCGATAATCCGCATCCACAGCGCGATTATATAATCGCCATTCGAATTCCGGAATTTACCTGCCTCTGCCCGAAGACCGGGCAGCCCGATTTTGCCACGCTTTACCTGCAATACGTACCCGAGGGCAAGTGTATCGAGCTCAAGTCCCTAAAGCTCTACATCTGGTCATACCGCGACGAAGGCGCATTCCATGAAGATGTTACCAATACTATATTGAATGATCTCGTCGGCGCTACCCACCCGCGTTATATGCGCCTGCGCGCCAGATTTCACGTGCGCGGCGGAATTTACACCACCGTGGTCGCGGAATACAGAAGGCCGGGATGGGCCCCGCCACCGCCACCGCCCGATTACCTGCCGCGCGTAGCCGACCCGGCTTTGATCCCGAGCGCCCCTGCGGGTAGCTCCAGTACGCCCATAGCGCCGGCCGCGGTAGCAGCGAGCACGACCGTGCGCGAGCGGCCGCAACCGAGCCCGGCAACGCAGACCAAGGCACAGCCAGCGCCCACGCCCGCCGTTGACGATAGCGTCTATGTCGGCATCGATCTCGGCCCTACCGGCTGCCGCACCGTTGCCATCGATCACAGCGGCGCCATTCTCGCGGACGCTCAGGCGTTGATCCCGGCACCGCTGACCAGCGATGACCAGGTAACGCAGGACCCAACGCTGTGGTGGAAGGCGGCTAGCGCCAGCCTGCAGGCGTTGCTTACCAAAATCCCCCCCGCACGGGTACGCGCGATTGCTGTTGATGGCACCTCCGGCACAGTGCTGCTGTGTGACAACAAGGGCAAACCAGTAACGCCGGCATTGATGTACAGCGACGGGCGTGCCGCCGCTCAGGCTCAGGCCGTCGACCAACACTGCACCCGCAACAGCGGTGCGTTTGGCGCCAATAGCAGCGTCTCCAAGCTGCTGTGGTTGCAGGAAAAAAAGATGGACGCTAAAGCCGCTTACTTCCTGCACCAGGCCGACTGGATAGTCGGACGTCTCACCGGACAGTGGGGCCACAGCGACTATCACAATAGCTTCAGACTCGGTTTCGATGTCGACGCCGGGCGTTGGCCTGACTGGCTCGGCACCATCGGCGCCAATTTGCAGTTGCTGCCGACAGTACACGCTCCCGGCGACACCATTGCGCCCGTGTCCAAGGAAACGATAAAGACGTTCGGGCTTTCGCCGCAGACGCGCATCGTAGCAGGCACTACCACGGGCGTGGCCGCCTTCCTATCATCGGGCGCGACCGAGCTTGGGCAAGGGGTAACGGTACTCGGCAGCGCGCTGGCGCTGAAGATCCTCTCCGACAAACCGGTATTCTCCACCGAGCATGCCGTTTACAGTCATCGGCTCGGGCGCTATTGGCTGACTGGGGGCATGTCGAATACGGGTTGGCAAGTGCTGCTCCAGTATTTCGATACGGCGCAGATGGTGGAAATGAGCAAACAGCTCAATCCAGGGCAGCTCACCGGTCTTGACTATTACCCGCTGTCCCAGGTCGGTGAGCGCTTCCCGATCTGCGATCCAAAGATGCCGCCTAAGCTGGAGCCCTTACCCGGGGATAGCATCACTTTCTTCCAAGCAATGCTGGAAGGCATGGCCCGCATTGAGGCGAGAGGCTACCGATTGTTCGCCAAGCTCGGCACACCGGCGGTAAAGCTTATCCACTCGATCGGTCCCGGCAGCGAGAACCCGTCGTGGCAACGCATTCGTGAGCGCATACTCATGGTTGAGGTCAAACGCGGGCGTTATCCTTCAGCGGCCTATGGCTCAGCGATGCTCGCCGCCGGCGTGATCAGCCGCAGTTTCTCCGACTAGCCACGCGCGGCTTGCACGTTTTCATCTAGGCTGCCCGGGCAGGGGCACCGACCGGGGTCGCGCGTCGATGCAACAGCTCATAAAGCACCGGCACCAGCACCAAACTGACCAGCATTGAGAATGACAGGCCAAAAACGATCGTCACCGCCAGTGGCTGCAGCATTTCCGCGCCTTCTCCGAGGCCGAGTGCCAGTGGCAGCATGCCGACAACCGTTGTCAGGCTGGTCATTAGGATCGGCCGCAACCGTAGACGCCCGGCCTCCAGAATGGCCTCGTGCATGGCCATGCCGCGTTCGCGCAAGATCTCCACATACTCCACGAGCACGATGGCATTGTTAACGACAATACCAATCAGCATGATCACGCCCAACCACACCGGCATTGATACCGGCAATCCGATCAGCAGCAAACCGATCCCGACACCGATCATGGTAAACGGTACCGATAACATGATTACCGTAGGATTACGCAACGACTCATACTGCACAGCCATAACCACATAGACCAGGAACAGTGCCAAGCTGGCCAGGATCCAGGCAAGCTCACTGCCCTGGGCGAGCACCACGTCCGTACCTCCCGAGTACATGATGTAACTGGTGGGCAGTTGCAATCCGTGCAAGCGTTCCTTGACCAGTGCACTCACTTCGCCGAGCGACAGATCGCCAGCTAACGAGCCCGTTACCTCGACAATCCGCCGCTGATTCTCGCGTCGGATCTCGGCCGGCGTAGAGACCAGCGTCACCTTCGCTACGTCGCGTAGGTACACCGCCGGCCGCTCACGCTGCGGTCCGAACAGTAGGATCGCCTCTAGTGCCTGCGGGTTGTCAAACTCTTGCTGCGGCAGGCGCACGCGGATATCGTAACTGCGATCGCCGTCCAGATAGTCGCTTACCACCAAGCCTTCGAGCGCAATCTTCACCGCCCGACCGACACGATCGACATCGAGACCGAGCTCCGCGGAGCGCTGGCGGTCGATCTCCACAGCGAGTTCGTGCCAGCGCTGTTCGCTCGAGTGCTGCAAGTTGCGTAACCCCGGCGTGCCCCGCAGGCGCTGTAACACCTGCTCCCCTAGGCGCGCGAGCACCTCAAGGTCGGGACCTTGGATACGCACGCTGATGTCGTCATCCGATCGGCCCACACGCAACCCGCGGATACCGGCCACACGCGCCCGCACACGCAGGCCGGCAAGCTGTTCCTTCTGCAACGCGCTGCTGAAACGCTTGATCCAGGCCTGGCTGCTGAGCGCACGCTCGGTCAGCGGTACCAACTGGATGGCCACCGTGCTCTCGTTTGGCGTTTCGCGTTGGGTGCGGCCGAATATGCGACCGCCCACCAGCGTGTAGAGACTTTCCACATTGCCTTGTGCCCATACGAGCTGCTCAAGGCGCTTGACGACGCGGTCCATCTCCTCCACGGAGATGCCAGGGTCCATGGTGATGCTGGCGCTGATGCGACCATCGTCCAGCGCGGGCAGGTATTCGCGCTTGGCCGACCAGAATACGCCGAAAACAATCGCCAGGAGTCCCGCCACCATAATTACTACCACGAGCAGGCGTGCCGCCAGCACCTTCGCGAGCACGCGCACATAGGCGTTTTGCGCCCGCTCCATGGTGCGGTCGATTACCGCACGCATGCGGCCCTGCGTGTTCGTCGCGCGCCGGGCCGCGAGACTCGGTACCAAGGTGAGCGCCACCACCAACGACCCCACGATCGCCGCTGAGATAGTGAAGATGAGCTCGCGGAAAAGGAGTCCCGTAAGACCGCTGATAAAAAGAAACGGCAGCACAGCGGCGAGATTGGTAGTGGTAGAGGCAACAATGGCGCTATTGACCTCGCCCGCAGCCTCCGTTGCCGCTGCCTGCGGGTCGGGATTGTCGCGCTGGTGACGGGTGATGTTCTCGAGCATGACGATGGTGTTGTCGATCAGCATTCCCACACCGAGTGCAAGCCCACCGAGCGTCATAATATTAAGTGTCAGCCCACCGAGCGCCATGATCACGAAGGTCACCATGATTGAGATCGGGATGGCCGTGCCGATGATGAGCGTGCCGCGAACGTTGCCGAGGAAAAAGTAGACAACGATCATGGCCAGCAACCCTCCGCTTACCGCGGCCAGCGTGGCGTTATTCAGTGAGCGTCGCACGTAGGTAGACTGATCCGACACCACATTGACCTTGGTGTCCGCGGGGATGAGATCATTGGCGCGTAACCACGCCAGGCGGGCATTGACCCGGTCGGCGACATCGACAGTATTGGCGTTGGGCTGCTTCTGGATGGTCATCTTGACGCCCGGCACACCGTTGTAGCGGACGCGGATGCGCTCGTCTTCGTGGCTGTCCAGCACCTGCGCCACTTCCGACAGCGGTACACTTTCGCCCGACGGCAATTTCACCGGCAATTGCGCCACCGCTGCTAGGCTCGTGAGACGCCCGGCGGTACGGCTGATGTATTCCTGGCGTGCCATGCGCAGGCGTCCGCCTGGTATGTCCTCATTGCCCTGCTGTACCGTCTGGATCACATCCTCCATCGACAGCCCGAGTCCGGCCAGTCGGCGTTGATCCGGGACTACCTGAATCTCGCGCACCAGCCCGCCGCCAACCTCCGCCGAAGCCACGCCCTCGATGCTCAAGAAGCGCTTGGCGAAAATATCGTCGGTCCAGGTGCGCAACTCTACCCGGTCGCGCAACGGCGAGCTTACGACGAACTCCATCACTGGGATCTGCGAGGGATCGAACTTGAAGATATACGGAGGGTCCTGAGTGGCCGGCAAAAAGCGCTTGGCGCGGTCCAGACGTGTGGCCGCATCGCGCAAAGCAATGTCGATGTCCTTGCCGTAGCCGAACTCTAGATCCACCGCGGAGCTGCCCTGCCCAGTCACCGACTCCACGCTGATGGCATCTTCGGTAATCGCCAGCTGCTCCTCGATCTGGCGCGTGATCTTGTCCTCCATGATGGTCGCCGACACGCCCGGATCGAGCACGCGTACACGGATCTGCGGATAGATGAGGTGTGGCAGCAGATCGATCGATAAACGCCCCAAGGCGAAGAAGCCCAATACTACGGCCGCCAAGGTCAACATTACTGTGCTGATCGGGTGGCGAATGGACCAGGCCGCTATGCCTCCCTTACGCATTGCCCGCGTCCGCCTTGCCGCGTTCCACTGGTTTCACTACCTGGCCGTTGTTGAGGCCGAGGAAACCTCGGGTTACGACCTGCTGGCCGTTATTGAGCCCGGAGAGGATCTCTATCAGGTCGGCGAAGCGCAATCCGCTCTGCACTGTCGTGCGGTGGACCGTGTTGCCTTCGCCGAGCACAAAAACATACTCGCCCTGGTTATCGCGCTGCAAAGCGCCCACCGGTACAACCAGGTGCGGCTGCGCACCCGTCTGCAGGGTCACGCGACAGAACTGCCCCGGACTCGCACCCGGCGGTACCGGCGCGAGTTCCACCTCGATTAGGCCTTGACGCGTTAACGGATCCACGGTCGGATAGATGCGCGAGATCCGTCCCGGATAACTTTGGTTGCCCAATGCATCGATGCGCACCTCCGCAGGGTCACCGATCTTCAAACCAGGAAGGATCAGCTCCGACACCTGAAACTCAGTGACTAATGAGGACGGATCTATTAATGTCAGTAGGTGCGTATGCTTTGGCGCGACGTCACCGGGCTCAATACGGCGCTCGGCGATCTTACCTTCGAACGGTGCAACGATGGTCATATAGCCCAGACGCGCGTTCAGCAACCGCTCCTCCGCTCGTGCGATCGCAAGCGCCGTGGTGGCGCGGTTCAAGCTCTCTTCGGCGACGAGCTTTTTCGACATCAGCCCTTGCAATCGGCGCACATCGAGCTCGGCTTGTTGCAGGGTCGCCGTCGCCTTGTCGAGCTCAGCACGTAGTAGCCGGTCGTCGAGTCGCACGAGTACATCGCCCTGGTGCACCGTGTCGCCTTCGCGTGCGGGCATGGCGAGCACGCGCCCTTCCTCCTGATTGAACACCTTGACGTGACGCAACGCGCGCAGGCTGCCTTGACGCTCGGCGGTATAGCGCAGGCGCTGCTCTCGCGCCTGCGCGAGCTCGACGAGGTGCTCTGGGGCGGTGCGTTTCGCCGGCTTCGCCTGGGTCTGACCGTCGGCATCAGGTGTACAGGCGCTGAGCGCGAACAGCGAAACCGCGCCGCACATGAGCGCCCCATGGGCTACTGCAGGGAATCTAACCACGGTCGAAGCTCACACAGAATACGCTTACGGAAGGCCCAGCCGGGCCAACAATGGTTCTAGCTCGGAAAGCGCCCGCCGATAGACCTCGCGTTTGAAATCGATGATCTGCTCAAGTGGAGTCCAGTACTCTACCCAGCACCAACTGTCGAACTCCGGCTTCGGACTTACATTAAGGCGCACCTTTTCCTCTTCCGCCGTAAGGCGCAGCAAAAACCAAATCTGTTTTTGTCCGCGGAACAAGCGATCACGCGACTGTCGCAAAAAGCGCTTCGGGATTTCGTAACGCAACCACTCGCGCGTGCGGCCGATGAGCTCGACGTCGCTCGCGCGTAACCCTATTTCTTCCCAGAGCTCGCGGTACAGTGCCTGCTCGGGGGTCTCGTGCGGTTTGATCCCGCCCTGCGGGAACTGCCAGGCATCACGACCGCAGCGCCGCGCCCATAGCACCTGGAGCCGCTCGTTACACAGGACGACACCAATGTTCGGTCTATAGCCGTCTTTGTCCACCATGTACAGCCGTACCGCCAATAAACTACAATTTTCCGTTTGGATTCTTCCATGAACCTGGCGCAACAGCAATGCACACAAAAGATAGGCGAACTCGCATCCCCAGCTTGGCCACCGGGATCTTCGCCTGATTTCTCCCGAGACGCGCTGGGTACCAATGCAAACTAGGGTCGCTTGAGTCTCGCGATTTTTGACCTCGATAAGACCTTGCTCTCCGGCGACAGCGACCACGCCTGGGGGGAATTTCTGGTTGAACGTGGGCTGGTGGACGGCAGCAGATACCAGCGCGAAAACGATCGTTATTACGAAGCCTACAAGGCCGGCGAGCTCGACATAGCCGATTACCTGCGGTTCGCGTTACGCCC
>QKEI01000232.1 GCA_003251795.1 Candidatus Muproteobacteria bacterium
GGCATTCACTAGGGCGGCAACGACCTCAGCGCGCCCCAGACCGTAGGAGTGCCGAGGGCTCGGCGGATGGGTGGCAATCCAGGCCGCTAGAGCCGCTAACGCCAACGCCACGGCATCTGTGACCATATGTCCAGCATCACCCAATAGCGCCAGCGAGCCCGACCATAGGCCGGCGAGCGCCTCAATGCCGGCGAAGCCGATGGTGAGTGCGAGCGCAATCAGCAGCCGCCGACTGGCCGTTTGCTGCAGGGGCCCATGGACATGCCCCGCGTGGGTAGGCGTTTGGCGCCGTGTCTTCCCTGTTCCCTTGCCGCTGCGTCGTGTCACGGATTCAGTATATCCCGAAGCCAGCGGGCGGTGACCGACATCGGAGGTTTAACTAAACTCAGAAATGTGCCGTCACCCCGAGGCCGCACCCTTATCCTGCTTGCCATGGTGCCCTAGAGCCGTAATCGGAGCATGCTCGAGATATTGTTTTTCCCTGTCGTGTTACTGGCCACCTTTCCGGGAGGCGCATTGTTTCCGGCATTCGTTCTCACAGCGCTGTATTTGAAAAGAAGGAGCGGCATGACCAAACTGGGGCGAGCGGCAACCATAGTCGCGACACTGACGTGGACCGTTTACGGTATCTACGAAACGAGGATGTATTTCTGGATGAAAACTGTGATCGCACCCATCCGAGTGGATTTATTATTAATCGTTCCGGTACTGTATCTGCTTACTATTATTGCCACGATTGCCCTATGGAGGAGCGCAAAGGTGCCCCCCGCCAAACCACATCCGGAAAGCGGCAGTTAGATCAACGTTGGCTCCGCCGATGCCGCGTCCCGAAGGATCCGCCCGTGAACGTTAACGGAAAGATCGTCGCCACCGACGACCAGGGGTTTCTCGTCAATCCGGACGATTGGAGCGAGGGGCTCGCCGAAGCGCTGGCGCAGCAGGATGGCATCAAGCTCTACGTAGACCACTGGGAGCTCATCTGGTATTTCCGCGATTACTACCAGGAGACGCAGGCGACACCGACCATGCGTAAGATCGTGCTAACATTGGGCAAGCACCGTGGCCAACGCTTTCGCGACAGGAAGGCCTACGAGAAGCATATCTACAGCCTGTTTCCGCGCGATCCGATACACGAGTTGTGCAAACTCGCTGGCTTACCCATGCCGCAGCCCGACACTTAAAGAATCCGCTGCTGATCACTGCCCTACATGCTTAAGGTTTACGGCGACCACAATTCCGGCAACTGCTACAAAGTCAAGCTCCTGCTTACGCAGCTGGCTCAATCCTTTCAATGGGTAAACGTGGATATCCTCAAGCAGGAAAGCCGCACACCCGAGTACCTGGAGAAAAACCCAAACGGCAAGATACCGCTGCTTGAGATCGAGCCGAAAGTCTACTTAGCCGAATCCAACGCCATCCTGCATTACTTGAGCGAGGGCACGCCCTTGCTGCCGAGCGACAGATTGCTGCATGCGCAAGTGTTGCAGTGGTTGTTTTTTGAGCAATACAGCCATGAACCGTACATTGCTACCGCTCGTTATATCGTACGCTATCTCGGTAGCCCTCCCGAGTACGCCAAGGCGCTCGCGGAAAAACGTGCGCCGGGCTATGCCGCGCTTGATGTCATGGAAGGTCATCTGACCAGTCGGCCGTTCTTCGTCGGTGCGCGTTACACCATTGCCGACATTGCCCTGTACGCCTATACCCATGTGGCGCACGAAGGCGGTTTCGAATTGTCTCGCTACAAGAGGGTTAACGGCTGGCTCGAGCGTGTGCGCAACCAGCCCGATCACGTTCCCATGGAACCGTTACTCGTTAGCGAGCGCGCGAAATCCTGACCATGACAGTCAACTGAGGTAGCGGTACGGCGATTGCCGGCGCGCCTACCAATGGCAAAATGCCTGGTGTATCCTGCGGCAAACCCGCTTTTACAGGAGAAGTTGATGGCTGCGCCGGAAAAGCCAGCACTGGCTAGCTTGTTATCACCGCGTTCGGTCGCTGAATTCGCTGACTGCTGGCCCGACAAAATCTTCGCGGCGCATGGCGAACCTGCGCGCTTACCCGAGTTCTTGCGCACGCGCGAGCTCAGCAGTATCGGCGCACTCGGCAGCGTGTATCGCGGCCGACTGGCTTTTTGTAGCGGCGCGCGAACCAGCTACATGGTGCCGGGTGATCCGGCGCAAGCGCAGAGACTATTTCAGATGGGTCTCACGCTCTATTTCGATGACCTCGCTCCCTACATCCCCGGGGCTGAAGCTTTTCTCCGTCAACTGGAAACCGAGCTCGGCATCAGTGAAGGGTCAACGCGCATGACCGCCTGGGCCTCGCCACGCGAGGATGGCGCTGCGTGCCATTACGATGCCAACGACATTATTTCGATCCAAGTCTTTGGCGACAAGCGCTTTGAGCTGGCACCGGTGCGCGAGATCACCACGCCCTATGGCCGCCAGTACTCACCGGGGACGATGCCTTTTGAGGAACTCTATACGCAGACAGCCAACGGTTTTCCCGATTGGCGCGACGTGCAGTTTCAGGCAGTTGATATGACACCGGGTTCGGTGTTGTTTTTCCCGCGCGGCACCTGGCATCGCACCTTTGCTAGCGCAGACTCGCTGGCTGTGGCCATCGTCGTCGAACCTCCACCTGCGATCGATTGTTTCCTGAACGAGTTGCGGCTGGTATTGCTACAGGATCCGCGCTGGCGCAAACCACTGTATGGCGCCTGGGGCAATGGCGAACAACGCCAGCAAGCCTTGGCACAGGCCGAGCAACTACTGAGGGATGTCCCGCAAGCGAGCGCGGTGATAGCACCGCAGGACATGATCCTGCCAACGGTGAGCGAGGAACAGAGACTCGAGCTCATCGAACCCCGCACCCGCTTTCAGCGGGTGCCCAATACCAGCGCCGCTGCCGAGCAGAGCCCACCACCGGACGATAACGGCCTTGAGTGGGTGCGTATCAGCTTTAAGGATGAGCATGACGTTCAGCAAACGCTGGCGAGCGTCGAGGTACCACAGCAATACAACGACGTGCTCGCCTGGCTCTCGCAGCGATGCGCGCCTTTCAGTGCACAGGTGCTGGCCGAACAATTTCCGTCGATTCCATTCGATGAATTGAAGCGCCTGTTACAAGTCTGCACCCGCGGTGGTTTGTTGAAGCTGCTCTGGTTTCCAGCCATCGACACGAAACCAGCGTCTTCAGTGCCGTAAGGTTTCGCATCTCATCGACGCCCGTGTGCCAGCCGCACGGCAGCGAGGGCAATACTGTTCGTCGCCCCCGTCTTTTGCGGTAGAATTTATTTTTCCCTTGCGTCCCACAATCACACCTAACAACCCCGGCCAAAGCCCATGAAAAAATCTTCGCGCCGATGGGTCATCGTCGCTGTACTTGCGCTCCTCGCCACCGAGGTCGCGTATGTGGTGGGTGCCAACATATTTCTCAATTCCGAGCGCGCGTTTAACGCCATCAATCGCAAACCGGAGAAGCTCTGGCTACACTGGCGAAGCGGCTGGACGTTGATGCCCGGTGTCGTGCACCTAGAGGGATTGCAGATCCGCGGCCAGGACCGAATGTTCCAATGGCACGCACAGGTGGATGAAATCACCACGTCGATGTCACTGTTGGCGCTCGTCGGCAAGCGCTTTCGCACGACCTCGGTAACGGGTAGCGGCCTCAGGTTCCACATGCGCGAACGACTGCCGCTGGGATCGACGCCCGGTAAAGACGCTGAGTTATTCCCCGATATTCCCGGTCTCAGCAATCCGCCCGAGCGCCCTCCCGAGCAGCTTTACCCGCCGCAAAAGATCGAGCATCCCTGGACAATCGAATTGCGCAATGCGCTGATTACGGACTTGCACGAGATCTGGATCAACCAGTTTCGCTTTGAAGGTCAAGGTCAAGTGACAGGCGGCATGACACACGTGGTGCAGGGAACTATTGAGGTACCTAAAGCGACCGTCACGCTAAACTCCGGCACGGCGTGGATAGGACAAACGCCGGCCGTGGAGAACGTCGTATTGAAATCGGTGGTCACCCTCGATCGCTTCAACCCCAAGAAGGAGCAGGGACTGGCAATGCTGCCGTTTGTCAGTGGTGACGTGCAGCTCCAAGGCAAGATTGACAGCCTCGACTTCATCAAGATCTTCTTCCGCAAAGTGCCATGGTTCCAGATCGAGGGCGAAGGTCAGATCAATGCCGATGTTCGCCTGGTGAAAGGCCTACTGGCGCCGCAAACCAAGTTCAGCGTGTCAACGGTGAACCTTTCGACCAACGTATTCGACTTCGCCATGGCTGCGCAGGGGCCGGGCAAGATTGAAGGACGCGTCGAGCGCGAAGGCGAGAAGGCCGTGGCCACCGTAGCGGTAGCGCTGACGGATTTCGAGATCGGACTGCCCATGCAACAAAAGATACTTCTGCGCGGCCACAACTTGAGCTTCGGTGGCAAGAGCTCCGAGCTTGACCTACGGGACCCCTTCACCGACTTGACGATGATCGTCGACACACCCGATATCGAGCTCAAGGACCTCACTGTGCTCAACCTGTGGATTCCCAAAGAGCTCGACTTCAGGATAAGAAAAGGCGCCGGTCATATGCGTTTGCACGCCGAAGGGTCCGCGCTCACCTTAGCGTCGAAAGGATCCGTCGAGATCTCAGCCCAAGACATGGTGGCCGATTACCAGGACCTGACGCTCGCTACCGACCTGCGCATCGGCACCGACCTGCAGTATGGCCCGCTTGAAGACGAGCGGGGGTTAGGGCTCGCATCGGGCGTGCCGCTAAGGATTAGCCAGCTGTCGTTGGCAGTGCCAAAGGCGAGCGTTTACCAAAAGAAACGCGTCCTCGCTGAGGAGCTGGCGCTTGATATCAACACAAAGTTCGACCGGTCCACCTTCGAAAAGGAAAAGATGCTCGGTCTGCTGCGCTTCACATCAGGATATTTGCAAGTCGCCGCAAAGTTGCCGAACCTAGCTCACCTTAGCAACTATCTTCCCACGAAGAAGGGTATGCGAATCCGTGGCGGTGCCGGCGAGCTACACGCGCGTCTGGAGACGGTCGCTAAACAACCGATTGCACAAGCCAGCATCGGCCTGAGCGCAAAGGGACTCGACGCCCAATCCGGTGATCTGGTACTGCACGGCAACATTACCCTCAGCAGCGATTTTGAATACGGCGTCGAGCAACGAAGTGACAAGGGGCTATTGGTCTTCGGTGACAGGGGGCACGTGGAGATCCTGAAGGCTGCATTTGCCCTCGACGGCGCGGAACTGCGAGAGCGGCGGCAGATCCTGGCTCAGGACCTCAACCTTCAGTTTCAATCCGAGTTCGCGCCGCACACCCTTGATCTTAAGAAAACATCCGCGCTACTGCGAGCCTCAACGGCCTCGCTGCACACCGCAGCCCAAATCCCCGATCTGCGTTACCTGGACAAATACATCCCCGCAGATGCCGGCTTGTTGATAGGAAAGAGTCAAGGCCGGCTTGAGGCGGAGTTTCAAACCGCCGCCGGCCAATCGTTGGCGACCGGACAGGTCACGTTGATGAGCAAGAAGCTGGTGATCTCGCAGAAAAAGGAAATGCGTCTTACGAGCGAGGTCAACGTGGGCGCTGATGTGCGTTACGGCGAAACCGATGGCATAACAGGCACCGGCTTAATCGTGCTTGCCGACGGACCGTTAGCAATTGTCGGAACATCCCTACGGCTGAAATCGGGAACGCTTGTGCTGCGCGATGGGCGAGCGGTGGAAAACCTGACCCTGAGCTTGGACTCCACCTTCGATCGCCTGACGTTGAACGAGATAAAAAGCCGCGAGGCACTGCGCGCGGTCTCGGCCGATATCAGCGTCGCCGGGCGCGTACCGGACTTGCGTTTCCTCAAAGGCTACTTCCGCCAAACGCCCTGGCTAAAGCTCGATGGTGCCGGCCAAATGGAAGCTGACGTGCGAGTAAAGAAGGGCGTGCTGATGCCAGGCACGCGGATTGCCGTTGATTCGGACAAGATTCAGGCTAACTTCATGGACTACACGGCCAGTGGCTCGGGTAAGGTCCGCGGCCTGGTCACCCAGGCGGATGGCAAGACCCTCTCCAAGGTTAGCGTGTCGCTCGATGATTTCGGCTTTGCACTTCTGAAACAATCGTACATCTTCGGCAAGGGTTTCACCGTCATCGGCACCGCTGAGCGCCTCGACCTGACCGACCCTTTCACCGACTTGAAGATTGCGATCGACCTGCCGGAATCGAAGCTGCCGAATTTCGGTGTTTATAACAGCTATATTCCTCCCGAATCCTGTATCTTCATCCACCAGGGTCACGGCCGTATTCGCAGCCATTTCGATTTCGATGCTGCCACCAATTCCGCCAGCGGCAACATAGCTTTAACTGCAAACAAGATCATCATGCAGTTTGACAAGGTCACGCTGTCGGCGGATCTCAAGGTGCTGGCGCATCTCAAAGACGGTGACATGCAGGCGCGCCGTTTCGACATGTCTGGCACAACCATTGAGCTCAACAACACCTACGTCGGCAGCAGCAAAATTGAGACCGATACCTCCTGGTGGGCGCGCTTTGAGTTGCCCAAGGCCAAGGGGGCATTCACGATTCCGGCTGAGCTGGAAGCACGTGTATGGATGAGTCTGCGCGACTCGCGGCCGGTGGTGGTGTTTCTGGCGGAGAAGAAGGGTGTGGTGCGCTGGTTCAAGAACCTGCTCACAGTACCTAACATCGAGGCGCGCGCCGACGTCAAGATGCAGGGGAAAATGATTGAGGTCCAAGACCTCGCGATGACAGGCGATCGTTTCGAGATTCTCGGCGACCTCGATATTCTCCAGCGACGTCTCGGCGGAGTTTTCTACGCGCGCCTGCGCAACCTGTCGGTAGCGGTAGAGCTGCGCGATGACCAGAAGAAATGGAAGCTAACAAACTCGAAGGACTGGTACGAAAAGCGCAAAGAGCTGTACAAAGCGCATGACTGGCTCGCTGAGCGAGGGAACGCCGCAGCCGAGTTGTCGCCGGAACCCGATGCCGTGGTCACTAAAGAAGAGCGCAAAAAATCAAAGCGCACGGGTTGCTGGGACTAGCGTGTAGGCTACTCCACGGTCACCGACTTCGCTAGGTTGCGTGGCTTATCCACATCGGTGCCGCGCGCCAGCGCCGCATTGTAAGCGAGCAGCTGCACGGGGATTGCATGCACGATCGGTGAGAGCACACCCACGTGCCGCGGCGTGCGGATAACGTGCACGTTCTCGCTTTCCGTGAAGTGGCTATCGAGATCGGCAAACACATAGAGCTCACCGCCGCGCGCGCTCACCTCCTGCATATTCGACTTCAACTTCTCGAGCAACGCATCGTTCGGCGCAATTACCACCACCGGCATCTCGGCATCGACCAGCGCCAGCGGGCCATGCTTGAGCTCCCCGGCTGGATAGGCCTCGGCATGGATGTAAGAGATCTCCTTAAGCTTGAGTGCGCCCTCCAAAGCGATTGGGTAATGCACGCCACGCCCTAGGAACAGGGCATGTTCCTTGCCTGCGAAACGTTCCGACCAGACGCGAATCTGCGCCTCGAGGTTGAGTGCGTGCTGCACGCTGCCCGGTAGGTAGCGCAATGCTTCGAGGTGCGCGGCTTCCGCTTCCGGTGATAGATGGCCCCTGTGCTTGGCCAGCGCGAGTGTCAATATGAACAAGGCGGCCAGCTGGGTGGTGAACGCCTTGGTCGAGGCCACACCGATCTCGGCACCGGCACGCGTGTAAAACACCAACCGTGAGGCGCGTGGGATGGCACTTTCGCGCACGTTGCAGATGGCGAGCGTGTGTTTATGCCCGATCTCCACAGCGCGCTTCAACGCCTCCATGGTGTCGAGCGTCTCCCCTGACTGCGAAATCGTTACCACAAGCTGGCGCGGATCGGCGACGACATCGCGGTAACGGTACTCGCTCGCGATCTCGACGTTGCACGGAACCTTGGCGATGCTCTCGAGCCAGTAGCGCGCCACCGAGCCGGCATAGTAACTCGTGCCACAGGCGATGATCTGCACTGCATCGCTTTCGGCAAACACCTGTGCGGCATTGTCTCCGAACAGTCCCGGTGACACGCCCTCGGCGATGACCTGAGCTATGGTGTCGGTCAGCGCGCGTGGCTGCTCGTGAATCTCCTTCTGCATGAAATGCGTGTATGGGCCGAGCTCGAGTGAGGCGAGCGAAACATCCGAGACATGCACCGATCTCTCGACCGCCTGGCCGGTGCGGTCGAAGATACGCACGCGTTCGCGCGTTACTTCAGCAACGTCGCCCTCGTCCAGGTATATGACGCGGCGTGTTGCCGACAGCACCGCCGACACGTCGGAAGCCACGAAATTTTCGCCGTCGCCCAGGCCGATCAGGAGCGGACAGCCAACGCGCGCGCACATCAGGACTTCAGGGTTCTTCAGCGAGAATGCGGCAATGGCATACGCACCGACCAGATCTCTCACCGCTCTTTGCGTGGCCGCCAACAGATCGCCGAGTTCGGTAAAGTAATGGTGCACTAGATGTGCGATGACCTCCGTGTCCGTCTGCGATTCAAACGTGTAACCGAGCTGCTGCAGCCGGCTACGCTGGGCATCGTGGTTTTCGATGATGCCGTTGTGGACGACAGCGATTTCACCGCAAGAGATGTGCGGATGGGCATTGGGCTCGCTGACGCCGCCGTGCGTGGCCCAGCGTGTGTGACCTATGCCAAGAAAACCGCTGAGTTGAGCGGCGGTGGCAGCGGCCTCCATCTCGTTGACGCGCCCGACGCGACGTACGCGTTGGATGCCGCCATTCAGTACCGCAAGCCCGGCGGAATCATAGCCGCGATATTCTAGGCGTTTGAGGCCCTCTATCAGGACCGGGACCACGTTGCGCGCCGCAATGGCGCCGACAATGCCACACATGTTACCTCTCCGTGAGGCGTGAAGGGTCGGGGGTAAGCAGTAACAGAAGTGCTTTCGCCGCTTTTGTCATTCGCCTCACGCCTTGCATCTCACTCCTCACTTGCTTTTAACAGGCCGTTTCCAACCCCGATGTGTCCGCTGTGGCGCCCGGCTCAAGGTCAGCTCGCCCGACGGCGTATCCTTGGTGATCGTCGAGCCGGCACCAATCGTGGCCCCCGCGCCCACGGTCACAGGAGCCACCAGTTGCGTGTCAGAGCCGATAAATGCATTGTCGCCGATAACCGTCTGATGCTTGTTGGCCCCGTCATAGTTACAGGTGATGGTACCAGCACCAATGTTGACATTCTTGCCGACGATCGTATCACCGACATAGCTCAGATGATTGATCTTGCTACCGGTACCGACGCGTGATTTTTTCAGCTCTACAAAGTTACCGATCTGCACGCCGTCAGCCAGTTCCGGTCCCGGCCGCAGTCGGGAAAATGGCCCGATGCGGCAGTTTCGACCGACGATCGCATCCTCGATTACGCAATTGGCGAGCACGATACTGCCATCACCGATCGAGGTGTTGCGTATGAAATTATTGGGCCCGATGTGTACGCCGTTACCGACGACGACGCTACCCTCGAGCACCACGTTGACGTCGATCACGACATCGCGCCCAGCCTGTAGCTGCCCGCGCAAATCAAAGCGCGCCGGATCGAGCAAGGTTACACCGCTGTCCATCAGCGCCTGCGCGTGTTGTTGCTGCAACCTGCGCTCGAGCCGAGCGAGCTCGACTTTGCTATTCACTCCCATGATCTCCCAATACGACTGTGGATGGCACGTGACGATCGCAGTTGCATCCTGGTTGGCAACAGCAACCACGTCTGTTAAGTAAAACTCGCCTTGCGCATTGTCGTTACCGATTCGCGCGAGCCACGCGCGCAGTCGATGTGCCGGCGCAGCCAGCAGACCAGCATTGATCTCCGCCACTGCGAGCTCGTCGGCTGTAGCGTCTTTCTGCTCCACAATCTTGGTCACACGCTTTTCGCCGTCGCGAATAATGCGTCCGTAACCCGTGGCATCGTCGAGCTCGGTCGTCAACAACGCCAACGCATCGGTGGCAGCGGCGTCGACCATCGCACGCAACGTGGCTACTGCGATGAGCGGCACGTCTCCGTAAAGCACTAGTGCCACGGCATCCGGTGCCACGGCTGGCAATGCCTGTAGCACCGCATGCGCAGTGCCTTGTTGTTGCGCCTGCAACACCCAATGAAGGTCGTCGCCTGCAAAGGATTCGCGCACTTGCTCAGCGCCGTGACCATACACCACGTGGATGGTGCTTGGGCTCAGCTCGCGGGCGCGCTCCAACACATGAGCGAGCAAAGGCTTGCCACCGAGCCCATGCATGACCTTGGGGAGGTCGGAACGCATACGCGTCCCCTGGCCGGCGGCAAGAACGATCACTTCGAGCATCATGAGTAGTACGGGCGAGTTGACCTGCGTGTACGCCTGCAGGCTCATCCTAACTTGAAAGATAGCAGCTTGCGGGCAACTCCCTACAATCTGGCATCGCCGGGCCTTGGTGTGCCGCCCCGACAAACGACGCCTTGGCCGGTGCTAGGGGCGTCGGCAAGCTGCGCCAATGCCCGATCGTAACAGAGACTGTATTATTTTCAATAAGTTATACAGCCCCTAGGGGCGGGGGGTGGGGCTACTTGCGCAAGCGCTCGCGCAGACGCCGAATCATACGGAGCTGCGCGGCCGCCTCGATCAACTCGGCCTGTGCCTTGGCGAAATCGATATCGGCCGTGCGGTCTTTGAGCGCCTCTTCGGCGCGCCGCTGCGCCTCCAGCGCTGCGGCTTCATCCAGATCCTTAGCCCGGATGGCGGTGTCGGAGAGCACCGTGACGACGTGCGGCTGCACCTCCAGCACGCCACCTGAAACATAGAAGTATTGCTCCTCCCCGCCCAGGCGCACGCGCACCTCCCCTGGGCTCATGCGCGCCAGCAGTGGAGCATGTCGCGGCAGTATACCCACCTCACCCGTGGCCAATGGCGCAAACACCATTTCCGCCGTGCCCGAGTAGATCTCCTCCTCGGCACTGACGATATCGACATGCATGGTCATTGCCATAGCTGCAAAACCCCTAACGCAAAGGCGCTAAGACGCAAAGAATTTCGACCCATCAACAACCCCTGTCGCTTGATCAAAGAACCTCCGCGCCTTTGCGTCTTTGCGTTGGGCAGTTAAACCGTCTTCGCCTTTTCCACAGCTTCGTCAATGGTGCCGACCATATAAAACGCCTGCTCGGGTAAGCGATCGTACTCGCCGTCGACGATACCGCGGAAGCCGCGAATGGTTTCCTTCATCGACACATACTTGCCCGGTGTGCCGGTAAATACCTCGGCTACGAAAAACGGCTGCGACAGGAAGCGCTGAATCTTACGTGCCCGCGTGACGATGAGCTTGTCATCCTCGGATAGCTCATCCATGCCAAGGATGGCGATGATGTCCTGCAGCTCCTTATAACGCTGCAACGTCGACTGCACATCACGCGTGGTGCGGTAGTGCTCGTCGCCGATCACGTTGGGGTCCACCTGTCGGCTCGTGGAGTCGAGTGGATCCACCGCCGGGTAGATCCCGAGCTCCGCCACCTGACGCGACAGCACTACGGTCGCATCCAGATGCGAGAAGGTGGTGGCGGGCGACGGGTCGGTGAGGTCATCGGCCGGCACATAGATCGCCTGCACTGAGGTAATCGATCCCTGTTTGGTCGAGGTGATGCGTTCCTGCAGGATCCCCATCTCTTCGGCCAAGTTGGGCTGATAGCCCACGGCCGAGGGCATACGACCGAGCAGTGCCGAAACTTCCACGCCCGCCAGCGTATAACGGTAGATATTGTCGATAAACAGCAGCACGTCGCGCCCTTCGTCGCGAAAGTTCTCCGCTATGGTCAGACCGGCGAGACCCACGCGCAGCCGGTTGCCGGGTGGTTCGTTCATCTGACCATAGACCAGCGCCACCTTGTCGAGCACCCCGCCTTCTTTCATCTCGTGATAAAAGTCGTTGCCCTCGCGCGTGCGCTCGCCCACACCAGCGAACACCGAGTAACCCTCATGCTCGATGGCGATGTTTCGGATCAGCTCCATCATATTAACGGTCTTGCCCACGCCGGCACCGCCGAACAGGCCGATCTTGCCGCCTTTGGCGAACGGACATATTAAGTCTATGACCTTGATGCCGGTCTCCAACAGTTCCCTACTCGCCGCCTGGTCCTCATAGGTAGGCGCCTTGCGGTGGATAGGCAGCAGCTGCTCGGCACCGATCGGTCCGATCTCATCGATAGGGCGGCCGAGCACGTCCATGATGCGACCGAGCGTCTTCGCCCCGACCGGTACAGAGATCGGCGCCCCGGTGCTGCTGACGGCCATGCCGCGGCGCAAGCCATCGGAGGAACCCATGGCGATACAGCGCACGATGCCGTCACCCAGTTGTTGCTCCACCTCCAGCGTCAAATCGACATCGCTAACCTTCAGCGCGTGGTAGGTCTTCGGCAGTGCCTCGCGCGGGAACTCCACATCCACCACCGCACCGATCACCTGTACTATTTCGCCTGCTGCACTCATTGATCAATTCCCCTGTAAGTAAGCGTGACGCCCGATCGAACTAGAGCGCCGCCGCGCCGCCGACGATCTCGGCGATCTCCTGCGTGATTGCTGCCTGGCGCGCCTTGTTGTACTTCAACGTAAACTCCTCGATCAGCTTACCGGCATTGTCCGAAGCCGACTTCATCGCCACCATGCGTGCGGACTGCTCGGACGCCAGGTTCTCCACCACCGCTTGATAGATCAGCGCCTCGATGTAACGCCGCAACAGATCATCGAGCACGTCAACGGCATCGGGCTCATAGATGTAATCCCAATAGTGTTTAAGCTGTTCTTCCTCGGATTCAGGCAGCGGCAGCAATTGTTCCATCACCGATCGCTGCGTCATGGTATTGATAAAGTTGCTGTAAACGATGTACAGATGATCGATGTCGGCCTTCACGTAGGCGTCGAGCATAACCTTAACGGTGCCGATCAGATCCTCCACTCTCGGGCTGTCGCCCAGGTGCGTAACCTCGGAAATGATGTTGACGCCGATGCGGCGAAAAAATGCCAATCCTTTGGCACCGATGTTACATGCGACGATGCCGAAATTGCTTTTCTGCCACTGCTTCATGGTTTGTAACGCCATGCGCAGGGCATTAGTGTTGAGGCCACCGCACAAACCGCGATCGGTAGTCACCATGATCAAGCCTACATTCTTGATCTCGCGCTCAACGAGAAACGGGTGACGATACTCCGGGTGCGCATGGTGCAGATGACGTATGACGTTGCGCATCTTGTCGGCGTACGGTCGTGCCGCGCTCATGCGTTGTTGCGCGCGGCGCATCTTGCTTGCCGCCACCATCTCCATTGCACGCGTAATCTTCTGCGTGTTTTGGATGCTCTTGATCTTCTTGCGGATTTCTCTGCCAACGGCCATGGCCGACGCTGCTCGCTACCAGGTGTGATTGGCCTTGAAGTCCGTGACGGCAGACTTTAACGCGGCCGCTATGTCGTCGCTGTAGTCGCGCTCACGGTTGATCTTGTCAAGTAACTCTGCGTGACTCGACTTCATATACGCATGCAAGGCGTCTTCGAAGGGGCGCACCTTGCTGACCTCTATGTCATCGAGAAAACCCTCGTTGGCGGCGAACAACGACACCGCCATCTGCGCGACCGTCATCGGTGCGTACTGCGGTTGCTTCATGACCTCGGTGATACGCTGCCCGCGCTCGATCTGCCGGCGTGTTGCTGCATCGAGCTCGGAGGCAAATTGCGAGAATGCGGCAAGCTCACGAAACTGCGCCAGTGCCAAGCGTACGCCGCCACCAAGACGTTTGATGATCTTGGTCTGCGCTGCGCCGCCTACACGCGACACGGAAAGCCCGGCGTTGATGGCGGGCCTAATACCGGCGTTGAAAAGATCCGTATCGAGATAGATCTGACCGTCGGTGATGGAAATCACGTTAGTCGGCACGAACGCCGACACGTCGCCCGCTTGCGTCTCAATGATTGGCAATGCCGTCAACGAACCGGTCTTGCCCTTGACCTTGCCATTGGTAATCTTGGCAACGTGCTCGGCATTGATACGCGCCGCGCGCTCCAGCAGGCGCGAGTGCAGATAGAAGATATCACCGGGGTAGGCCTCGCGCCCGGGTGGCCGGCGCAGCAGCAGCGAGATCTGGCGATAGGCCCACGCCTGCTTGGTCAGATCGTCGTAGATGATGAGTGCATCCTCGCCGCGATCACGGTAGTACTCGCCCATAGAGCAGCCGGCGTAGGGAGCAACATATTGCAATGCCGCCGACTCGGCGGCGGTGGCAGCGACGACAATGGTCCACTCCATGGCACCGTGCTCCTCGAGCTTGCGCACCACGTTCGCCACAGACGAGGCCTTCTGGCCGATGGCCACATAGATACAGATAAGGTCTTGCCCCTTCTGGTTGATAATCGTATCGAGCGCCAGCGCCGTCTTGCCGGTTTGGCGATCGCCGATGATGAGCTCGCGCTGACCGCGGCCGATCGGCACCATTGAATCGATCGATTTAAGTCCTGTCTGCACCGGCTGCGACACCGATTGTCGGGCAATCACGCCCGGGGCAATCTTCTCAAGCGGTGATGTCTCGCTGGTCTTGAGCGGGCCGCGGCCGTCGATGGGTCGCCCAAGCGCATCGACCACCCGACCAACGAGTGCCTCGCCGACCGGTACCTCTATGATGCGTCCGGTGCAGCTGACGCGATCACCTTCGGTGATATGTTGGTAATCGCCAATGATCACCGCGCCGACCGAATCGCGTTCCAAGTTGAGCGCGAGCCCATAGGTGTTGCCCGGGAACTCGATCATTTCGCCTTGCATGACGTCGGATAGGCCGTGGATGCGCGCGATACCGTCCGTCAGGGCGACAACGGTGCCTTCCGTGCGAGCCTCGGGCTTGGCCTCGAAGTGCTCAATCTTTTGTTTTATCAGTTCGCTGATTTCTGACGATCGCAACTGTTGCATGGTTGACTTCCCTTATTTGTTCAATTGTGCGGCCAGGTCACGCAAGTGGCCCGTGACTGAGCCGTCGATAACGAGATCGCCAGCGCGGATAACGACGCCGCCGATCAGCGACTTATCGATACTGGCATTGAGCTTGACCTCGCGGCCAAGCCTCTTCTTGACGGCCTGAACAATCTGCTTGATCTGCGCCGCGCTGAGCTCGAATGCAGCGCTGGCCTCAACCTCAATGATGCCCTCGGCATCGGCCCTGAGGCGCTCAAACTGGCCGGCGATAGCCGCCATCAACGTCAGCCGGCCATTCTCTACCAGTAGGCGCACGAAATTCTTGCCGTCATTCGTCAGACTGCTGCCGGCGATGTCGATCAATAATCCAGCGAGTCGCTCTGTGCTGACTCGCGGATCGCTCACGAGCTCGATGATGCGCTCATCGTTTGCGACATGCGCCAGCAACCGTAGCACCTCGGACCACTGCCGCAGCTCCCCGCGGTCTCTGGCCAGGGTGAAAACCGCTTCGGCGTACGGTCGCGCGAGAGTTTCGAGCTCAGCCATGGCCTAAAGTTGCTTGATCGTGCCCTCGAGTAGCCGGGCATGTGCCTTGGCATCGACTTCCTTCTCGAGGATCTTGGAGGCGGCCGCGACGACCAGCTGCGCTACTGAGGCTCGCAGCTCCTCGCGTGCGCGGTTTCTCTCCTGCTCGATCTCGCTACCTGCCGCCGCGACGATGCGCTCGGCCTCGACCTTGGCACCGGCCTTCGCTTCGTCGACGATTTCCGCCGCGCGCCGCTCGGCATGGGCAATTATCTCCGATGCCTGAGTCTTGGCATCACGCAGGGCATCGCGCGCGTGTTTCTCTGCCAGCTCTAGGTCATGCTTGCCTTTCTCGGCAGCCGCCAGACCATCGGCTATACGCTTCTCGCGCTCCGCCATCAGGTTGGTGAGCGGCTCCCACAGGAAGCGCATGACGAACCATACAAGCAAGCCGAAGCTAAAAATCTGGACGATGAGTGTGACTGTGACGTTCACCGGAGCCCTCGCTATTTAAAGCAATGGATCGCTCTAACCGCCGAGTGCTGCCCTTGCCGCACCCATGAAGGGATTGGCAAACACAAACCACATGGCGATACCCACGCCAATGATTGGAATGGCCTCGGCCAGACCGCCGAAGATGAACGTTTGCAGCATTAATACTGGGCGCATCTCCGGTTGGCGCGCAATGCCTTCGACGTATTTCGAGGCGATCACGCTCCAGCCGATAGCACCGCCAATCCCCGCCAGCCCGAGCAGAGCTCCCACACCGACTGCGGTATAGGCGTAGATCAAAGCGACCGAATCAGGACTCATTAGCCTTCTCCTCTTAGTTGCGAATTAGGTTCTGGAAACGACTTAGTGTTCCTCTTGCTGCTGCGTCATCCCCAGATAAACCACGCTCAATATCATGAAGATAAATGCCTGCAAGGTAATGATGAGGATGTGAAAGATCGCCCACACCAAGGTCGGCGCCCACTGTATCCACCATGGCATCAATGCCAGCAGCATGAAAATCAGCTCGCCAGCAAACATGTTGCCAAAGAGACGCAAAGCCAGGCTTACCGGCTTGGCGATTTCTTCCACCGCGGTCATGACGATGTTGAGTGGCATCAACCACTTGCCAAAAGGGTGGAACAAGAACATCTTGACGTAACCGATCGGGCCTTTGGCCTTAATGTTGTAGATAATGACCAAGGCAAAGACGGACAACGACAAACCGAAGGTGGTGGCGAGATCGGTCGTGGGCACGACCTTGAGGTACACGTGGTGCGGATCGGCGCCGAACAGATTGACCGCGATGATCTCTGCTACCTTCGGCAGCAGATCTACTGGCACCAGATCCATGGTGTTCATGAGAAAGACCCAGAGAAAGATCGTGATGGCGAGTGGGCCGATCAGGCGATCACGCCCCGGAAACACCTCCTTGATCTGTGCGTCGACAAACTCGACCACCGCTTCGAGCACGTTCTGCATACCGCGTGGTTGCTCGAGCTGAAGCCTGCGGCCAACCCGCCAAGCCACGAACACGAGCGTGCCGCCGAGTAACCAACTGAAAAACAGCGTGTCGAGATTGAGCGACCAGAAGCCGTCGCCGACGTGCCAGTTCGTCAGATGGTGCGAGATGTAACGGACCGGATCGGCGGTTGCCGGTGCGGCGCCTTCGCTCATGCTGGCACTCCTGCGTTGCTTGGCTTCACTGTACTCATGACTGGTAACCCGGTGATCCGTCCCGTGCCGCCGCGAGATAAGCGAATTGGCTCACAGCAAAGGCGGCGATCTGTGGCACCGCCGGTAGCTCCAACACACCTATACCGAGGGCAAAACCAACCAGGGCCACACCGTAGCGCTCCGCCATACCGAGACACAGCGACAGCGTCCCAAGCTTCGAGCCTCGCCAGACAAGCTCGCCTGCGCGATGCACGCGCCATCCCAGCAAGAACGCACAAAGGATGCTGATTGCGCCACCGTAGCAGGCGGACGCCGCGCTAGCCCATCCCTGGACCGACAGCGACGCCGTCGCTACGAGCAAGGTTAACAGGGACTGGACGAATACAACACGGCGGACGGATTTTGACAGAAAAGCGGCTGCGTAGCCCATTCACCCTAGTGTTTTTCGTTGCATGGACCCGCCGCGGGGCCTCATCGCCACAGAGGCGGCGAAGTATAAATGTCGACGTCTTTCGGGGTCAACCGGCGATCAACGAACGCGCCGCCAACAACACGCACAGGTGGCGCAGCATCAGCTCAAAAAAACACTATCGCAGTGACGGGGCCCTACTGGGTACGCGTGGGGGAATGAACCAACTGCGTGCTTTCTTGCTGTGCCTGCTCGATCTGGGCTTGGGTCATGCGGCTCATGAGCAAATCGCGGCGTTGAATCGCCTTCTCGTTGCCTTGTTTGGCAGCAAGCAGGTACCAGGCGAGCGCCGGCACGTTGTTACTCTGCATGTAGAATCCAAACTCATAGAGGATGCCCATTTCCAGCTGCGCTTCGGCGTTTCCGGACTCCGCGGCTTGGCGGATGGCATCTGGCCGAGAGGTGCCCTGGGCCCAGGCGGGGGCCGCCAGTAACAGGCTGACAAGTGCGCTTAGCAGAATCCTTCTAATCACCCAGTTTCTCCCATCAAGCTCCCCGCGACCGGGCCGCAAGGGATTTCAGAGGCTTACAGCATACCTATATTTATAGGCGGCAAATGTCCCGAGTGCCACACCCCCGGGGGCTTCACGCTAACGAATCCGATCCAGGATCCCCTGCAGCTGCTCCAGGCTGCCATAGTCGATGGTGAGTTTGCCGCCGCCGGTGCGTTTGTGCGCGATGCGCACCTTGGCGCCGAGGCGCTCAGACAACTCCTCCTGCAAAGCACGCACATCGGCGTCGGGCGACGGTCGTGGCGTCTTGCGCCCAGGCTGTCGCAAGCGCCGGCGCACCAATGCTTCCGTGGCGCGCACCGACAAGCCTTGCTGGGCCACCTGGCGCGCGACCTGGCTTTGCGCCGGCCCCGACAAGGCCAACAGCGCCCGGGCGTGCCCCATATCGATCTTGCCCTGCTCCAGCAGCTGGCGCACATCCTCATTGAGCGTTAACAAGCGCAACAGGTTCGTGACCGCGGCACGCGAGCGGCCGACACGCTCGGCGGTCTGCTGGTGGGTCATGCTGAACTCATCGATTAAGCGCTGTAGCGCACCAGCCTCTTCCAAGGGGTTCAGGTCTTCACGCTGGATATTCTCGATCAGCGCAATGGCGATCGCGACTTCGTCTGGCACCTTGCGTACCGTTGCCGGCACCGTTTCCAGGCCGGCCATCTGCGCGGCACGCCAGCGGCGCTCCCCGGCGATAATTTCGTAGTTGCCAGTGTCCAGCTCGCGCACAATAATCGGCTGCACGACACCCTGGGCGCGTATTGAGTCTGCCAGTTCCGCCAGCGCTTGCTTGTCCATGCGTGTGCGTGGCTGGTACCTGCCGCGCTGTAGCAGATCGATAGGAATATGACGCAGATTGTCCCGTGCCGCGGTTGCTTTGAAAGTCGCATCCAGCAGGGCATCGAGTCCGCGACCCAGACGCGGTTTCTTGGTGCTCATGCGTTCCCTCTCATCATGCCGCCTCATCTCTACGTAGTATCTCGCCCGCGAGCGCGAGATAAGCCTGTGCACCCTTGGACTGCAAGTCGTAGCTGATCACCGGTTTGCCATAACTCGGGGCCTCAGCCAAGCGCACATTACGCGGGATGATGGTGCGATAAAGCACGTCGCCAAAATGTTGCTTGAGCTGCGCTGACACTTCATTGTCGAGGTTGTTACGCGGATCGAACATGGTTCGCAAGAGTCCTTCGATCTTCAGCCGTGGGTTCAGCGACTGACGAATCTTGTCGATAATCCCGAGCAGCGCCGTTAGGCCCTCCAATGCATAGTACTCGCACTGCATGGGGATCATAACCGCATCGGCAGCTACCAGGGCATTAACCGTGAGCAAATTCAGCGCCGGCGGGCAGTCGATTAACACATAATCGTACTCCCCGGCAACCGCCACGAGCGCCTCCTGCAAACGCCGCTCACGGCGTTCCAGCTCGATCAGCTCCACTTGCGCACCGGACAGCTGGTCGTTTGCTGGCACTAGATCGTAACCAGCGCCGGCCGTGACGCGCGCGTCGGCGATAGTGGCATCGCCGATCAACACCTCGTAGGTACTGCAGGTGAGCGCTTGCTTGTTGATACCGCTGCCCATGGTCGCGTTGCCCTGCGGATCCATATCGATCAGCATCACACGCCGTCGCGTCTTCACCAACGAAGCGCCCAAATTGATACTGGTGGTGGTCTTACCCACGCCGCCCTTTTGGTTGGCAACAGCGATTATGCGACTCATCATCCGTGTCAATCGCGCGGCTCGATATGAACCAAGTGACGCCTGGCCTTGAGTCCGGGCACTCGCAGGGGCACCACCTGCACAATTTCATATCCGCCAGGCATCTCAGCCAACTCCTCGGTCGGAAACACACCCTTCATGATTAACACCCGGCCACCGTGCGTACACAACGCGCGTGCCATTGTTAGTATCTCCTTAATCGACGCCAACGCGCGCGTTACCACGGTATTAAAGCGCGTTGTGGGCGTGTACTGTTGCGTCCTTTGGCAAACTACAGCGACATTTTGCAGATCCAGCTCTGTCACCACTTGTCGTACAAACTGCACTTTCTTGGCGCTGCTGTCGAGCAGCACGAACCCCATATCCGGCAGGGCGAGCGCCAGGGGGATACCGGGTAAACCGGCACCCGTACCGATATCGAGCACACGTGGTCCTGCAACGAAGGGTATGATCGCAAAACTATCGAGCAGATGACGCGTCACCATCTCGCGCGGGTCGCGCACGCCGGTGAGATTATAAACCCGATTCCACTTCTCCAGCAGTGTCAGATAGGCGAGCGCCTTCGCTTGGACGCTCGCCGGCAGCTCGAGACCAAGCTCGTGCAAACCTGCGGGTAGTTGCTCGGCGCGCTGCAAGGCTCCTATGGGCGGGTGGCCGCGGCGGTGAAATTTTTCAGCGCTCCGGTCATCTTGCCGATGACCGCCGCGCGATCCTCAATACGATAACGTCCGGCGATAGTGGCCGCGGCAGTGTAACCCAGCCAGACCTCGCCGTCCGCATCTTCCCACGCGAGCGCCTTCATTGGCAGGTCGAGCCCGACCATCGGGTTGCTCTCCAACAGCGGGCTGCCGAGCTTTGGGTTGCCAAATATGAGCAGTTGTACCGGTCGCAGCGCGACGCCCACACGCTGAGCGTTACCAGCATGATCGATGCGCGCGAAGACCGTTACACCCTTTGCACGCAAGGACGCCTCCAGCCGATTGATCGTCTCATTGACATCGTGCGCGCTGCGCGTGACCACGAAACTACCGGCGCCGGCCAACGGTGTCTGTAAAACGAGCGCCAAGAGCAACACGATGGACGCGCTCAACTTCATACCTGCCTCCCTTTCTCCCTGCTGGTTGAAAGACTTACCGAAAGGACAAAGTTTAGCGTGGGCCGGCATTTCGTCTCACAATTTCGACCTTTCGTCGGCTCGCAGACCACGAGCCCGCGAGCGAGATATAAAGTCCGTACTGCCCCCCGGCGATTCGTCGGCACAGGGCAATGGATGATTTTACCAGGAGGGCATCATGAAGTTGGCAACCATAGCGCTCACGAGCGTCTTGATCGTCTTGCCGTCACAGGCGGCGGAACCTACGCAAACCGCGGCCACGGATGAGTCGATGCAAAGGAACACCGGTCAACCCACCGAGTCGATGCAGAGCAACACCGGTCAACCCACCGAGTCGATGCAGAGCAATGTCAGTCAACCCGCCGGTTGGATCGCCCGTGCGGGCTTAACTAGCGCCATCCAGGACCGAGAGCCCGTCGACAGCGTGACCAGCCTCAACAACGACAGCACCTCGCTCTACTATTTCACCGAGGTTCGCGACATGGCCGGACAGACGGTCACACATCGCTGGGAGTACAACGGCAAAGTAATGGCCGAGGTCGAGTTCCAGATCGGCGGGTCGCGCTGGCGCGTCTACTCGAGCAAAAGCCTGCAACCCGAGTGGACCGGTGACTGGAAGGTGTCGGTATTGGATGCCGCGGGTAATCCGCTGAGTGTCAACACCTTCGCTTACACCGAGGCCCCTGCCAGTGCGAGCACGAGCAGCGATATGCCTACGGGCACAAGCAGCGACATGCCTGCTACGGGTAGCGACATGCCTGCGGGCACGAGCAGCCCTACACAGCAGTAAGTGCGTGGCCCTTCAGGCGCGCTTGCGCTTGAGGTGCACCAACAGCAGGGAAATAGCGGCAGGTGTCACGCCCGAGATGCGTGACGCCTGTCCCAGTGTCGTCGGTTTGAACATACTGAGCTTCTGCCGTACTTCCGTAGACAGCCCGCGCACGCTGCCATAATCCATGTCAGGCGATAGCGCCGTTTGTTCGTGGCGCAATTGCTGCTCAATCTCACGTGCCTGGCGCTCGATGTAACCCGCGTATCTGGCCTCGATCATAAGCTGCTCGGCGACCGCGGGCTCAACGGGCGGTGCCGCGCTATCCACCAGATTCAGCACCTGCTGGTAGCTTGCTTCCGGTCGTCGCAAAAGCTCGAGCAATGTCACCGTCCGCGTGAGCGGCGCCCCTAGCAGGCGTATCGCCTGCTCCGGTGCTACCGACTCCGGACTCACCCAGGTGCTCGCCAAACGTTCCCGCTCGCGCAGCAACGCTTCGCGTTTGCCGCAAAAGTGTCGCCAACGAGCATCATCGACCAGGCCAAGTCGCCGGCCAACCTCGGTAAGACGCAGATCGGCGTTATCTTCCCGCAGCAACAAGCGATGCTCGGCGCGCGAGGTGAACATACGGTACGGCTCATTAGTACCGCGGGTGACGAGATCATCGATGAGCACACCAATGTAGGCCTGGTCGCGCCGCGGCCACCACGGTTCCGCCTGCTGCACGTGCCGCGCCGCGTTGATGCCCGCTACCAGACCCTGCGCCGCGGCTTCTTCGTAGCCAGTGGTGCCGTTGATTTGGCCGGCGAAGAACAGGCCGTCGATCGCCTTGGTCTCCAACGTGCTCTTCAGACCGCGCGGGTCGAAGTAGTCGTACTCGATAGCATATCCCGGACGCGTGATGTGAGCCTGCTCGAAGCCGCGGATCGAGCGCACCAAGGCATGCTGTACATCAAACGGCAGACTGGTGGAAATGCCATTGGGATAGACCTCGCGCGTGCCGAGCCCCTCGGGCTCGACAAAAATCTGATGCGAGCTCTTCTCGGCAAAGCGAACCACCTTGTCCTCGATCGACGGGCAGTAGCGTGGACCGGTACCTTCGATCACGCCGGTGTACAACGGCGAGCGCGCGAGCCCGCCGCGGATAAGCTCGTGGGTGCGTTCATTGGTGCAGGTGATGTGACATGACACCTGCTGCGGGTGTTCTTGCGTTGAGCCGAGGTAGGAAAAAACCGGTGTCGGCATGTCGCCCGGTTGCTGCTCCATCACGGCATAATCGATGCTGTCGCCATCGATGCGCGGAGGTGTGCCGGTCTTCAAACGACCCACCGCTAACGGCAGCTCGCGCAGCCGTGCCGCCAGCGCGTTGGCCGGCGGGTCGCCCGCGCGTCCGCCTTGATAGTTGGACAATCCAATATGGATGCGTCCGCCAAGGAACGTGCCGGTGGTGAGCACTACTGCGCGCGCACGAAACCGCATTCCCATTTGCGTGACCACGCCGACGACGCGTTCATCCTCGAGCAACAGGTCCTCGACCGCTTGCTGAAACAGCGCAAGTCCCGCCTGCTCCTCAAGCAAGCGGCGTACGGCAGTCTTGTACAGTACCCGGTCGGCCTGTGCTCGCGTCGCCCGTACCGCCGGTCCCTTACGCGAATTCAGCACACGAAAATGGATACCCGCGCGATCGATGGCGCGTGCCATAATGCCGCCCATGGCATCGATCTCCTTTACCAGATGTCCTTTGCCGATACCGCCGATCGCGGGATTGCACGACATCTGGCCGATGGTTTCGATACTCTGGGTGAGCAGCAGCGTTCTGCACCCCATGCGGGCCGCAGCCGCGGCGGCCTCGGTGCCGGCATGGCCGGCGCCAATGACGATCACATCATAGGATTCAGGGTGGTACATGTAGCTATCTCGCGGGCGCGCATCATATCACCATCATGCAGCGCTAACGACCGCGACGCTGTGACGCGGCGGCCCTTATTGACTATAAGTAGTAGGGTATCAAACTGTAGCCGTCACCCTACGAGCCCGCGCCAATAACCATGAGTTATGTACCAGAAATCCGGCCAACCCCTGCCTCAGCAAACCTAGAGACGGTCGTCGCCCGGGTCGGCGAGGTGGTGCTCGGCAAGGAACCGCAGGTGCGCCTAGCCTTGGCCTGCCTTTTGGCCCGTGGCCATCTGCTGATCGAAGATCTGCCCGGCGTTGGCAAGACCACCTTGGCGCATGTATTAGCGCGTGCCCTTGGGCTCGATTTCAGCCGCATCCAGTTTACCAGCGACCTGCTACCGGCCGATATTTTGGGTGTTTCCGTGTACCAGACGCAAACACGCGACTTTCATTTTCATCCGGGGCCGATCTTTGCCCAGTTGGTCCTGGCGGATGAGATCAATCGTGCCACGCCGAAGACGCAAAGTGCGTTGCTCGAAGCCATGGAAGAGCGCCAAGTCACGGCCGATGGTGTTACCCAAAAGCTGCCTGCCCCGTTCTTCGTTATCGCAACGCAGAACCCTCTGCACCTTATCGGCACCTTTCCCCTTCCAGAATCACAGCTCGATCGCTTTCTCATGCGTATTGATATGGGCTATCCGGACCGGCAGGCAGAACGTGCGTTGCTCAAAGGTCGCGATCGTCGCGAATTGCTAAACGATATGGCGCCTGTGATCAACGGCGACGTGCTGCTGTCTTGGCAAAAGCGAGTGGGGCACGTGCACTGCAGCGACGCGTTGCTAGATTACGTGCAGGACGTGCTCGAGGCCACGCGCGCATCAACGCAATTCACCAACGGTTTGTCGCCGCGCGCCGGCCTGGCTCTGATGCATGCCGCACAGGCATGGGCCTTGCTGGAGGGGCGCGACATGGTATTGCCAGAAGACGTACAGGCCGTGGCGCCAAGCGTGATCGCACATCGCTTGCGCCCCGCGGAGGGCAGCAGCGAGCAGTCGGTCGAGGCCAAGATCAAACAGCTGCTCGAGTCCGTCGCTATCCCCTGATGTCAACCCCGCCGCCGTCTGAAATCATTCTCGGCAGGCGCCAACTGTATATATTGCCGACGATCGGCGGCCTATTGTACGCCGCGGCACTGATGGTCCTGCTACTGGCGGCGGTGAACTACAGTAGTGCACTTGCTTATGTGCTCACGTTTCTGCTCTCCGCGCTCGCCATCGTGTCCATGCTCTACACGCATCGTAACTTGCTGGGCTTGCAGGTGTCCTCGCGCCCCCCGCAGCCGGTGTTTGCCGGCGACCCTGCGAGCTTCCAAGTCTGTTTGAAAAACAATCAGCGCTCGCCTCGCCTGGCCGTCAACTTGGAGCACGCCAAGAGCGAGGTTGGCACAGCCGACCTGGCTCCCGGCGAACAGGCCTGTATTCGCTTCGAAGTACCGACACGCCGGCGTGGTTTCATCACCGTGCCACCGGTCGTCGTGTCTACGCGTTTTCCCTTGGGTCTGCTCTATGCTTGGTCGCGGCGCCTGCAGCTCGAGCAACGTTGCCTGGTATACCCGCAGCCCGCGGCCGGGGACCTATCGCCGTTCGCTGCCAACTCGCAGGGGTGGCGCGATCACGGGCGTAATCCCGAGGGCGATGATTTCCTCGGTCTACGCGAGTTCCGCCGCGGCGACTCACCGCGACACGTAAGCTGGAAAGCGGCGGCTGGCGGCCGGGGTATCCTGAGCAAACAATTTGGCGGCGGCTACCGCTCGAGCGTATGGCTCGATTGGGAAAGCCTGATCGACATAGATAGCGAGCAACGCCTGCGACAGCTCTGCCGCTGGGTGTTGGACTGCGAGCGCGCCGGCATACTCTACGGCTTGCGGCTGCCAAACAAGACACTGGAACCTAGCACGGGTGAAGATCATCGTCACAGCTGCCTGGCAGCGCTAGCGTTGTTCCCGGCGGCGGCGCATCGATGAAACTCGAGCGGCTGGGACTGAATAGCCTGCTGCTTACTGCGCTGTTGGTCCTCGCGACGCGCGCGCCGAGCTTGCCGCTGTGGCTTACCTTGGCGTGCGCCGGCGCTCTGATGTGGCGCTTTGCGATCCACAGCTACGGCTGGCCGGCGCCACATCGGTTGCTGCGCTTAAGCCTAACCGTCATCGCTGTCGCCGCTACTGTGGCGCATTTTGGTACTGTGCTGGGCCGCGACGCCGGCAGCGCGCTGCTCGCTACGTTGCTGGCCTTGAAGCTACTGGAACTGCGTCGACCACGCGATGTGCTGGTAGCGGTGTTGCTGTGCTACCTGCTATTGCTAACCGGGTTCCTCTATGAGCAGTCACTTTGGCTGGCGGCATACAGCGTGCTCGTCGTCTGGTTGAGCATCGTCACATTAATTCTGATTAACCAGCCTAACCTCAGAAGCGCACGTTACGGCCTGCGCCTGGCCACTGTACTGCTGGCGAAGGCGTTGCCGCTGGCGTTGGCGATGTTCTTATTGTTCCCCAGGGTGGAAGGTAATCTGTGGGGTCTGCCGACTGCCACCGGCAGCGCTATTACCGGTCTATCGGACGTGATGCAGCCCGGCAGCGTACACCGGCTCACCGTCTCAGACACGCCCGCTTTCCGTGTAGAGTTCGAGGGCGAGGCGCCGAAACCGGCCCAGCTCTACTGGCGAGCGTTGGTACTGTCGCAAACCGACGGTACGCGCTGGGTGCGCGGCGAATCACCGGCGCTAACGCCCGACTCAGCGACACAGTTTCCATACCACGGCCCGCCGCTCAAGTACCGCATTACGCTCGAGGCAAACGACAGGCCTTGGTTACCGGTACTCGATTTGCCGATCCTGGCACCGCCAAACTCGCGTCCACAGTGGGGCTATGTGTACGAATACCGCCAGCCCGTACGCGAACGTCTAAGTTACACGCTCGCGTCTTACTTGCGCTACCACACCGGTCCGCTCGCGAGCGCGGAAAAACGCCGGGCCCTGCAGCTACCGGACAAGCTTAGCCCACGCGTGCAGGCGCTCGCGCAGTTCTGGCGCGCCAACGCCAGCGACGACCTTGCTGTCGCCCAGGCGGCATTGGCCTATTTCCGACGAGAGCCCTTCTTTTATACGCTTCACCCGCCGGCGCTCGGCGCAGACCCGGTGGACGAATTCCTATTCTCCAGCCGTCGCGGATTCTGCGGTCACTTCGCCGCTTCGTTTGTTACGTTGATGCGCGCCGCCAGCGTGCCGAGTCGAGTGGTCCAGGGCTATCTCGGCGGCGAATACAACCCGGCCGGCAACTACTGGATCGTGCGGCAGTCGGACGCGCACGCCTGGGCCGAAATCTGGCTGCCGAAACACGGATGGCTGCGGGTCGATCCGACCGCGGCAGTCGCGCCGGAACGTGTTGAGCTCGGCATCGATGCCGTGCGCCAACTGGAGCTGAGCGGCGTGCGGCTCGGACGCCTGCCGGCGGAGGCGCTGCGCAAACTGATCGAGCTTGGCGTCGTGGCACAGTCCTGGCGCACGCTGCGACTGTACTGGGATGCAACCAACCTCGCCTGGCACCGTTGGGTGCTAAGCTACGACCGCCAACGCCAGCAGTACCTGCTCAGTTCGTTGCATCTGCCCGCCTTGTCCTGGCGTGGGCTGTTACTCGTGTTGGTGCTAGCACTGCTCTGCGGCTTGTTGGCACTTGCTGCGTTTACGCGGCGCGCGCGACCTACTGACGCCGCGCACGCGCTTTATCGTCGTTACTGCAACAAGCTCGCGCGCGTGGGTCTTGCGCGGGCGCCGAACGAAGGTCCGCTCAGTTTCGCACGGCGTAGCGCTGCCGCTCGGCCCGACCTCAAAGCGGAAGTCGATGCTGTCACCGAGCTCTATATGGGCTTGCGCTATACCCGCGACTGCGGCATCGAGCATCTGCGCGCGCTGCGCCGTCGTGTCTGGCGATTCCAGCCCGGGCGTACGTCCCCTCGCTCACTTGCCGATGCAAAAGCTGGAGAAGATGCGCGCCAGTAAGTCTTCGTTGGTGAATTCACCGGTAATCTCTGCCAGCGCCCGCTGCGCCAGCCTGAGCTCCTCTGCCAGTAACTCCCCGGCGCGCGCCTGCAATCGTTGACGCCCCAGCAACAGATGCTCGCGCGCCAACAATAGCGCCTGGAAGTGGCGCCGGCGCGCCATAAACGTGCCCTCGCCGGCCGGCCGGAAACCCATGCAAGCTTGCAGATGCTCTCGCAGCAATCCGATACCGGTCCCGGTCTTCGCCGACAGCGCGACTTCCGCAACCGGTGACACTTCGTTGTGGCTCGGTGCGCGTTCGCTAAGATCGATCTTGTTGCGTATCAGCGTACAGGCCGATTGCGGTGGCAGCTGGCGTAACAACTCCTGCACCTCGGCATCGTTGGTGACGCTGTCATCGACCACGAGCAAAATGCGATCGGCGCGCTCCATAGCTGCACGCGCACGGCGCATGCCTTCGCTTTCGATCTCATCACCGCCGTGGCGCAGACCGGCGGTATCGAGCACGTGCACCGGCATACCGTTGATATCGATGCGCTCGCGCACAACATCGCGCGTGGTGCCAGGGATAGCGCTGACAATGGCGGTGTCCTGGCGCGCCAAGGCGTTGAGCAGACTCGACTTGCCGGCGTTCGGTGGCCCCGCCAACACCACCGTCATACCGTCGTGCAGCAGGCACCCTTGTCGCACCGACGCCAGCAGGTCATCCAGCGCGGTGAGCAATGCGGCGAGCTCGCGTACCAGTCTGTCGTCGCTCAGAAAATCAACTTCTTCCTCGGGAAAGTCGATGGCTGCTTCTACATAAGTGCGCAACCCAACCACACTCTCCACGAGCGCCCGTATCTGCTGCGAGAATTGGCCTTGCAACGAACGCAGTGCCGAGCGCGCCGCAGCCTCCGAGCTACACTCGATCAGATCCGCAACGGCTTCAGCCTGAGCCAAATCGATCTTGCCGTACAAGAACGCCCGCTCGGTAAACTCTCCCGGGCGTGCGATACGCGCGCCCAGCTCAAGCGCGCGTTTGAGCAACATGTCCAGCACCACCGGTCCGCCGTGCCCATGTAGCTCGAGCACATCTTCCCCGGTGAATGACTGCGGCGCCGGGAAAAACAGCGCCACCCCCCGATCGATCGGTTCGTTATCGGCACCACGGAAGGTGGCATAGCTCGCGTAACGCGGTGGCGGCAACTGCCCCAGCAAGGCGTTTGCGAGTACGCGCACTGCCGGCCCTGATACCCGCACGATACCGATGCCGCCGATCCCCGGCGGGGTCGCGACGGCAGCAATCGTGTCGCCTGCAGAAATGGCCGCGCGGGAAGCGGCTATTTCTCCCGCGCCGCGATCGTGCGGGTGATGTGCCACTGCTGGGCAATAGAAAGGACGTTATTCACCAACCAATAAAGCACCAGACCGGAGGGGAATGCCAGAAAGAAGATGGTGAACACAACCGGCAGCGCATGCATGAGCTTACGTTGCATCGGGTCGAGCTGAGCCGGCGCGAGCTGCTGCTGCACGAACATGCTGACACCCATCAGGATCGGTAGCACGAAATACGGGTCTTTGATCGACAGGTCCTTGATCCAGAAAATGAAAGGGGCCTGGCGCAACTCAACACTCTCCAGCAATACCCAATAGAGGGCGATGAAAACCGGTATTTGAATGGCGATCGGCAAACACCCGCCGAGCGGATTGATCTTCTCCTTCTTGTACATCTCCATCATTGCCTGGTTCATGCGCTGGCGATCGTGCCCGAAACGCTCGCGCAAGCTCTGCATCTTTGGCTGCATGCGTTTCATATGTGCCATCGACTTGTAGCTTGCCGCCGACAGCGGGTAGAACGCGAGCTTGATCAGCAGGGTTAAAACGATGATCGACCAACCCCAATTCCCGACCCAGCGATGAATGAATTTCAACAACGAGAATAGCGGCCCCGAGATCACGGTCAGCCAGCCGTAGTCGACCGTGAGTTCCATGCCCTCCGCGAGCTTCGTCAGCCGGTCGTGCTCCTTCGGTCCGGCATATAGCGTCGCTCGCAGGTGTGCGCTTTGGCCCGGCGCGATGGTGGTTGGCGCTAGGTCTTTGATACCGAATGTATAGATATTGTCGCTCAAGGCATTCGAATAAAAACGGTCGCGCTGTTCCTTCCCCGGCATCCAGGCGCCGACAAAATAATGCTGTAGCATGGCTAGCCAGCCACCGGTGACGTCGCGCTCCAGCGGTTTCTCCCGCATAGCTGAGAACTTAACCTTTTCGTACTTTTCTTCCGGCGTGTAAATGGCGCCGCCGGTATAGGTAGGAAGCGAAAACCAGCCATGACTAGGCTCGATGTAATGCCTCCTGAACTGGCGATAGAGATAACCTTGCCATGGCGCGGACGTGGTGTTTTCGACGACGAAATCGATATCGATAAGATAGCGATTGCGATAAAAAGTGTAGAGTTTGGTGTATCGCACACCATCTGGTGCCTGCCAGTGCAGCGGTACTTTCAGCTCCGCCTGGCCTTCCGCCAGCGCATAGCGCTGCACATCGGCACTGTAGACGGTCCTGTGCGTAGGGTAGTGTTGCCCGCTGCCGATGAGCCCGGACTGTGCTACGTAGACATCTCTGGCGGGATCATCGGTAAACAAGACAAAAGGCGTATTCGGCTGCTCGACCGAAACCGGATACTTGCGTAACTTTAGCTCCCGCAGATCGCCGCCCGCAGCATCGATGGTTACCTCGAACAGGTCGGTGCTAATCTGCAGGCGGGTGCCTGGTGTTAACGCCGTTTGTGGCTCACTTGGGGTTTGTGCAGCAGCGGCTGCTGGGCTTTCCTGTGGCGGTGCCGGTACTGCCGGCACTTCTCCGCGCTGCGCTGCTTGCGGCGGCGGTGCTGGCTGCCCACTTTTCGCCGGTGCAGTAGGCGCACTCATGGGTTGCGGCGCTGCTGCTCGCTGCTGCTCATCCTGCCATGCTTGATAAATCATGAACAGGATCAGGCCAAGGGCAAGCACCAATAGGAAGCGTTGATTATCCATGCCCGGCCATGCCTTTCGCGCCATCACCCGTTCCCGGCACCGGGTCGTAGCCGCCATGGTGCCAAGGGTGACAGCGCAGCAACCGCCGTACAGCAAGCCACAACCCTTTCCCCGTTCCGTGATGGGCGATGGCTATCAGCGCGTACTCCGAGCACGATGGATAGAAACGGCAGTTGTCTCCGAGCAACGGGCTGATTGCGTAGCGGTACGCGCGCACCGCGCTGATCAGGATTCTTTGCATCGCCCTATGATACTTATCCAATGACGCTCAAGCGACGTGTGGATGGCTGGCGCCAGGGCTGCACTTGCGCCACGTTGTGCCATCACCACGACGTCCATGCCACTGAGCTGTTGTTGATGGTGTCGGGCAGACTCGCGCACCAGCCGCTTCAGGCGGTTGCGCACAACAGCCTTTAGCGACACCTTGCGCGACACGACCAGGCCGAGGCGTAGATGCCCCAAACTGTTGGGTTTGCCATAAACCGTGAATATGGCATCGCGCGTGCGGCAATGATGGTCGAGTACAGCACTGAAATTTGCGGGTCGCAGAAGACGGTAGCGCTTAGGCAGCCCGCGACGCGCGCGGGCGCAACTGGTCAAGGCTTTAGGCGCTCAGTCTTGCGCGGCCCTTGGCGCGTCGCGCGTTGATGACAGCTCTGCCACCGGCCGTGCGCATGCGTGCACGAAAACCATGGTTGCGCTTGCGTTTCAGCACACTAGGTTGATAGGGCCTTTTCACTGGGCTGCGACGTCAAACATTGTTAGCTCGTGCTGAGCGGGCCGCAAAGTTACTTCCACAACGGGTCGCTTGTCAACAACGCGTGCATGCAAATTGTTGTCGTGATTGATATACGCATGTGCTTGTGGAATGGCTCGTCATTTGAGGATAGACTCTGCGGCCCACCACCACTGCCGCATACCTAAAAAATAGCAATGACACAACCACAAGTTTGGAAGAGTTGCTTAAATCGGCTCGAGCAGGAACTGTCTTCTCAGCAATTCAACACCTGGATCCGCCCGCTGCAGGCGATTAATGAAAACGGTGTGTTGCGTTTGCTCGCGCCTAACCGTTTCGTTATGGAGTGGGTACGCGATCGTTTCGTGGCGCGCATAGGCGAGCTCGCTACACAATATGACGCGAGCGAGGACCTGCGCGTCTCGGTGGAGGTTGGTGGGCAAGAAACGTCCGTGGTGGCCGCAACATCTGTAGTACGTAAGGACACTCCAGCTAGTTCGGCTGGTACGGCGTTACCGATGGTGGGCAGGCTCAACCCTGAGTTTACATTTGATGCGCACGTAGAAGGTAAATCGAACCAGTTAGCGCGCGCCGCGGCGCGCCAGGTCGGTGAGAACCCCGGTTGCGCCTATAACCCGCTGTTCATTTACGGCGGCGTTGGCTTGGGCAAAACACATTTGATGCAGGCTGCTGGCAACCTGATGCTGCAACATAGCCCACGGGCAAACGTCGCATATGTACATTCCGAGCGTTTCGTCGCGGATATGGTGCGCGCGCTACAACATAATGCGATTAACGAATTCAAGAAATTTTACCGCTCCTTGGACGCGCTGCTGATTGACGACATTCAATTCTTCGTCCGCAAAGAGCGGTCGCAAGAAGAATTCTTCCATACTTTCAATGCCTTACTAGAGGGGCAACGCCAAGTGATCATAACGGCGGATCGCTTCCCAAAAGACCTAGTGGGTGTCGCGGAACGGTTAGTGTCCCGTTTCGGCTCGGGTCTCACTGTCGCGATCGAGCCACCCGAGCTCGAAACGCGCGTTGCGATCTTGATTAAGAAAGCAACCGCGGATGGTGTTCCGTTAGCCGAGGACGTAGCTTTCTTCATCGCCAAACAGGTACGCTCGAATGTGCGCGAACTCGAGGGGGCGCTCCGGCGAGTGATGGCCAATGCATACTTTACCGGACGGGGTATAGACATTGGGCTCGCGAGTGAGAGCCTAAAAGACCTGTTAGCCTTTCAGGAGCGCCTAGTAACGGTCAATAACATCCAGAAGACTGTAGCGGAGTACTACAAGATTCGCGTGTCCGACCTCTACTCCAAGCGTCGCTCGCGACAAATCGCACGCCCGCGGCAAGTTGCTATGGCATTGGCTAAGGAACTCACCAACCACAGCCTACCAGAAATAGGTGATGCGTTTGGTGGACGTGATCACACCACTGTACTTCATGCTTGCCGGAAGATCAGTACACTCGTTGACACAGATGTGCGCATCAAAGAGGACTACGATAACCTCTTGAAGATTCTTACGGCGTAAACACAGTAGATAAGGTGTGGATAAACGCTGCGCCCCCTGAGCAGTAGATCCTATACCCATCTCATCCCGCGCTACACACAGCTTTATGCACCGCTCGTGATGGCCACGGCAGGATACATTTAGCACACGGGAGTCACGTTACTACAGGTTATTACAAGTACCCACAGGGCTTACTATTACAATAGGTTTTTTAATTCTAAAACCATTTATTGTTTTAGCGGTACAATAAGCACTAACTACATCTCGGTAGACAGGGACAATGCACATTCAAATCAGCCGGGAACAACTGTTGAAACCGCTTAATCACGTAGTGGCTGTAATTGAGCGCAGGCAAGCCTTGCCGATCCTGGCGAACGTAGCAGTCAGTGTGCATGATGGCGTCGTGCAGCTGACCGGAACGGACCTCGAGATAGAGTTGGTAGCGACTACAGCTATAGACGCGAGCAGCACAGGGGCGATGACTCTACCTGGTCGGAAGCTGTATGACATTTGTCGGGCATTACCAGCTGAGGCGGTAGTGGAGATTCGGCAAGATCGCGACAAGGCGTACATAAAATCGGGTAAGAGTCGCTTCACACTAACGACACTGCCTGCAGGGGATTTCCCAAGCGTAGAGGGGGGAGAGTGGCAAACTAAATTGGAGGTCCGTCAACAGGACCTAAAGCAAGTTATTGATAGAACACACTTTTGTATGGCACACCAGGATGTACGGTACTACCTGAACGGGCTACTGCTAGAACTGAGCGGAAAGCACCTACGGGCAGTCGCTACAGATGGCCATCGGATGGGTCTAAGTGAGGTAGAACTGATCGAGCCTATCGCGGCAGAGCGCCAAGTGATAGTGCCTCGCAAGGGGGTATTAGAGATTGCACGTTTTCTCACTACGTCTGAGGAGCCGGCCGTATTGAGTCTAAGTAGTAATCACATACGGATAAGTGTGCAGGATTTGACGCTGACCTCGAAGTTGATCGATGGGCGCTTTCCCGATTACCAGCAAGTGCTGCCTGTCAACTACAAACGTGTAGTGAGGGCACAGCGCACAGCGTTAAGAGAGTCACTGCTGCGAACAGCGATTCTCGCAAATGAAAAGTATCGCGGTGTCCGCTTAGCGCTACAACCTGGCACGTTGGTCATCACAGCGCATAATCCGGAGCAAGAGGAGGCGCAGGAAGAGGTGCCGATCACCTATGATGGTGAGGAAGTTGAGGTAGGCTTTAACGTTAATTACATAATCGAGGCACTTGCCGGCCTGGACAGCGAGGAGGTCGAGCTGCACATCAATGATGCCCACAGCAGCTGTGCCATATTGGCGCCAGAACGCACGGATACCCGCTACGTTGTGATGCCTATGCGCCTGTAGTCCCGGAAATGGCGCTTACTCTACTGGAGGTCAGCAACCTCCGTATCGTTAAGCATGCCCTGGTACACCCAGGGGATGGTCTCAACGTTATTGTAGGACCAAACGGTAGTGGCAAAAGCAGCCTACTAGAGGGCATACACATGCTGGGTATGGGTCGGTCATTTCGGCCCGGCCCAGTGGGACAGCCTATACGTCGAGGCGAAACGAGCCTCAATGTTCGTGGCTGTTGGTGTACCGAGGACGGTGGACAGATAGCGTTGGGGGTAGAGCGCGGACCTGAACACCGCCGTATTCGTGTGAACGGCAATACCTGTGACAGCGCTGGTAGTCTTGCCCAGGTGCTACCGTTACAGGCAGTGCTCCCAGACACCCGCTACCTCTTCCTTCATAGTGCTAGGTTCCGGCGCGGCGTTTTGGATTGGGGGCTGTTCCACGTGGAACGAACGTTTTATGAAGCGTGGATGCGTTACCAACGTGCCTTGCGCCAACGCAACGCGGCCCTGCGCGCAGCCCAGCCACTGGCCACGCTGGAACCCTGGGAGCAAACGCTGGCTGAGGCAGGCGAGCACATTGAAGGCCTACGGGCGCGCTACCTCGAGCCCTGGGGAATGCTAGCGATGCAATATAGCGAGATCCTGATGTCCGGCATGCAGCTACGGTTGGAATGGCGCCGCGGTTGGCCTGAAGCACAGAGCTTGGCTGACACGCTGAGTCGGGACCGAGAGCGCGATTGCCGCGAGGGGTACACACGAGCCGGTATCCATCGGGCGGACTTGCAGGTTCATCTACAGGGCGCACCGTTACGAGAGTGTGCGTCGCTAGGGCAGCAGATGCTGGCAGTCTTAGCGCTGCGTCTTGCGCAAGTGGAATTGCTGATGCAGACGTCGGGACGCCGCTGTCTGCTGATGCTCGATGACGTAGTCAACCAATTGGATCGGGACCGGCGCGCGTCGTTGCTAGCGCGCGTCGCACAGCTCGGCGTGCAGACCTTCGTGACTGCTACCGAGATCGGGGGGCTGGAAACAACGGGTTCGCCAAATCGTCGAGTGTTCCACGTGGAACAGGGCCGCGTCTTTGCTGAGGAAGCGAATGAGGAGTAGGGGCCTGGTTTAGCACCAAGCCCGCCCCCGGTTAAGGCGGGGGTGGTGTGCAAATGGTAAAATTAGCGCTACTTAACTTTGAGCATATTCAATGAGCAAACAGGCGGCTACACGACCTTCCGCTTCTACCTATGACTCCCGAAGTATCCAGGTGCTCAAGGGCCTGGACGCGGTGCGTAAACGGCCCGGGATGTATATCGGCGACACCGATGACGGTACTGGCCTACACCGAATGGTCTTCGAGGTGGTCGACAACGCCATCGACGAGGCCCTTGCCGGCTTCTGTACCGATATCCAGGTGACAGTCCATACCGACGGCTCGGTAACGGTCAATGACAACGGCCGCGGCATTCCCACGGATGTCATTGCGGAAGAGGGGCGGTCGGCGGCTGAGGTCATCATGACGATGTTGCATGCCGGCGGCAAATTCGATCACAACGCCTATAAGGTGTCTGGCGGACTGCACGGCGTGGGTGTATCGGTCGTCAATGCCTTGTCGGATACGTTAGAGCTGAAGATTCGCCGCAATGGCCAACTATATTATCAGAAGTACCGCCTGGGCCGTCCACAGGGTCCGCTCAAGCCGGTGGGGAAAAGCCCCACGACCGGCACCGAGGTACGCTTTAAGGCAAGCCCCAAGACCTTCAGCGACACCACCATTCATTATGACATCCTGGCTAAGCGCCTGCGTGAGCTTTCCTTCCTCAACTCCGGGGTACGCATCACGCTCCTGGACGAGCGCACCGATAAGGAAGATACCTTCGAGTATCAAGGTGGAATCGCCGCGTTTGTCGAGCACCTTAACCGCAACAAGACGCCGCTGCATCGCAAGCCCGTGTACATACGCGCCGAACGCGACGATATGACGGTGGAGCTTTGCATGCAGTGGAACGATTCCTATCAGGAAAACATCTTCTGTTATACCAACAACATCCCTCAGTCCGATGGTGGCACGCATCTCGCCGGTTTACGCGCCGGCATGACCCGTACGCTTAATCAGTATATGGAGTCTACCGGCCTAACCAAGAAAGCGAAGATTTCCACCACCGGAGATGACGCGCGCGAAGGCTTGACCGCGGTCCTTTCAGTGAAGGTGCCGGATCCGAAGTTCTCCTCCCAGACCAAGGACAAGCTGGTCTCGTCTGAGGTCAAAGGGGTGGTCGAATCGGTGGTGAGCGAGAACCTACACGACTTCCTACTGGAGAATCCGTCTGATGCGCGCGGTATCGTGGATAAGATCATCGAGGCGGCGCGCGCCCGCGAGGCGGCGCGTAAAGCCCGGGAGATGACGCGGCGTAAGGGCGCGCTCGACGTCGCCGGATTGCCCGGTAAGCTGGCCGACTGCCAGGAGCGGGATCCCAGTGTGAGCGAACTCTATCTGGTCGAGGGCGACTCAGCCGGCGGATCGGCCAAACAGGCGCGCGACCGCAAGTTCCAAGCGGTATTGCCGCTCAAGGGCAAGATCCTCAATGTCGAGCGCGCGCGCTTCGACAAGATCCTATCCTCCGCCGAGGTGGCGACATTGATTACCGCGCTCGGTACCGGTATCGGAAAAGATGACTTTAATATCAATCAGTTACGCTATCATCGTGTCATTATCATGACAGATGCCGACGTCGATGGTTCGCACATCCGAACGCTGTTGTTGACCTTCTTCTACCGCCAAATGCCGGCGCTGCTCGAGCGTGGCCATATCTACATCGCGCAGCCGCCTCTTTACAAACTCCGCCGCGGAAAGCATGAGGAGTATTTCAAGGACGACGGCGCGCTCCAGGAATATCTGCTCAAGAACGCCCTCGATGGCGCCAGCCTGCGTGCCACGATACGCGCGACGCCGGCACAGGGGCCCGAGCTCGCGAGCCTGTGCCACGACTACTTGGCGGTGCAGGAAACCATCAAGCGCTTGTCACGCCGCTACGACGAGGGTGTGTTGCAGAAACTTATTTTCATGCCCACGCTTGCGGTGACGACGCTCAAGGACAGCAAGAAGACCGAAGCCTTTGTCGTGCAACTACAGCAGCAGCTGCTCGACGACCATAATGGCAGTGCCCGCTACGACGTCAGCTTCGGGACCGATGCGGCGACCGCTGTGCACGAGATCCTCGTTGCTCGTAGCCAGCACGGTTCAGTCAAGCATTGTCGTATCGACGCCGAGTTCGTCAGCTCGGGCGAGTATCGCAGCATGCGCGCGCTCGGCGAGCGCCTCGAGCGCCTCATGGGTTCGGTGATCGCCCAGCGTGGCGACAAGAAGGAGACCGTGGAGGGTTTCGGCACAGCCCTGCAGTGGCTGCTAGACGAGGCCAGGCGCGGCCACACGATCCAACGTTACAAGGGTCTCGGCGAGATGAACCCGGAGCAGCTTTGGGAAACCACCATGGATCCGGCGACGCGCCGCCTGCTCAAGGTGAACATCGAAGATGGTGTTGCTGCCGATCAGATGTTTACCACGCTCATGGGTGATCAGGTCGAGCCGCGCCGCGAGTTCATCGAGCGAAATGCTTTGAGCGTTGCTAACCTCGACATCTGATTACCGGCGCGGCAACGCGCTTCGCTGCCCGACGCTGTCAGTGCAGCGTGCGCGGCATACTGAGCGTGAACTCCGGGATCTCCGCATCGAACGCCGCGCCATCATCGGCCACCATCTGGTAACTGCCGCGCATCGTACCGACTGGCGTTTCGATAATTGCGCCGCTGGTGTACTCGAAGCTCATGCCTGGGGTGAGATAAGGCTGTTCACCGACCACGCCTTCGCCGCGGACTTCGCGCACCTTGTTGTTAGCATCTGTAATAATCCAGTGACGGGTTAGCAGGCGCGCTGGCACCGTGCCAGCATTGGCAATGGTGATGGTGTAGGCGAACACGTATCGACCTGTGTCTGGCGCCGATTGTTCGGCGAGAAAGGCCGTCTTTACAGAGATATCGATCCGGTATTTGTCGGCTTGCACCATGGTGTGGTGGGCGCTAGTCGGTTTGTGGCCCGACGCATTTTGCATGAAACCCCTGACCGATGCACGCCAGGCGCAGGGTCAGCGCGGTGCTTGCTGCTGCGGACAGGAAACGGAGACGAACTGGTGCCCTGGTTCGTCCAGGCGCACCGCTGTCAGTGACCGACCCCAGACGCAGCCGCTATCGAGCGCAATGATACCGTTGTCGTGCCATGGGCCGAGCGTGGACCAGTGACCAAAAACGATTCTAAGGTTGTGCGTGCGCCGTTGCGGTGCCTGAAACCAGGGTACCAGGTGAGCCGGCTGTGAACCCGGCACACCAACGGGCCCCAAGTCCATGCGTCCGTCAGTCGTGCAGTAGCGCAAGCGCGTGAAGGCATTCACTACCACTCGCAAGCGGTCCCAACCACTGAGCGTATCGTCCCACTTGTCGGGTTGGTTGCCGTACATATGTTCAAGCAGGTCGAGACAAGTCGGCCCGCGCAGCGCGCGCTCGACTTCGCGAGCGAGCCCCTGCGCTTGCGCCAGATCCCATTGCGGCAGCAGCCCAGCGTGAACAAGGGTGTATCCTAGATCCGCATCGTAGTGTAGCAACGGCTGCCGGCGCAGCCATGCTATCAGGTAATTGCGGTCAGGAGCCGTGAGTACGTCGGCGAAGCTATCACGGCGCCGCTGGCGCGCGGTACCGTAGGCTACCGCCAACAGATGCAGATCATGATTGCCGAGCACGCTAACTGCGTGCTCGCCCAAGCCGGCAACAAAACGCAGCACGTCAGCTGATTGCGGACCACGGTTCACCAGGTCACCGGTAAACCAGAGCGTATCGTGAGCACCATCGAAGGAGAGCTTGCGTAACAACGTCTGCAGGGGGTCGAGACACCCCTGCACGTCGCCAATAGCGTAAACTGCCATTAGTTAATGTATAGACAACCGCTCTCTTCGTTAATGCTGCAGAAGAACGTTAAAGCTTTCAAACACGTGGCAGCCTAGGGCGGCGCACGACGAGATCAGCCAGGAAACGGCGTGAAACATCTTTTGTTTGCCTACGGTTCACTGCGCCTTGGGGGGACGCACCATAAGCTCTTGACGGGCGCGCACTATCTGGGGCGGCACTGCACGGAGTCCTGCTTTACGATGCACGATTTGGGCGAATACCCCGCAGTGGTCGAACGTGGGTGCCACGCCATTGTGGGCGACATCTTCGCCGTCGATGCGGCCACGCTTGCACGTGTGGATGACTACGAGGGTTATCCGCATGAATATACCCGCCGGCTGATAGCCACACCTTTCGGCGGCGCGTGGATATATCTTTATTGCCGCGACTGCGCGGGTGCCGGTGTCATAGGCTCCGGCGATTGGTGCAACAAATGACAACGGCGCGACTTAGCTAGGGACCGACATCGCCTCAGTATCGATAATAGTCGGGCTTATAAGGACCGTCGATGCTCACACCAATGTAGTCGGCCTGTTCTTGCGTGAGACGAGTGAGGTGCGCACCGATCTTCTTCAGGTGCAGGCGCGCAACCTTCTCGTCAAGATGCTTGGGTAGCACGTACACCTTGCGGTCGTAATTGTCCGGATTGTTCCACAGCTCCATCTGCGCCATTACCTGGTTCGTAAAGGAAGCGGACATCACGAAGCTTGGATGACCGGTAGCGCAACCCAGGTTCACCAAGCGTCCTTCGGCGAGCACGATGATGCGTTTGCCGTCTGGAAAGATCACATGATCGACCTGTGGTTTGATGTTTTCCCACCGATAGCGCCGTAGGCTGGCAATGTCGATCTCGGCATCGAAATGGCCGATGTTGCAGACAATCGTCTGGTCTTTCATCGCCCGCATGTGGTCGTGGGTGATGACCCTGCTGTTACCGGTGGCAGTGACGAAAATGTCGGCCACTGGCGCCACCTCTTCCATAGTGAGCACGCGGTAGCCCTCCATGGCAGCCTGCAGGGCGCAAATAGGATCGATTTCGGTAATCCAAACCGTAGCACCGAGGCCACGTAGCGATTGCGCGCAGCCCTTGCCGACGTCGCCGTAGCCGCACACGACAGCGATCTTGCCGGCCACCATGACATCGGTGGCGCGCTTGATGCCATCGACCAAAGATTCGCGGCAACCATAAAGGTTGTCAAACTTGGATTTGGTTACCGAGTCGTTGACGTTGATCGCAGGCATCGGCAGCTCGCCGCGCTCAACCATTTCGTACAGACGCTTCACGCCAGTAGTGGTTTCTTCGGTGATGCCACGAATGCTGCCTCGGGTTTTGCTATACCAGCCAGGCTGTGCCGCCAGACGTTGGCGGATGGCAGCGAACAACGCCGTCTCTTCCTCGCTCCCCGGGTTGTCGAGCACCGATGGATCGCGCTCGGCTTTTTCTCCGAGCATGACCAGCAGCGTCGCATCACCGCCATCGTCGAGGATCATGTTGGCGCTGTCACCGTCAGACCAGGAGAAGATGCGGTGCACGTACTCCCAGTACTCAGCCAGTGTCTCACCCTTCTTGGCAAACACTGGCACGCCGCGGGCAGCGATAGCCGCGGCCGCGTGATCTTGGGTAGAAAAGATGTTACACGACGCCCAGCGCACCTCGGCGCCAAGCTCCACCAATGTCTCGATCAAGACAGCGGTCTGAATCGTCATATGCAAACAGCCGGCAATGCGCGCCCCCTTCAACGGTGCCTGCTTGCTGTACTCTTCGCGCAGCGCCATCAGACCGGGCATCTCGGTTTCAGCGATGGCAATCTCCTTACGCCCCCAATCGGCGAGCGCAATGTCAGCGACTTTGTAATCCGGCTTCAGCTGTTGCACGGGTCTACTCATATCCAGTTCCTGTTAGTGAGGGCTGTCGATGGGACGACTCATCAGGCGCTCTTGATGGCGCGCGGACCCAGGGCCTCACGCAGCACCTGTGCCTTGTTGGTGCGTTCCCAGGTGAATGTAGGTTCGCTGCGACCGAAGTGACCATAGGCAGCTGTTGGCGTGTATATCGGCCGTAACAGATCGAGCTCCTTGATAATAGCGCGCGGTCGCAGGTCGAAATGGGCGCGCACAAGCTCGGCGATCTTTTCATCCGGCAAACGGCCGGTGCCAAACGTCTCTACGTGGATGGAGACCGGCTTGGCGATGCCGATAGCGTAGGCGACCTGCAGCTCACAGCGTTCGGCGAGTCCGGCGGCGACGATGTTCTTCGCTACATAGCGCGCAGCATAGGCGGCCGAGCGATCGACCTTGCTCGGATCTTTGCCGGAGAAGGCGCCGCCACCGTGACGCGCCATGCCGCCGTAGGTGTCGACAATGATCTTGCGTCCGGTCAAGCCACAATCACCGACCGGTCCGCCGATGACAAAGCGGCCAGTGGGGTTAATGTGATACTTGGTGTTTTTGTCGAGCCAGTCCGCCGGCAATACTGGCTTGACGATTTCCTCGATCACGGCCTGCTGCAGGCGCTTGTACTCGATCTCCGGGGAGTGTTGGGTCGACACTACCACCGTATCGATGCCTGTGGCCTTGCCGCCCTCGTACCGGACCGTGACCTGGGACTTGGCATCGGGGCGCAGCCATGGTAGACGACCGCTGCGGCGCACCTCGGCCTGACGACGCATCAACCGGTGCGCCAGGCTGATCGGCATCGGCATCAATTCCTCTGTTTCGTTGGTGGCATAACCGAACATCATCCCCTGATCGCCCGCCCCCTGCTCGAGCTCATCGCTGCGATCAACGCCTTGGGCAATATCGGCTGATTGTTTGCCGATTGCCGTCAGCACGGCACATGACTCCCAGTCGAACCCCATGGACGACTCGTAACCGATGCGCTTGATCGTGCCACGCACAATCTCCGGCATATCGACCCAGGCATTGGTCGTGATCTCTCCAGAAAGGATCGCCATGCCCGTATTGACCATGGTCTCGCAGGCGACCCGTGCCCGCGGGTCCTGTTTGATGATGGCGTCAAGAATCGCGTCTGAGATTTGGTCTGCGACCTTGTCGGGATGACCCTCCGAAACCGATTCAGAGGTAAAAAGATAGCTGTCTGCCATGGGGGACGAGCTCCGTTGTTCGTAATGAGGGTAGTTACTAAGCGGCGCAGTGTACCAAGGCTAGGTGCAATTTAACACGCGCTACACGCCAGCGTGTTGGCAGTCGCTGTCGGCAACGCTGTTCGCCTGCCCCATGCCCGCGAAGGTTCACCGCGGCCGCGTCAGCTCGGACGTCGGCTCGGAGGTTTGCTTTGTTGCTCTGCATGTATAGCTTACGGTCCCGCAGGCCATGTACGCCGTTCAAGGTTAGGCTGTTTGCGGCAGCATTTTGCCGCAAGGTACTGAGATTGACCCACACAGCTACAAAAAGCGGCTTCTTATAGATATATATTTCCCACTTGTTGGATGGTTGAAGGTAATATGTTAAATACAATATCTGTTCATGAGAAGGAAGTTGCGCCATAGGAGTTTATTTACCATTTTGTGGGAAACACATTACTTTTTTCAGCGAATATTAACAAGCTGTGGGGTGAAATTCGCCAAGTCACCTGTTGTATTGGCGGCATTGCTGCCCTTATGAATGAGGTCCGGTCCACATACGCCCGCATCACCTTGGCAAAGCGCTCGGCGTTGTTCGGCTGGCCCGCATAAACGGTCGAGTTGCTACTCCAGCGCTGGCAACAGACGTTCCACCCGCTCAGCTGGATCTGGGCGGGTCTTGAACATCAGCGCCACGGCGTCATCCTGTGGATTGATTGAGGACAACGTGTGTAACACCGCCAACAGTCCATAGGGATCGTAGCCGGCGCGTGCGGCGATAACCGCCCTGTAGTATGTACATGCAGCATCGATAACAAGTTTGGTTCAATTCATCCATAACCCCGGCGTCCTGCGACAGTTAGTCGTTTTTCGCAACCCCGGTTTGGGCGAGGCTATAATGCCTGCCGCGAGCCTGCCGCCCGATTACGACATCAGCGTGAACACACACAAGACGAGCGATGAGATCGCGGCCCCCGTTACGATGAGATCGCCTGAGTTCTACACGCTCAGGCTCGATGCCAGTTATCTAAGATTCCGCTACTGGTCAACGTGGTTGCTGCTAGCGTTGCTGCGCGCTTGTGCGCCGCTGCCGCTGCGTGCGTCGCGCGCGGTCGGCGCGCTGCTAGGTTGGAGTTTCTTCTTGGTTAACGGCAAGCGCCGCCGCATCGCCCGAGTGAATTTGCGCTTGTGTTTCCCCGAGCTCGCGGCACGTGAGCGCAGGTCGTTACTGCGTCGCCACTTTGTGGCGACCGGCAAAAGCTACGCTGACCTGGGTTTTCTCGCATGGGCCGCGCCGGCGCGCATCGAGCGTAAGATACGTGTGCTTGGGCTGGAGCATTTGCGTGCGGTGCAGGAACGTGGCGGACGTGTGATCCTACTGGTGCCGCACTGTCTGGGGGTGAACTTCGGCAGCATCATCGCTAAACACTATCCGGTTTTTTCCATGTTCAAACCGCCGCGCGATGCGCTATTGAATTGGTTTATCAACAAGGGACGTATGCGTTTTGGTGCTCGCTTGTTAACGCGCAAGCAGGGCATGCGGCCGGTGCTGCGCGGGCTCCGGCAGGGAATAGCTTTTTATTACATCCCGGATGAGGACTTCGGCCCTAAGCGATCGGTGTTTGCGCCGTTCTTCGGCATCCCGACGGCGACCTTGCCTACCTTGGCACGTCTGGCCGCAATCGCCGATGCTGTGGTGATTCCACTATTCGTTCGCATGTTGCCGGGTGGGGGCGGCTACGAAATGTTACTGAGCCCGCCGCTGCAAGACTTTCCCAGCGACGACCCTGTGGTCGACGCCACTCGTATGAACCACGTGCTGGAAGCAAGCATCCGTAAGGTGCCGGAACAGTACATGTGGACCCTCAAGTTGTTTAAGACACGGCCGGTAAATGTTCCCTCGCCTTACCGCTGAACGCGGGCATGACCTGCTGCTGCATCCACGCCATTGGCCGAGTTGGATCGGCGTAGGCATGCTCCGGCTGTTTAGTCTGTTGCCGGTGCCGGTACTGTGGGCGAGCGGCTTGTTGGTCGGCGAGCTTCTCTATTACCTGGTGCCCTCGCGGCGCGGGGTGGTCTTGGTGAATATCGAGACGTGTTTCCCCGAGCTCAGCGAGCGGGACCGTCGGCGCCTGGTCAGACGTCATTTCCACGCCTTCGGGCAGGCGGTGCTCGATATCGGCATCGCCTGGTGGGCCCGGCCCGCGCGCCTGCGCCGGCTGGTACGCATTAGGGGCCGCGAACCCGTAGATGCGCTGCTGGCTGCCGGCAAACGCGTCATCTTCATGGCCCCGCATTTTCTCGGGCTGGAAATCGGTGGCGTGCGTATCAGCCTGGAAGGACGTGGTTGTGCCATGTTTCGGCCGCTGCAAAACAAGGTGCTGAATCGGGTCATGGAGAAGGGACGTACCCGTTTCGGTCTGATGCTGGTAGCGCATAAAGCGCCGCTGACGACATTGGTGCGGGTGATGCGTGAGGGTGCGCCGTTGTTCTATCTCCCCGACCAGGATGCGCACCGACGCAGTCGTGCGTTCGTGCCGTTCTTCGGCGTTCGCACCGCTACCTTTACCACCTTGAGCCGCTTCGCCTCTCTCGCCGACGCTGTCGTGGTCCCACTAGTATGCCGCCAACTCCCGCGCGGCCGCGGCTACGAGGTGGTCTGCAGGCCACCGTTGGTAGATTTCCCAAGCGGTGACCTGCTGCAGGATGCCGCCGCGATGAATCGCGAAATCGAACAGGAGGTGCGGGAAGCGCCGCATCAGTACTTTTGGATGCACAGACGCTTCAAGACCCGCCCGCCCGGCGAGGCGAGCCTATATCGCTGACTGCAGTGGGCGAGGTGTCTCGGGAACTCCAATCGCGACCTCAGTGGCATCGATCCGCCGATTATTGACATCGACGCCTGCTGGGGCAGTAACTAAGCTGACAGCAGTTACTTCGCAAACGGTTGGCCACCAAGACTATGCATGCTCGTACCGCGGGGAACCTGTTGGCGGCAAAGGCGGTGGGTTGTGCGTTGCGCTTGCTGCCGGCACCACGCAGCCGAAGCGATGCTACATCATTTTTCTCGTTGCTGGTGTTAGCCGCGTTGTGCGGTACCGTAGCGTTACTCGGCGCTTGTGCGCGCAGTCCGGAACGCCCGGTGGAGCCGCGCAGTGCTCTGAGCTGTCGGCCGCTCGAGTTGCGACCTGGTGATACTCTTGAATTGACCATGCGCACACCTCACGGGGGTTACCTCGGCGTGATGGCGCCGGGGGACTTTTGGTTCTTTCTTATCTATCCACAACCACAGCCTGATCGGCCTTCTTTGATGCCAGCGTCTAAGTTCCGTAACGTCACACGATTAGCTTTGCCGGTGTCGAGCACCAAGGCCATACCGTGGGTACATGGTTACAATGAAGCTATGCTCGTATTCCGCAAGGCGGGTACCTATAAGATCCTCGTCAGCGAAAATCTCTTGAGTCACGACTATCCAGTGTCATCGTGCACCGTGAAGTTCCTGGCGGCGATGCGCCGTTAACGCCCAGATTGCGGCATTATTACTTCTTCCGTGGTGGCGGTGTGGCTTGTGCCGTAATAGGTGTTAGCTTCTCGGTGCAATGCATCCCCGTTGGGCCGTCGTCACGGTGACAACATATGCATGTGCATGCCGTACTTGCTCTGCAATTCTGCCAACGACGGTTGCGTTCGCTTAATTCTCGCTTAGGGCATTCGCGCAACGATGCCGAGGTGCTCGGCAGTGATATCCCCTGCACATCGCGTGTTTACTCGGCATGGTGTCGTAAAACGCTAGGTTCGACAGCGCTTTCGCAAGAGCGCAAAATACGCGCTGGCCTGTTTCGTAGCGGCGTGGCTTTAGTCAAACCAAGCTGAATGAGGCAGCAGTATATGGCGCTAGCGTCAGACCAATGGGATAAAGCCGACAACTCCGTATCGGTAGTCGTGGGTGCCAGTATGTACCATCGTTACTTGCTGGTACTGCGGTTCGCGTTGATCAACATCGTGGCTGCCGGCCTGCTAACGGCCGTTTACTTGCGGGGCTGGCTGGATGCGGCCTTTAGCGGTTACACGCTCTGGTTCTCGCTGCTGATCATTGGTGTGTTCTTGTTCGGTTTGGCGTTGGCCGCAACCAGGGTGTGGCACACCAGCGTTGAGCTTAATGACATGAAGGCTGGTACGCCTCGACCAGACTCGAAAGCATACAAGTACCTCTCGATAATCGAGCACGGTGCGTCCGACAGCCGCGTGATTGCAACTAACGTGTTACGCCTGCGGCTGAGCAATTACATCGCGATTGTCTATCATGTCGCCAACATGCTGGTGTTCCTCGGTCTTGTCGGCACAGTGATCGGTTTCATCATTGCTCTGTCTGGGGTCGATCCGCGTTCGGCGGTGACCGTGGAGAGTGTCGCACCGATGGTGGCAACGTTGATCACCGGCATGTCGATCGCGCTCTACACGACCCTGATCGGCGCAGTGCTGCACGTCTGGTTGATGATCAACTATCGTTTGCTCGCGAGCGGCACGACCCGCCTGTTTAATGCAACGCTGGAGTACGGTGAGCGCCGTGTGGGAAAGTGAACAATTCAATGAAGACTCTACCGGCACCGTTTTCCGCGACGTGATCATGTTGGCGCTGGTGGGCTTTGTGGCCATGGTCATCATGTTGCTGCCCCACTTGAGCAAGGCCAAGCGACAGGAGCAGGAACAGATGGCTCCGGGGCACGTCGTCGTGGAAATACACTGGCCCAATGAGATGCCAGTCGATGTCGATCTGTGGGTAAAGGCGCCCGGTGATTCGCCGGTGGGTTTTTTTAACCCCGACGGCCATTTCTTTAATTTGTTGCGTGATGATTTGGGCGCGGAAGGTGATGCCAGCGGCCAAAACTACGAGGTGTCTTACAGCCGTGGCATTGCCGCCGGCGACTATATCGTTAACGTGCACATGTACGGGGCGCTGCCAGCGGGTATGGAGGTGCCGGTGAAGGTGGTCGTTAGCGTGCGCGAGCGCTACGATGATCTGCACCAGATATTGCAAACCCAGGTTGTGCTCAAACGGCACAACCAAGAAGAGACGGCGTTTCGTTTTCAACTTACCGGGCAAGGTGAGCTGGTGCCCGGCAGTGTGACGACGCTACGACACAGACTGGTGACGGCGCCCGGAGGATGGAAGTTCTAATCGTATTGCTTTTCGCGGCCTTGATCGGGGTCGCGGCTGTGCTCGCCAGCATCGCCATCTGGGCACCGCGCGCCACCTTCGTACGCACAGCCGCGGTGGTCGCCACCGCCTTCTTCGTGCCGCTCGCCTATCTTGCTATGAACGAACTCTTGAGCAAGCCCAAACCGATGACACAGGAATGGGCGGACAGGAATGTAGCGGAGGCTACGGTGCTCGGTGTGAGTCTCGACGAGGGTAAGGCGATTTATCTGTGGCTGCGTCTAGATGGCGCACTAACGCCACGCTACTACGTGCTACCGTGGCAGGCCAATGTCGCCGAAAGGTTGCAGAAACTGGTCGAGGAGGCGATTGAAAAGGGGGCGACGGTCAGGATCATGAACCCATTCACACGCCAGTCCTTTCAGGACCTCGGGCAACTGAACATCGAGATCGTGCCGCCACCAGCATTGCCACGAAAACCCCTGCCCGACGTACCACAGATATTCAATCCGCGGGAACGCAGCATCTAGCCTCGAGACATACGCACATCGATGCAAAGGCAGCGCAGCCGAATATGGGCCGACTAGCTGGCGACTTGAAACTGACCATACGCGAGATTAGCACCCGTTCGGTGGTTGTGCCGATAAAGCGCCCGCTAGTCACGCGTGTGGTCGCTATCGAGCAGGTACCGCTGCTATTGCTCGATCTGCACACCGAGGAGGGCATTACCGGCCGCAGCTATCTATTCGGATACTTTGCCCGCGGTAACGCTTATCTGGCAGCGCTGCTGCGGGATATCAGCACGTTAACCCACGGCGATGTCGTCGCACCCGTCGAATTGTATGCGAAAGCGACTCGCGCCTTGACCCTCATGGGGCACCAGGGCCTATCACTAATGGCCGTAGCGGGTTTCGACATTGCCTGCTGGGACGCGCTGGCCCAGGCCGCGGGCGTGCCACTGGTTACGCTGTTAGGTGGTCAACCGCGGCGCGTACGCGCCTACAACAGCAACGGGCTAGGCCTGGTTGCACCGGCACAGGCGGCGGCCGAGGCACAGGAGCTGATCGTCGACGGCAACTTCGCGGCCGTCAAGATGCGCCTGGGCCGACCCACGCTCGGAGAAGACCTGGCGGCGCTGCGCGCGGTACGTAAGGTGATTGGTGATGAGATACTACTGCCGTGTGACTTCAATCAAGGGCTCTCGGTGGTCGAGGCCATACGCCGCGGGCAGGCGCTCGATAGTGAGGGCGTGTACTGGATCGAAGAGCCCACCGTTTACGATGATCTGCAAGGCAATGCCAAGATTGCGCGCGAAGTGAGCACGCCGATACAGCTCGGCGAAAACTTCTACGGACCCAAAGCCGTGGGCGACGCAATCGCAGCGCAGGCCTGTGATTATATGATGTTTGACCTCATGCGCATTGGCGGGGTAAGCGGATGGCTGCGGGCCGCAGCACTGGCGGAAAGCGCGGCGATCGAGGTTTCCAGTCACATTTTTCCCGAGGTGTCTTGCCATCTGCTGGCACTCACGCCAACCGGCCATTGGCTCGAGTTCGTTGATTGGGCCAGCCCGATTCTAGCGGAGCCACTGCAAGTCGCTGATGGATGCGTACAGATCCCGTTGCGCGCGGGCACCGGCGTTGCTTGGAACGAAGAGGCCGTGGCTCAGTATGCTGTTGCGCTGTAACTACCAACATTGCCGGAACGTAGCGTTGCGTACGGGACGCTGCGCATTAGTGGCGTTAGCATCGGTGGGTAGTGCAGGAAGGGGGCTTTCGCCAAGACGGGTGGGCTGCCATCGTTGCGCTGCGTGCCGGTAGGGGCGACTGCTACAATGCTGGATGTTAGGTAGTGATCTGTCATTCTTGTTGACGTCATCGGCAGAGGACGCGTTGCCATGCGCACGGATCTGGGCCTCGAAGTGCATCTCAATGTTCCATACGAAAAAGCGCTAGAGCGTGTGCTCGACGCGTTAAGAAAAGAAGGTTTCGGGGTAATAACCAGAATTGAGATACACGATATCTTCAAAGAAAAACTAGGACGCGAGTTTCGCCAATATTCCATCCTCGGTGCCTGCAATCCGCAGCTGGCCTACCGCGCACTGTCGCAGCGGGCCGATGTTGGTTTGCTATTACCTTGCAACATTACCGTCGAGCGCGATTCGGCCCGCAGCGCCATCGTTCGTATCGCCAATCCGACTGCCCAGATTACAGCCACTGGGCTGGAGGGTGACGGCTCCATGCAGGACGTGGCAGCTGAGGCGATGGCACGCTTGAGCCGGGTGGCAGAGTCGTTGCACGGCGCGTGAATGGGGCGCGCCGACACTACCCTGACCAGCCGAAAGGGAAGAGAACGACGCATGACAAAACGCGTGTATGATTTAGCGAACGCCAGCCCGGAGGAAGTCGAAGCGGTGCTCGCGCTGCTAAGCGATAACGGTATTGCTCACTATCAAACGCCGAGCGGCGTTTTCGGGCTTGCACCCGGTGCGATTTGGGTGAGTAACGACGGCGATTATGAGGGGGCACGCAAGCTGATCGAGACCCACGATCGTACAAGGGCGCGACGCGTGCGCGCGGAATACGCCGAGCTTGCCGCCGCGTCCGGACATGGGCCACTGCGGGGAACGCTGCTAAATGTTCGGCGACTCGCGACCGAGCGTCCATTGCAAGCGTTGCTGTACGCAGCGGTGCTGGTACTGATCATTGTCTTCCATGTGCTTTTTTTCAGGGCGCTAGCCTAGCCTATACTCGGCTAACCCGGGAGACAACGATGAAACCGCGATCAGGCGCAGTCTACTGTGCCGTAATCGACGGCGTCTCGCCCCTGCTGCAAGATCCCCGATGGCAGTCGCGGTTTTGTCTGGGAGAGCGGTATATGCGACAAGTGTTCATGATGGTGATGGTGACGCCATTGCTTGGGGGCTGCGCAACTCATGTCGCCAGCTCCGGTAGTGTGGTGATTGAAGATAGCGGTCGCGCGGCCCATGCAGGGTTCAGTGGGCGGGAGCGCCAGATCATTATGGAGTATTACCAACGTCACAAGCGCGAGCAGCAAGCGCCTTCCACAGGACTTGTCCGGCAGGACGTGCTGCCGCCCACTCTTCCGAGTCGCCGGTTGCCGCCTGCGTTGGAGGCGCAACTGGCACCCTTGTCCCAGCCCTACGTACGCCTCGAGGTGGGCAACGACGTTGTGTTGATAGACCGTAACTCACGCGTTGTGATTGATATCATCTATGGTGTCGGCACATGAAACTTCTGCTGGCGTCTAGGGTTTCTTGAGGCGCTTCAGGAACACCTGCATTTCCTTGGCCGCCTGCACATCGCCTTTTGCTTCAGCGGCGCCAATGCCTGCTTCATATGCGGCAATCGCCTGGTTGGTCTGTTCGGCCCCTGCGTAGGCCTTGCCCAGTTGTTTCCAGGCCGCCGAATACCGCGGATCGAACTCTACGGCTTTTTGTAGGTGTCGAATTGCGTGGTCGTACTGATGCAGCTTCAAATACTCGTTGCCCAGACCATAGCGTACGAGCGCGTTGTCCTGGCCGCGGCCAAGCATCGTCTCAAGGTTGTCAATCAGTGTCATGGAAGGGGTGCGTGTCTCCGCTATGGGGGCATCTAGCGAGATGTATAGCAGTCTAGCCGCGCCATAACGTGCGCGTGAACAATACCATTAGCGTGAACAGCTCGAGGCGACCGAGCAACATGGCGAGACACAGTATCCATTTGCCGGCAGTAGAAACGCCGGCATAGTTCTGGCTAACCTCACCGAGGCCGGGACCGAGGTTGTTCAGGCAGGCGGCAACCGCTGAGTAGGCGGTCACCAGGTCGACGCCAGTGGCGCTCATGGCGAGCGACAGCACCACGAAACTGAAGACATAGAGAAAGAAAAAAGCCCACACGGCGCTGATAATCTCATCCGCCATCGGCTTGCCACCTACCTTCACCGGCATCAACGCATCGGGATGAACGAGGCGGAAGATCTCGCGCATCCCCTGTTTGTACAGCAGCAACGCACGGATCACTTTCATGCCGCCGGCAGTGGAGCCGGCACAACCGCCAATAAAGCTGGCCGACAGCAGCAGCACGGGCAGCGGATTGGGCCAGAAGTGGTAACCGCTGGTAGTGAAGCCCGTGGTGGTTGCGATAGCGACTGCCTGAAATACGCCGTGTCGCACGGCCTCGTACCATTTGTTGAAGATGCCCAACGACAGCAGCACAACCACGCTGATCACGGCGGTTGCTAGCACAATACCGAGATAGGTCATGGCCTCGGTATCGGCAAGATAGGGCCTGATGCTGCGCAGGTGCCAGGCGTGAAAATGCAGCGCAAAATTGATTCCCGCGAGCAGCATAAAGACGATGGCCACGATGTCGATGGCGTCACTGTCGAAGTAGGCGAAGCTCGCGTCATGGGTGGAAAAGCCACCGATCGCAATGGTGGCAAAGCTGTGGCCGATGGCGTCGAACAGATTCATACCTGCTAGCCAATAGGCGAGCGCGCACACGGCGGTCAGGCCTAGATACAGATACCACAAGGCCTTGGCGGTCTCGGTGATGCGCGGCGTGAGCTTGGTGTTCTTGATGGGTCCAGGGGTTTCCGCGCGGTACAGCTGCATACCGCCGACGCCGAGCATCGGCATGACAGCGACGGCCAGCACGATAATTCCCATGCCACCCAGCCATTGCAGCTGCTGGCGGTAATAACGAACCGCCTCCGGCAATTGGTCAATACCCGAAAGCACGGTGGCACCCGTTGTCGTGAGACCGGATATGGACTCGAAAAATGCGTTGACGAATGAAACCTGCGGGCGCTCGGAGACGACGAAGGGCAAGGAACCGAACAGCGCAAGTAACAACCAAAACAAGGTGACAATAATGAAGCCGTCGCGCACGCGTATATCGCGGCGCGAACCGCTTACTGGTAGCCATAGCAGCACGCCGGTTACCAGGGTAATAAGAAAGCCGACGGCGAACGCGCCGCTCGTGCCGTCATGGTAAATCAGCGATACCACCATCGGCGGGAGCATGGATGTGCTGAACAGGATCAGCAGCATACCCATGACACGCAAGATCGCGGGGAAGTGCACGGCGCTAGACGAACTTGAAGTCTACCTGGAACAATCGCTCCACTTCGGGAATGTGGCGCTTATCCACCAAAAACAAGATGACGTGGTCGTTTGAGTGAATCACCGTGTCATGATGGCAAATGATAACGTTCTTATCTCGTACCAGCGCACCTATGGTCGTGCCCGGAGGCAGTTTGATGTCCTGGATAGCGCGGCCGACAACCCGCGAGGACGAAGCGTCGCCGTGTGCCACCGCTTCGATCGCCTCGGCCGCGCCGCGCCGCAGCGAGTGCACGGCAACCACATCACCACGACGCACGTGCGCCAGTAGACTGCCAATAGTCGCCTGCTGCGGTGAGATCGCAATATCGATGTTGGCGCCGCTTTGCACGAGATCGACGTAGGCAGGGCTCTTAATGAGCGACATCACCTTGCGTGCCCCCAGGCGCTTGGCCAGCATGGCCGATAGGATATTTGCCTCATCGTCGTTAGTGACTGCGCAAAAGGTGTCGGTGTCCTCGATGCCCTCCTTCTGCAACAATTCCTCGTCGGCCGCGTTGCCGAGCAATACGATGGTCTTGTTGAGCTCGGCTGCCACCCGCCGCGCGCGCGCAGCATCCGCCTCGATCAGTTTGGTCAAATAGTTGCGCTCCTCCAGCGCGGCCGCCAGCCGGCGGCCGATATTGCCGCCGCCGGCGAGCATCACGCGCTTCACCGGCTGATCGAGCTTGCGCAGCTCGCGCATGACCGCGCCGATGTGCTGTTTGGCGGCAATGAAGAACACCTCGTCGTCGGCTTCGATTACGGTGCTTCCCTCGGGAAGGATCGGGCGGTCGCCGCGATAGATCGCGGCGACACGCGAGTCGATCCCGCGTAGATGCCCCGTGAGCTCGCTCAGCTCGTGGCCGACCATGGGTCCGCCATAGTAAGCCTTGATGGCGACCAGCTCGACCAGACCGCCGGCGAAGTCCAGTACTTGCAGGGCACTGGGGAACTCGATCAATCGCTCGATGTAGCCGGCGACGATCTCTTCCGGGGAGATGATGACATCGACCGGGATCGCGTCCTGGGCAAAGATCTCCGGATGCGACAGATACTCGGCGGCACGAATGCGAGCGATCTTGGTGGGGGTGTGGAATAGCGTATAGGCAACCTGACAGGCGGTCATATTCGCCTCATCACTATTGGTGACAGCGAGAATCATATCGGCGTCTTCGGCGCCCGCCTGACGCAACGTGTCGGGGTGCGATGCGCTTCCTGCTACCGTGCGAATATCGAGACGGTCCTGCAGCTCCTGCAAGCGAGTCGTATCGATATCGACAACCGTGATGTCATTGTTCTCGGTTACGAGATTCTCCGCGACCGACGTACCCACCTGGCCCGCGCCCAGGACGATAATCTTCATCTTAGTTAGAGTTTCTGCAGATCGCCGCTACTTCGTCCTGATCGATTTTGGATCGATGCCGAGGCTTTTCAGTTTGCGATACAGGTGGGTGCGCTCCATGTCGGCGACCAGCGCCAGCTCACTGACGTTTCCGTGGGTGCGCTTTAGGTGATACTCGAGGTAAGCCTTTTCGAATTGATCGCGGGCGACCCGCAACGGTTGATTAAACTGTGCTTCGGGCAATGCGTGTGTCGGTGTCGGCTGCGCGCCCAGCGCGCGCTCCAGTTCCTGTTCGCCGATTTCGCCCTCGCGACCGAGTACCAGCAAACGCTGAACCACGTTACGCAGCTCACGCACATTACCCGGCCAGGTGTAGTTGCGTAATCTATTCATGGCGGCGGTCGAAAACCTGCGGTAGGGCAGTTGTTGGTGCTCCACCATCCAGTCAACATAGTAGCTAACCAGCTCAGGCACATCCTCGCGATGTTGGCGCAACGGCGGCACGTGTAGTCTCATAACGTTGAGCCGATAATACAGCTCTTCGCGCAGACGCCCCTCGCTCACAGCCCTGTCGACGTCTTGTTTGGAGGTGGCAATAATGCGCACGTTGAGCTCGACCGGCTTGCCGCCACCGACGCGCACAAGACGCTTGTCTTCCAGCGCCCCCAGCAGTCGCGCCTGCGTCGCCAACTCCAGGTCGCTCACTTCATGCAACAGCAGTGTGCCGCCGTTAGCACGCTCTAGCGCGCCGATATGGGTCTCGCTAGCTTCTTGGCGACCGAAGAGCTGTGGCGCAATCTCCTTCGCCGGTAACGCGGCGAAGGAGATTTCGGCCAAAGGTTGGTTTGAGCGCGCGCTTTTTTGGTGCAGATAGCGTGCGGCGACGATCTTGCCACAGCCTTCCTCGCCGCTGATAAGCACCCAGCTGTCGGTAGCAGCGATGCGCTCGATGTCATCGCGCAATTGCCGCATGAGCGCGCTCCTACCGATAGGAATCGATACCTGCGGCTCTTCGCCACGGCGACTCGTCGCCTGCTCATCGCCGACACCTTGCAGGGCGCGATCAACCGTGGCCAAAAGCTTGCCCATGGAAAGCGGCTTTTCGATGAAATCGAAGGCACCCAAGCGAGTAGCCTCGACCGCAGTGTCCACCGTGCCGTGTCCCGACATGATAACCACGGGCACGAGCGCGCCAGCGCGCGACCATTCTTTAAGTAACGAAATGCCGTCCGTGTCGGGCATCCAGATATCCAGCAGCACGAGATCGGGACGCTCGTTGCTATAGGCTTCGCGCGCGCTGGCCGCGTCTTTGGCCGTGACCACCCGGTATTGTTCATCCTCCAGGATTTCCTGGACCAGCCGGCGAATATCCGGCTCATCATCGACTACCAGAATACGCTCGCTCGTCATGCCCGTTGTTTGCGCGTTACAGCCAGCCCGGATGGCGTTGGCGCTTCCTTATTCAAAGACAGCGTTTGATCCACCGGCAGCGTGATGCTGACGCGGGCACCGCCGCCGTTGATGTTTTCCGCTAGCAAAGTGCCATTATGCTCCTCGATGATTCTTTTCACGATAGCTAGACCGAGCCCAGTGCCCTTCTCACGGCTGGTTACATAGGGCTCGAACAGATGGTCCATGAGCGCGGCAGGGATTCCCGGGCCGTTGTCCTCGATCGCCAGTTGCACCGAGCTAGAGCCGTCGTGCGTCGCGTGACGCGTGCGGATGCGAATTAGCGGACGCGCGTGCTCGGCCAATGCATCGCGCGCATTGAGCAACAAGTTATGCAACACTTGACGCAGCCTGCCAGCATCGGCGTGGATAGCCGGCATGTCGACATCGAGGTCGAGCTCAACTGTTAGTCGTTTCGATCGGAGTTTCGGCCCTTTGCCGCGCGCCGCGCGTGGCCGTTTGGCTACCGACGCCGAGCTGGCCAGATTGACCACTTCAGTGCCATACAGTTCGACCACATCTCGGATCAGACGGTTCAGGTCCATCAGCCCGGTCTGCATCTGCACAGGTCGAGCGTAGTCCGAAAATGCATTGACCATGGACTTGAGCGCTTCTACTTGCTCGATGATGGTATGGGTCGCGCGATCGAGTGTGCGCTGTTCAGTATCCGCAAGCGCCGACATGCACTTGTGGCGGATACGCTCGGCCGACAGCTGTATCGGTGTAAGCGGGTTCTTGATCTCATGGGCCAGGCGCCGCGCCACCTCGCGCCAGGCGGCGTCGCGTTCGGCTTGGATGCGCGCCGTGACATCGTCGAATACCAGTACGAAGCCGCCTTTGCCGCGCTGTGGTCCCGGCAACATGGTGCCGCGCAGGATCAATGTACGCTTACCAGCCTGACCGGCGAGGGTAATCTCGGCTTGCCATTCATTGCGACTTCCCTCAGTAGCGATATGAACAGCCTCGCAGAAAGCGCCAAGTTCCGGGTGCGAGTTGGCGATCCAATCAAGCGACTTGCCGGTTGCGGGCCCGAGATCGATGCGCAGGATCTGTGCGGCGGCGGCGTTGTGGGTGCGTAGACAGTTGCGTCCGTCAAAGGACAGTACGCCCGAGGATAAGTGGGTCAGCACAGTCTGCAGGTAAGTGCCCTGCATCTCGGCTTCCGCGCGGCTGCGCTTTATCTGGTCTTGCGCGTCGCGAATCTTGTGCGTCATATCGTTAAAGGACTGCACGAGAATACCGAATTCGTCCTTGCCTTGCACAGGAAGCTGTTTGCCGTAGTCACCATCGGCCACTGCACGGGTGCCAGCGGCGAGATCGCGTATCGGCGCCGCCAAGCGGCGTGCCGAAAAGATCGCTGCCCAGGCGGCAATGAGGATAGTAAGCAGGGCCACCAAGCCGAGGGTCAGCGTGAAACCAAACTTAAGCGGCCCGCGCAGATAGATAAGCTTCTGGTATTCGGCGAATGCCGTTTGCACGCTCTGGCTGAGCTCTGCATAACGTGTCGGTAACGGCTGCAAGATCTGCAGCAGTCGTACCGAAGCGCCGACCTCACGCCCATAGACCGGTACCACCACCCGTAACTGTAAATCACCCTTTCTGATGGCATCGAGGTTGGCGTACGCTTGGCCTTGGCGAGCCTGCGAGAGGATGGCATCGCTGGGCCGATCCGGCACCAGCGTGGCGGTGCCGGGACCGGCCTCACTGCTGGAGGCGATAATGCGACCGTCCTGCGAGAACAGCGTAAGCTCGGCGATGGCGTATTTGTCCCGCAGAAAATCGAGCGCTGGCACGGCCAGCTTATCTGGGCTGCTTTCAAGCTCGACCGCTATGGACTTCGCGTTCTTCAACAGCTCCTGCTTGATGGCGTCGAGTGCTGCGCGTCCTACCAGCAACGCATCATCCAGTGCCTTCTCAGTCCTGACGTCGAACCAGCTATCAATGCCGCGGTTAACGACCTGTAGCGAAAACACCAAGACGATGGCGACAGGCGCCACAGCCAGCACGGCGAACATCCCGAGCAGACGCAACGTCAGGCGCGACCCCATAACGCGTGCCCGGAACTGCACCGCCAGACGGATCAGGCTTACCAGGATCAACCCGAGCAGCAGCAGAATGCCGAAGATACTGATGACGAGAAATACGGAATACAGCGGCCCCAGTAGCGTAGAGCTCTGGGTGGCGATGCTCATTAGGAACAACGCTGCCAGCAACAGCACCGAGAACACGGCGAGCGGGACAACACCGGTGGCGTAACGTTTTAACGCTGCACGTTCCATCTGGTCCATCCACTACTCAGGCGCCAGGCAAGTGAGGTGTAGGCCACCGGCCGCAAAGGTGCCGGCAAGGAGTCTATGTCAAGGCTGGCCCGTACACTGACATAGAATTGACTGGCTGATTGCAAGTTACGCTTAAGCGGAAGCTTTAGGTCGTCGAGTAGGCCCATATTGGCAAGTGCCGCCTGCAGCGACGTGAAACTCTCAATGGCATCGGCATCGTGCCTGTGTCCGGTCACTAGATACTGGCGTGACAGCGCATGGTAACTGATTCTGCGGTGCAATACCCAGTCTGCCACGCGCGCGTCCCACAAAACTGTGCGCACACGGTAGAGATCAATATCGATGAGTACCTCGATTGGCACGCCTTTACTTAGCGCCTCCTGCACCCTCGAGGTCAGTTCCAGGTCCAGGTTGCCGGAAATCGCTAGCGACTGGTCAACGATCCGCGGCCTAACCTCGGTGACTGTGAAGTCTGCGCTGGCGCTGCCGCTGGGCACGAGCCACAACGATAGCGTCAGCAGGCAACTAGCTCTTACGTAGGCACCCATAGTAGAAGCCGTCCATGCCCTGCTCACCGGGGAGGATTTGTACACCTGGATTTCGCGCCAGCGCGAACGGCAAGGACAGCGGGGCGACACCGGCGTCGGCGTGCTCGGCCAAGAAGGCTTGCAACTGCTCATCGTTTTCCCCCGGCAGCACCGAGCAGGTCATGTACAACAGCTTACCCCCGCTACGTAGCAGCGGCCACAAAGCTTGCAGGATCGCCACCTGCAGGCGTTGCAACTTCCCCAGCTCGGCTGGTGTGCGATGCAGTTTGATGTCCGGATGGCGACGAATAACACCTGTTGCCGAGCACGGTACGTCAAGCAGTATCCGGTCAAATGACCGCCCGTCCCACCAGCTGCCCGGCTCGCTAGCATCACCCAACACCACCTCGGCGGTAAGGCCAAGCCTACGCAGGTTTTGCTGGATAAGCGGTAGGCGTGCCGGCTCTTTGTCGAGCGCGACCATGCGCGTGCCTTCCGGCGCTCGCTCAAGTAGATGACACAACTTGCCGCCCGGAGCAGCGCAGGCATCGAGCACGTTCTGACCGGGCTGCATATCGAGCAGCGACGCTGCCAACTGCGCGGCTCCATCCTGAACGGAAACGGCTCCTTCGGCGAAACCCGGCAACGCGCTCACCGGGACGGGTTCTTGCAGAACGACACCACTATCGCTATGGGGTAGCGGTGTTGCATCGAGGCCAGCGGTCCGTAGTCGCTGCAAGTACTCCTCGCGTGTCCCTCGCCGCAGATTGACCCGCAAACTGAGCGGCGGGCGCTCGTTATTCGCCTCGACGATGGCCGGCCAATGTGCAGGCCAGGCCTGCTTTAACGCGTCCAACAGCCACAACGGGTGGCTGTAACGGGCCTCCGGATCGGCCGCGGTCTCGGCAAGCAACGCTGATTTTTCCCGCAAGAACCGGCGCAGACAGGCGTTAATCAATTCCTTGGCCCAGGGTTTGTCGAGCCACGTCGCCGCCTCAACGCTGCACGATACCGCCGCATATTCTTGTATGCGCATATGGATCAGTTGATACAGGCCTACCCACAACAGCGCACTAACGTCGGCGTCGCGCTCGCGTAGCGGTCTTTTGAGCAGGCGCGTACTGAGCGTCTGCAGCTTCGGCGCGAAACGCAACGCCCCATAGGTCATCTCCTGTATCAACGGTACCTGCCCCGGCGGTGCTGTCGGCAACTCCCTCTCAAGGGCTCGGTCCAGTAAGCGGCCGTGCACTACGCGCGCGACGATGCGAGCAGCGATGGCGCGTGCGCCGGCAGCCGCCAACGCAGCATCAGCCTCGGCCACGGCGGGTGGTGCAGAGCGGCCGGGGCTCATATCAGGCGCTCCCCCGGTTTTGGGTGGTAGCCATTCACGAACGCCTGCACGTCAAGCGGCTTACCGCCTTCGAGCTGCAAGCGTCGTATCGGCAGTGTACCGGCCCCCGTGGACACGTGAATTTCGCTTCGGTCGACCACCACCAGGGTGCCCGGAGGCGCCTCTTGCGTTGGTTGTTCCACCGGGCCCACCTCCCAGATGCGCAAGACGCGCCCACGGAAGTGCGTGTAGGCCACCGGCCACGGATTAAAGGCGCGAATCCGCCGATGCAGCACCTGGGCAGGCTCGGCCCAGTCGAGCAACGCCTCGGACTTGTGGATCTTTGCTGCATAACACGCTGCTGCATGGTCTTGAGGTAGCGGCGCAATGGTACCCGTGGCAATGGTATTCAATGTTTGCACCAGCAACTCCGCACCAAGTTCGGCGAGACGGTCGTGCAGCGCTTGTGCGGTATCGTCTTCGCTGATCGGTGTTTCACGTTGCGCAAGAATGTCGCCGGTGTCCAGCCCGGCATCGACCTGCATGATGGTAATGCCCGTAATTGGGTCCCCGGCTTCGATGGCACGCACAATCGGCGCCGCACCCCGCCAGCGCGGCAGCAGCGAGGCATGGACATTGATGCAACCGTGACGCGGCACCTGTAACACGGCTTCCGGTAGGATAAGGCCGTAGGCAACCACCACCATGACATCCGGCGCAAGCTGCCGCAGCTCGGCGGCCGTCTGTGCCGTCATTTTGCTAGGTTGCTGCACCGGCAACCGTAGCTCCAGGGCTGCCCGCTTTACCGCACCTTCAGTGGTGCGGCGTCCCCGCCCTGCCGGTCTATCGGGCTGGGTGTAGACAGCGGCCAGAACATGACCGGCAGCCGCCAGCGCACGCAGGGAAGGCACGGCGAATGCTGGGGTCCCGGCGAAGACAATATTCACAGGCGCGCGCGGGCCCGGCTACATCGCCAGCCGGTCCTGTTTTTGCATCTTCTTGCGAATCCGCTGTTGCTTAAGGCGCGAGAGGTAGTCCACGAAAAGCTTGCCCTCCAGATGGTCGATCTCGTGTTGGATGCAAGTCGCCAATAGCTCGCTAGTTTCCAACTCGAACAGTTTGCCATGGCGATCGAGGGCGCGGACCTTGATGCGTTCGGCGCGGGTGACGGTGTCGTAGATACCTGGCACGGACAGGCAGCCCTCCTCCAGCGTCTGCTCACCTTGCCGATCGATGATCTCCGGATTAACGAGCACCAGCAGCTCGCTCTTCGTTGAGGATGTGTCGATGACAATGATGCGCTTGGCCACGTTGATCTGGGGTGCGGCCAGGCCAATGCCGGGTGCCTGGTACATCGTATCGGCCAAGTCGTCGATCAGTGCTCTGATCTCATCGTCCACACGCTCCACCGCCTCGGCAACGCGGCGCAGGCGTGGGTCTGGGTAGTGCAGTATTTGTCTGATGACCATGGCGAATTCGACAGTGCGTTGATGGCGTTGGTTTCCCCTGTTACTAAACTGGATTATTATCGAGGCAGATGTCGTTGAATCCAATAGCGATTTTCCCTGGAACCGCGTTGGCGGGTGCGGAAAGTTTGGACTACACTCATGCGCTAAAGACCAATGCTAAATGATAGATAAGATGACAGCTATGCGGAACCCGCTCTTGAGTGTCGTCGTGGCGCTGTTGTTGGTCACGGGCGTCAGCAGTTTTGGCCAGACAGAGACGACTGAGGTCGTCCAGAAAGGCGATGTCGTGCAGTTGCGACCGGATCACCCCGACCGTTACGTCGTGCAAAGGGGTGATACCCTGTGGGATATCGCTAGCCGCTTCCTGCAAAGTCCATGGAACTGGCCCAAGATATGGACTATCAATGAGCAGATCGCCAATCCCCACCTTATTTACCCAGGCGATGTACTGGTGTTGCGCTTCGTTGGCGGGCGGCCCCAGGTTACGGTAGCCGAGCGTCCGGCACAGGTAGCCCCGGAGGGTGCCGCGCCAGAGGGTGCTCCAAAGGGTCCTGCCGAAGCCCCGGTGGTGCGGGAATATGAAGGTGTGCAGGGCGCCCCCTCGGGACGGGTGACCAAGCTCTCGCCACGCATCATCGAAAAACCGCTAGAAAAACCCATACCAACGATATCGCCTGAGCAGATATTACCGTTTCTATCAAAGCCGTTGGTGGTCGATAAGAACGAGCTGAAGAAGGCCGGTTACGTCACCGTTGGTTTGGATGATCGCATCGCGCTTGGGGATAACAGCGAGTTTTATGCCCGTGGGCTCAAGAACACCGATGCCGAGGTGTACCAGTTGTATCGCCGGGGTCAACGCATCCGCGACGGCCACAAGACTCTCGGTTACGAGGCGGTATATCTGGGTGATGCCAGGATGCTAGAACCGGGTGACCCCGCAAGGCTCGTGGTTACGAAGGTCAAGCAAGAGATCCTGCCGAGTGATTCGTTATTGGTTGCCCCGGCACGTGAGCCGTTGCCCTACTTCTTCCCGCATGCCCCCGCAAAAGACGTGAAGGGCCGCATCGTCACGGCGTTTGAGGCGCTCTCGGAGCTCGGACCCTACACCATCGTCACCGTCAACCTGGGCCAGGACGACGGTATCGATGAGGGTACGGTATTGCGTATCATGCGCAACGCCGGCAAACGCAAAGACCCCGTCAGAGGCGGTAAGTACCGCCTACCGCCGGAAGAGTCCGGCCTGATGATGGTATTTCGTAGCTTCGAGCAACTGAGTTACGGCCTGGTGATCAATGCTACCCGGCCGATCCACATCGACGACGACGTGATCACACCGTAGCTCGCCGCAGCCCCGCGCGGGCCGTGCGGCCGGGATCAGGGACGCAAGATCTTGACTCCGCATGCGCTGCGTTGCTGGCTGACCCTGCACCATGTCCCGGGTGTGGGCTCTCACACCCTCGCCACCTTGCTCCAGCATTTCGGCACGATCGAGGCCGTTTTCACTGCCAATCGCGCGCAGTTGCTTTCCGCACTTGGACAGCGTAGCGCTCTGGTCGATCATATTCTCGCCGGTGCGGACGCGGAGGTTCTGGCACGGCATCTCGCCTGGCTCGATCAGCCAGGTCACCATCTGCTGACTTGCCTCGACCCGGAGTATCCGCGCTTGTTGAGCGAGATCGCCTACCCGCCGCTATTGCTGTTCGTGCACGGCGACATGCGCTTGCTGTCGCGTGCGCAGCTGGCCGTGGTCGGGAGTCGCAATCCCACCCCGTCTGGCGCCGACACCGCCCACGCGTTCGCGCGCACGCTCACCCAGGCTGGTCTGGTTGTGACTAGCGGGCTGGCGCTCGGCATAGACGGTGCCGCGCATCGTGGCGCGTTAGACGCCGACGGTCAGACTATCGCGGTCATGGGCACTGGTGTCGATTGCATCTATCCCGCACGTCATCAATCGTTGGCACGGCGCATCGCGCAGCACGGCGCGATCATTTCGGAATTCCCGCTCGGCACACCGGCAAAGGCGGAAAATTTTCCACGACGTAATCGCATCATCAGTGGACTCAGTGTGGGCACCTTGGTCGTTGAGGCGGCACTGCATAGCGGCTCCCTTATCACCGCCCACTATGCGAGCGAGCAGGGACGCGAAGTCTTCGCCATCCCCGGTTCGATTCACTCACCGCTTGCGCGCGGTTGTCATGCCCTCATTCGTGAGGGCGCGAAGTTGGTGGAAACCGCGCGAGACATTATCGAGGAACTCGGTGCACTCGTGACATTGACCGAGCAGCACGCTGTGACTAACGATTATCCGCCAGTCCCGAGCCCCGACCCGCGGCTGTTGGTGCTGCTGGACCACATTGGTCATGACCCTGCGAGTGTTGATACGTTAGTCGAGCGCAGCGGATTGACGCCGCATACTATTTCCTCCATGCTTGTTGAGATGGAGTTGCTGGGATTGGTCGCGGCTTGTGCTGGTGGAAGATACATGCGCGTTTGAATAGGACCAAGGGCGATTCATGAAAGAGAACGTGTTTGATGTCTTGATGTATCTGTTCGAGAATTACATGGATGAAGACCCTGAGATCAGCCAGGACCAGGAAACCTTATCGAGCGAGCTTTCGCAGGCCGGTTTTCCCAAAGGCGAGATCAATAAGGCCTTTACCTGGCTCGAAGGTTTGTCCAACTTGCGCCGCCAGGATGTGGACTCATTGCAGCAGCGTGTGCCTGGCTCCGTGCGTTGTTATTCCGAGCATGAGCAGGCGAGGTTAAGTGCTGAGAGTCGCGGATTCTTGTTGTCGATGGAACAGAGCGGTGTGCTCGAACCAAAGACACGGGAAATGGTGATCGATCGCTTGATGGCACTTGATACCGACGAGATCGAGCTGGAACAGCTAAAGTGGATAATGTTGTTGATACTGTTCAATCAGCCTGATCAAGAGCAAGCATACGGCATCGTTGAGGATTTGGTGTTTGACTATTCAGTACGCCCACTACACTGATTATCAGAGCGCCGACGCAGGCGATCTGTAAGGCCAGTGGCCTCAGACTTGACAAACCATACACCTTATCCTGGAAAATCCGCCGCCTGTGGCCTGTAGCAGCGTGGCGCTGCGTATGGTTACCGTAATAATCTATCCTTAGTGACAGAGGAAGCATTTGGGAGCTGCCCTACGGTGGCATTTATCAGTAACTTGTAACCGCAGTAGTGCGCGGCGCTTGCGCGATCACCACTGTGTGGGGTATCCATAGTCGATGGCAAAAAATCTGATCGTTGTCGAATCACCCGCGAAGGCCAAGACAATGGCCAAATATCTGGGCAAGGACTTCACCGCGCTTGCTTCCTATGGGCATGTGCGCGATTTGATTCCTAAGCAGGGTGCGGTCGACACTGAAAACGGTTTTGCGATGAAGTTCGAGCTAATCGAGAAAAATAAGAAACATGTAGACGCCATTGCTAAAGCCATGAAACGCGCGGACGCGCTCTACCTTGCTACTGACCCTGATCGTGAGGGTGAGGCCATTTCCTGGCACCTGAGCGAGATCCTCAAGGAGCGCGGCACACTTGATGACAAGCCGGTGCACCGCGTGGAGTTCTACGAGATCACCAAACGGGCGATCCAGGAGGCCATGCAGCATCCGCGCGAGCTTTCCTCTAATCTGATCAATGCGCAGCAGGCGCGGCGTGCGCTCGACTACCTGGTAGGGTTCAATCTTTCGCCGCTGCTCTGGAAGAAGGTGCGCCGCGGCCTCTCGGCGGGGCGCGTGCAGAGCCCGGCACTGCGTATGATCGTGGAGCGCGAGGAGGAAATTGAGCGCTTCAAGCCGCGCGAATACTGGACCATCGAGGCGGACGTCGAGGCCAAAAGTAAGGAGTTTGTCGCCAAGCTCACGCACTTCGCCGGCGACAAGCTGGATCAGTTCGCCGTCGGCGACAGCGAGCGTGCCGGCGAGATCAAAGCGGCGCTAAAAAAGGGCGCTGGTGGTCGCCTGCTGGTCACCGCGGTCGACAAGAAGCAACGCAAACGCAACCCGGCCCCACCCTTTACCACCTCGACGCTGCAGCAGGAGGCCTCGCGCAAGCTTGGTTATAGTGCCCAACGCACGATGCGGGTCGCGCAGCAGCTTTACGAGGGCGCGGAGATCGAGGGGGAAACCGTCGGACTCATCACCTACATGCGCACGGACTCCGTAAATCTGGCGGCCGAGGGAATCCAAGAGATTCGCGAGCTCATTAAGGAACGTTACGGCGATGAAAACCTGCCGGAGAGTCCGCAGGTCTACAAGAACAAGTCGAAGAATGCGCAGGAGGCGCATGAAGGCATACGCCCGACTTCGGTGCGGCGCACGCCGGAAGATATCCGGCGTTTTCTCAAGCCCGATCAGCTGCGGCTTTATGAACTCATCTGGAAACGCACGGTCGCTTGCCAGATGTTGCACGCTACGTTGGATACGGTCGCCATCGATCTCGAAGCTGGGCCGGGCAACATCTTCCGCGCGACCGGCTCCACAGTGGTCAACCCGGGCTTCATGATGGTGTATCAAGAAGGACGCGACGACATGGCGACGTCGGAAGAAGACCAGATGTTGCTGCCGGCCTTGGAGAAGGGCGAGCAAACGGCGCTGAAGGAGATTCGCAATGAACAGCACTTCACCGAGCCACCGCCTCGCTTCACCGAGGCGAGCTTGGTCAAGGCGCTCGAAGCGTACGGTATCGGGCGGCCGTCGACCTACGCGACGATTATCTCCACACTGGTACAGCGCGAGTACGTGACCTTGGAGAAACGCCGCTTTCAGCCAACGGATGTTGGTCGCGTAGTCAACAAATTCTTGTCGCAACATTTCCATGATTACGTGGACTATGAATTTACTGCGCGGCTTGAGGATGATTTGGACGCGATTGCCCGAGGTGAGAAGGAATGGCGACCGTTGCTCAAGGTGTTTTGGAAAGATTTCAAGGGTCAGGTCGATTCCAAGGAAAACGTCGAGCGCCCGGGTGTGGAAATGCTCGAAGAGACATGCCCGAAGTGCGGCAAAGCGCTCGCCAAGCGGCTTGGACGAAACGGGTATTTCATCGGTTGCACCGGCTATCCCGAATGTGATTACACGCGCAATGTCGATGATCAGGAGGGTGGCAGCGGCGAGCCGCAGATTGTCGAGGGCCGCACCTGTCCAAAATGCGGTTCCCACTTGGTAATAAAGCGCGGGCGTTATGGCAAGTTTATCGGGTGCGGCGGTTATCCCAACTGCAATCACATGGAACCGCTGGAGAAACCCGAGGACACCGGCGTCGTTTGTCCCGAGTGTCGCGAAGGTTCCATGCTCAAGCGCAAATCGCGCTACGGTAAGGTATTCTATTCGTGCGCGCGTTACCCTGACTGCAAGTACGCGGTGTGGAATTTGCCGCTTGCCGAAACCTGCCCGAAATGCGGGCATCGCATGCTAACGATCAAGACCACCAAGCGGCGAGGAACAGAAAAGGTCTGTCCGCAGAAGGAATGCGATTACGCCGAGCCGTTTGAGCAGGCGATGATGAATTGATCGTTTGCGCTCGGCGCGTCTGTCTAGGATCGAGGATGACGGCAGTCGCGACCACAGTTGCTTCTATGTTGACGAGCTGGGCGCAGGCCTGGCGTATCGCTGGGTTGCTGGCGTTGGCCGGCGTGCTAAGTTCCTGTGTCAGCGCCCCGGGTATAGGTAAGCCGGTGTCGTGGTCAGCGCTACCGGGCTGGCAGCAGGGGCAGCAGGCGCAGGCGTGGCCAGCGCTGCAGCAGAATTGCGAGCGCCTCGCAACGAGGGCTGCCAGTTGGCAGGGCATTTGCCGTGACGTCGAGCTCCTCGGACAGCCGGATGACAGCAGCGCGCGCGCCTTTTTCGAGACTCGTTTTGTCCCGCACAAGGTTGGTGGCGAAAGCGGGCAACGCACCGGCTTGGTAACAGGCTATTATGAGCCTTTGCTCGAAGGCAGCTTGGTGAGAACCGAGCGCTTCCGCTATCCGATTTATCAGCGGCCACCTAATCTGCTCACGATTGATCTCGGCGATGTTTACCCCGAGCTGAAGGGGCGACCGGTGCGCGGCCGTCTGCAGGGTGAGCGCGTTGTGCCCTACTTCAGTCGCGCCGAGATCGATGAGACGAGCTCCCCGCTCGCCGGTTACGAGATTGCCTGGGTCGACGATCCAGTGTCGTTGTTTTTCTTGCACGTGCAGGGTTCTGGACGCATCCGCCTGCCCGATAGTGAGGTACTGGCCGTTGGCTATGCCGACCAAAATGGTCACCCGTATGTCTCCATCGGTCGGCGCTTGCGGGAAATCACCGGCCTCGAGCCGGAAGCGATAAACCTCGACAGCATACGCCGTTGGTTGGAGGAGCATCCGCAGGCAATAGAGGAGCTGCTGCACAGCAATCCAAGCTATATCTTCTTCACTGTCAGAGATTCTACGTTGCCTGGGCCGCTCGGTTCGCTGCGCGTGCCGCTGACAGCGCAACACAGCGCGGCGGTAGACCGCAAGTACATACCCCTTGGGTTGCCGCTGTGGCTGGATACCACCCTTCCCGGCAAGGGACCGCCTTACCGGCGCTTGCTGTTCGCGCAAGACACAGGAGGTGCGATCAAGGGGCCGCTGCGTGTGGACGTGTTCTTCGGCCAGGGGCTAGAGGCGGAGAAGCTGGCGGGACGCATGCGAGAACGCGGCCGCTTCTATGTGTTACTTCCAAGGCAGGAGCAAAGCGCACGTCGCTGAGTGGTTCGTCAGCTTCTATCAGCGCGGGGTGTCGGTTTTGCGCATCGCCAGCAGCTCCTCGCCGACAATGGTGCGGCGCCAGCCGGTCAGCAGCGCGCCAGCGCTTTCACCCCGCACGAGCGCCTGTAAGTCCTTGCGGCTAGCGAGGAGCGTTGGGCTCAATTGACACTCGTGCGCGCGAGCGTGCACGAGCTTATGCATCCGTTCATACATCAGTAATTGGCGTGCATTCAGCGGCGCTGACACCTTCCACAGCTCTGTCGGTGCGAGCGAAACTGCTTTGGCGATTTCCACAACTAAGATAGCGCCCCACTTCTTGGCGCTGCTGCGAGCCACGCCGCCGATGCCAGCAAGCTCGCCCTCGCTTCGCGGTTGCTGGCGTGCAAGTTCGAGTAGCTCAACATCACGTATGATCCAGTTACGCGGCCGATTCAATTGCTGCGCGGTAAGCTCGCGCCAACGCGCCAACGTGCGCAACACCTGCTGTCCTGCTGGTGGCAACGCGTGGCGCTGCTTGATGCGTACATAGGCGGCGTCCGGATCATTTTGATAAAGGCGCGCATCAGTCAGGCGTGCGCACTCCTCCGCGAGCCACTCGCCACGACCGCGGGTGACCAACTTCTGCATTAGCTGCGGATAGATGTCGCACAGGTAGCGTACATCGTCCTCGGCATAACGCAGCTGCGCCGCAGAGAGCGGACGCCTGGACCAGTCGGTGCGGGTGTAATGCTTTTCCAGCCTGACACCGAGTAAGTTCTCGACCAGGGCGGCATAGCTGATTTGATCTTGATAGCCGAGCAGCGCGGCGGCGAGTTGAGTATCGTGCACCGGCGCTGGGGGCGCACCCTGCAAATCGTAAAACAATTCCAGGTCCTGGCGCGCCGCATGCAACACTTTGACGATCTCGGGCGCATAAAGTACTTGCAACAGCGGCTCAAGCGATTCCAGCGCCAGCGGATCGATACACGCCACGAGCGACGGTGTGGCAAGCTGGATCAGGCAAAGTCGGGCATAATACGTGCGCTCGCGCACGAACTCGGTATCGAGCGCGATCCACGGCTCGCCTTGGAGGCGTTTACAAAGCCGTTCCAGGTCATGGCGGTTCTGAACCAGGTCATCGAGCATCTGCCGAGTTTATGCGCAAGCGCGCACGCGGAACAGGTTACGGGCGCTTGTTACAACCAGATTTTTGCGCCACGCTGGTGGCGAGGTAATTGATAACGCTGGCCGATATCGGCAACTCGTTTCTCATCTGTCCCGTGCACGTACACATCCTCGGCATTTGCGGTTCCTTCATGGCCGGCGCAGCGGTGTTAGCGCGCGCGCTTGGCTACGAAGTCAGCGGCTCCGACGCGGCCACCTATCCGCCCATGAGCACGCAGCTCACGCAGGCGGGTATTCGTGTTTGTGAAGGTTACGCGCCCGAAAATCTAACGCCCACACCCGATCTAGTTATCATCGGCAATGCCCTCTCGCGCGGCAACCCAGAGGTGGAGGCCGTACTGGAAGCCGGTCTACCGTACAATTCCGGCGCGCAGTGGATTGCCGAACACGTGCTGCAGGGTCGGTGGGTGATCGCGGTTGCCGGCACCCACGGCAAGACCAGTACCGCCAGCATGATCGCCTGGATACTGCAGCATGCCGGACATAACCCCGGTTTTTTGATCGGGGGCGTACCGGAGAACTTCGGCGTCTCCGCGCGTCTGGGCGACGCGCCCTTCTTCGTGATTGAGGCCGATGAGTACGACACAGCATTTTTTGATAAGCGGTCAAAGTTCATTCATTATCATCCGCGTACGGCGGTGTTAAACAATCTCGAGTTTGACCACGCCGACATTTTTTCCGACGTCGATGCGATCAAGACACAGTTCCATCACCTCATACGCACAGTGCCACGTTCAGGGCGGCTGTTGGTGAATGCCAACGACGCGAATCTCGCTGCGGTGTTAACCATGGGTTGTTGGAGCGAGGTTGAGTATTTCAACAGCGTCAGCGGCTGGTCGATCGCCGCCGATCGCGACGACGGTAGTGCCTTTCGTATACTGTTGGGAGGCGAGGTCCAGGCACAGGTACGATGGCGCTTGATCGGCCGCCATAACATGTCGAATGCGCTGGCGGCGGTGGCAGCAGCGCGGCATGCGGGCATAACGGCCGAGAGCAGCGCGCGAGCGCTGGCTCGCTTTGAGAACGTCAAGCGGCGTTTGCAGGTGCGTGGTTCGGTGCGGGATGTCACCGTGTATGATGATTTTGCCCATCATCCAACCGAGATCGCGGCGAGTCTGCAGGCACTGCGCGCGCGCGTCGGCCGCGCCCGCATATTCGCCGTGTTGGAGCTGCGGTCGAACAGTATGCGCATGGGCGTGCACCAGCAGGCACTACCCGCGGCCTTAACCGACGCCGACCAAATACTGTTATTGCAGCCGCCAAAGCTTGCTTGGAATCTAGCCGCAATCGCCGCTGCACTTGACGGTCGCGGTCGAGTGCTGCCATCGGTCGAGGCCATTCTAGACACCCTGCAGCGGGAACTGCGCGAATCCGATCAGGTCTTGATTATGAGTAACGGCGACTTTGGTGGAATTCACGCGAAGTTGCTTGAGCGGCTACGTACGTGACTGGATGATAATGAGCGAATTACCGCTGTTTCTACTGAATACCGTGCTCTTTCCCGGGGGTCGGTTACAGCTGCGCGTATTCGAGAAACGCTATATGGACATGGTCAGTGGCTGTATGAAAAACGGCCAGCCTTTTGGCGTATGCTTGATCCGCGCGGGCCTGGAGGTTGGACAAGCGGCCCAGCCCCACCCATTTGGCACCGCCGGCCATATCGTTGCCTGGGACATGAACCAGCCCGGCATTTTGAACATCGTTGTGCGCGGTGGCCGCTGTTTCCGCGTCGAGCGCACATACGTGCGCCCCGATCAGTTGCTCGTTGGTGAGGTGGAATTTCAACCGGAAGAGCCGACGGCGACGTTACCGATTGCTCACGATGACCTGGGCGAGTTGCTTGCCAGGATTCTCGAGCAGCTCGGTGAGCAGTACTATTTCCCACCGGTGCAACTGGCTGACGCCGGTTGGGTGGCGCACCGTCTAACCGAGCTGCTGCCGTTACCGAGCGATCTTAAGCAGCAGGTGCTGGAACAGCCGCGCGCCGAGCAGAAGCTTGATCTGCTAACTGCGGCCATTGCGGCAGCAGGCGTGGACGCCAGTTAAAGGTGGCTAACTTGCGTTGGCTCGCGTATGCAAATATTCTGAAATAAACGGCTATTGGAGTTTGATAGATGAGAGCACTTCTCGCTGGCTTGGTTCTTTGTCTCTACCTGGTTCCGGGCGTCGGTCATGCACAGTTCGAGCTGGGTAAGCACTACGTCAAACTCCCGGCAGACGCGCCGACGGCGAGCGGCGACAAGATAGAGGTGCGGGAGTTCTTTTGGTATGGTTGCCCGCATTGCTACCGTCTGGAGCCCTATCTCGAAACGTGGCTAAAGCACGTTCCCAACGACGTGCGTTTCGTACGGACTCCTGGTGTGGCCAGCAGATGGTTGGCGGATGCGCGCGCTTTTTATACTTTTGAAGCGCTCGGAGTAACCGAGCAAGTGCACAAGGATTACTTCGACAGCCTTCATAAGAAAGGTCAGAAGTTCGATAACGAGGCAAGCCTGCTGCAGTTTCTCGCGGCCCACGGCGTGGATCAGCAGAAGGCGCGCAGTGCTTACAATTCCTTTGGCGTTCGTACCCAGCTGGAGAACGCCAAGCGGCTGAACTACCGCTACGCGGTGGCTTCGGTGCCGACCATCACGATCGACGGTAAGTACAAGACCGACGTTCAAATGGCGGGCGGTCCGAATCAGTTGCTCGCGCTTATCGATTACCTAGTCGAGCAATCGCGCCAGCAGCGCAAACAGGGCGCCAAGAGTTGAGAATTTCCGTTTGTCTCGGCGGTCGGCCGGATGGTGGCGCGCCCTAGAGGATTCGAACCTCTGACCTTTGGCTCCGGAGGCCAACGCTCTATCCAACTGAGCTAAGGGCGCGTGCCAACAAGCATACCCGGGGGTGGTAGGAGCGTCTATCGACGGCGGGCATTTCGCACGTAAGCTTGCCCCCGCGACCCGAGATTGCGATATACTGCCGGGCGTTTTTGGCTTATTGGGGTCCGCCGTAGGCGGGGGAATCAATCAATGTTCGAGGATTGGATTGACGATGAGCGAAGTGAGTGATCATGATTTTATCAGGCGGTTTTCCACCCTGCTCGGCGCGCTGGTAGCGCTGACCTTCGTGCTGTTCGTGCTGGCACAGATCATGGGTGCACTGGTTCCCAAAGAGGCGACGAAGAAGGCGAAGGCCGCTGAAAATGCTGTGGCAGAGCGCATCAAGCCCGTTGGTCAACTGATGATGGCGGGTAGCGCCGGTGACAAGGTGATGAACACCTTGGTGCCGCCGGCAAGCGCGGGTGCCAGCGGTGAGCAGACGTTCAAGGCGACCTGCGCAGTCTGTCATGTCGCGGGTGTTGCCGGCGCACCGAAGTTTGGCGACAAGGCCGCCTGGAAGGACCGCATCGCCCAGGGCAAGGACACGCTCTATGAACATGCGCTCAAGGGTTTCCAGGGCAAGGTTGGTTTCATGCCGGCAAAGGGCGGTAACGCCGCCCTGCCCGATGCTGATGTCAAAGCCGCTGTCGACTACATGGTTGACGCGGCCAAGTAGCCGCCATTTCGCGTAGCCAAGAAAAGCGGCCAGCTGGCCGCTTTTCTCTTTCCTCTCTATACATGCGGCCAATCTTGTGCGCTCATGGGCTGATTTCTGGGCAGGCAGGTCCATTCGGCCGATAATGGCTAACATAGAGAAGAATGTATTGCTCGCTCCCACGCACAGCATCGGCGCGCGACTGGTGGCGGCTGCGGCATAAGCGGCAGGAACAATGTTCATGAGTCTCTTGCTAGACATCATGTATTTGCTAATCGCGGCATTGTTGTCTCCGTGGCTATTGTACGCATTAGCCTTCAAGCACAATTACCGGCAAGGCCTGCTGGCCAGGTTCGGTTTGCGCTCGTTGCCGGTGCTTAGCCAATCGATTTGGCTGCATGGCGCTTCGGCGGGAGAGGTACTGGTGATGAGACCGTTACTCGAGCGTCTTGAGACTAAGCTGCCGCAGGCAACGTTTGTCATCTCCACTGTTACTTCTACCGGTAAGCTTGCCGCTGAGAAAGCTTACCCGCGACACCAAGTAATCTACTTCCCGATCGATCTCTCGCCGATCGTGAGAATGTTTCTTCGCAGACTCAAGCCAAGGATCATTATCATGTTCGAATCGGAGTTCTGGCCCAATTTCATCCTCTGCGCCGAACGTGCGAGCATTCCGGTCGCGTTGTTAAACGGCAAGCTGTCGCCGCGCTCTTATGTTGCTTACAAGAGAACGCTACTGGTGCCGTGGTTGTTGAAAAAGCTTTCGCTGCTAGCGGTGCAGAATGCCGAGTATGCCGAACGCTTTCGCCAGCTTGGCGTACCGCAGGAAAAGATAACGGTAACGGGCAATATGAAATACGACCTCCCCTATGACACTGGAAAGGAGCTTGCACGCAGTACCCTAAGAAAAGAATTCGGCTACCGACCGGATCGCATTATTCTGATTGGTGGCAGCACCCACGCGGGAGAGCATGAGGCACTGATCTACGCCTTTAGCCGATTGCGCAAAGAGGGGCATCGTCTGCACCTCATATTGGTCCCACGTTACCCAGCGGAGGCCGCCCACATCGAGCGGCTGTTGGAAGACTCAGGGCTGCTCGCTGTTAGGCGGACCTCGCTTTACGAGACAGCGCATCTGTCGTCTCTGGATAGCTGCGATGCCGTCTTGATAGTAGATACTATGGGTGAGCTGAGAAGGTTCTATGCTCTGGCCGATATGGCCTACGTGGGCGGAAGTCTTTTTTTCCGCAAGAGCAACAAGGGCGGTCACAATCTAATGGAGCCGGCTATGTTCGGTTTGGCCGTCTTGTTTGGGCCTTATAATTTCAGTTTTCGCGATACGGTGGCGACGTTAATGAACGAGGCGGCGGGAATAATGGTGCGGAACCGAGAAGATTTATACGAGCAGCTGCGAGATCTCTTAACTCATCCTCAGAGAATCGTAGAATTGGGACAGAAGGCGCGCACGGCAATGCTGAAGGAGCGTGGCGCTACCGCCAGGAACATTGAACTATTATCCTCTTTAACGGCCCAGCCAGCTCGCGCGCTATGCTAGGATTGCGGGTAGGCGAAGCGTTGGTCTCAGCGCAAGACTATTGTCGGATCGAATCAGTTGGCATACGCGAGCGAGAGTAGGACATGACCACCAAGAAACACGTACAGGTCGGCAACATTGATTGCGGTGCAGACGAGCTGTTTCTGATATCCGGCCCGTGCGTCATCGAGGAAGAATCGTTGATGATGCACACCGCCGAGAGGCTCAAACAAATCTCGCAAAATCTGAAGTTGCCGTTAATATTCAAATCCTCGTTTACCAAAGACAACCGCAGCTCGCTCGAGTACTATCAGGGGCCTGGGCTCGACGAGGGCTTGAAACTGCTGGCCAAGATCAAGCGAGAGTTCGAGTTGCCGTTGCTGACGGATATCCACTATCCCGAGCAGGCCAGGCCGGCCGCGGAAGTGGTGGACGTAATTCAGATACCGGCCTATCTCTGCATGCAGACGACGCTAGTGGTAGAGGCAGCGAAGACCGGTGCCACCATCAACTTGAAACACGGGCAGTTCCTGGCACCGGAGAACATGGCGAAGCCGGTAAAGAAGATCGAGGACTCCGGTTCGCACAAGATCTTGTTAACGGAACGCGGCTACACGTTTGGCTACAACGACCTGATCCTCGATCCTCGCAGTTTCTATTTGTTGAATGAGATCGGTTATCCGGTGATTTTTGACATCACGCATACCATACGCAAGTACGGCATTCCCAGTAAGGATCCGCTGGGCGGCGCGCGCGAGTTCTTGCCGGTGCTGTCGCGAGCAGGTGTGGCCGCCGGTGTTGATGGGTTGTTCATCGAGGCGCACCCGGAACCCCCTAAGGCGCTGTGCGATGCCGCCAGTCAATATTACCTGAACCAATTGGAAGAATTCGTTAAGCCGTTGATTGATATTCATCACCTTGTAAGAGCACATATCAACTGAAAAGGACGCTGTGATGGATCTGTATCTGGATTCGGTCGATTTCAAGGAGATCGAACAGGCCTTCAGTTTGGGTTTTATCAAGGGTCTTACGACCACCCCGACCTTCATGCATCGCCATGGCATTACCGACATCGACGGGGCCATCGTCAAACTCTCCGGCATGGTGCCGGAATTGCAGGTGGAGGCGCTCGGCGAAACCCATGACGAGATCGTGAACGAAGCCCATCGCCTGTTGACGCTGCCGTTGAAGAGCAAGCCGGTGTTCAAGATCCCAGTGTCTAACGAAGGCGTGCGCGCCTGTAGGACGCTCACGGACGAAGGTCATCGCGTCAACGTACATCTGATCTACACCCTCAATCAGGCGTACATGGCGATGGCCGCGGGGGCGGCCTTCGTTTGTCCCTTGGCAGGAC
>QKEI01000276.1 GCA_003251795.1 Candidatus Muproteobacteria bacterium
TTCAGCCGCGAGCAGCTAGTAGAGCTGCGCCACGCAGCACTGTTGCATGATTTTGGCAAGGTATTAGTGCGCGATCACGTATTGGTTAAAGCCAAGAAGTTGTATGATCCCCAGCTGGAGCTGGTCAGGCAACGTTTTAGTTACGCACGCACGGCGATTGCACGCGACGCTTACCGCCAGTTGCTTGAGCAACAGCTGCAGCAAGGGATGAGCGCGGAAGAACTGGCGGCGCGTCGCCAAGAAATCGACAACATGTTGGCTACGGAAGGTGCGCGACTCGATAAGTTTCTGCAGGTGGTGCTGCGCGTCAATGAACCTAACGTATCCGCGCAGATGACCAATGCTGAGCTAAATGCAGTGGCCGAGTATACGTTTCCCGGCGAGAACGGCGAGGATGTGGCGTTGTTGCAGCAGTTTGAGTTCGTGCAGTTAACATTGGCCAAGGGCAATCTCGCCGACGAAGAGCGCGCGGAGATCGAATCACATGTTAGCCACACCTTTAGATTCCTGAGCCAAATCCCTTGGACCAGGAACCTTAAGCAGTTGCCGGATATCGCTTACGCGCATCACGAGAAATTGGACGGCAGCGGTTACCCGCGAGGACTGACCAAGCCGCAGATTCCCGTGCAGTCCAAGATCATGACCATTGCCGATATCTATGATGCGCTCACGGCGCGCGACCGCCCTTACAAACCGGCGCTGCCAGCGGAGAAGGCCTTGGATATCCTTCAGCAGGAGGCACAGCAGGGCAAGGTCGATACTGCACTGCTTAATGTTTTTGTCGAGTCGCAGACATACAAGCCGCGTACCTGAGAACCTCTCCCGGTTATCATGACCGTGGATGCCTGTTATATTATTTCGCACGTTTCCACAATAGCTGCGGGGTATCCTGCCAGCCGCGACACCGCGTAAGGACAAAGCCGTTGATACATTACGCTCCATGAGTTCACCGCCGCAGAGAGCTACGCATTCACCAGGACAAGCACGCAAGCTGCGCGTTGGCGTTGTCGGTGTAGGTTATCTCGGCCGCTTCCATGCGCGCATCTATAGCGACATGCCGGATGTGGAGCTGGTGGGGGTGGCAGATATCGACCCCCAGGCGGCGCACACCGTAGCGGATGCTCACAATTGTGCCGCTTACACGGCCGCTGAGGAGCTTGTCGATAAGGTCGATGCGGTCAGCATTGTCGTGCCAACCGTGTCGCACTTGTCGGTGGCGCGGCCGTTTCTCGAGCGCGGCATCCATACGTTGCTGGAAAAACCGATAGCGCCTACCTATGAAGAGGCGCGAGAGATCGTCGAAGTCGCCGAGCGCGATGGTGCCATATTGCAGGTTGGCCACCTCGAGCGCTTCAACGCCGGCGTCATGGCGTTGGCGGAGCATGTACAGGATGCTCGGTTCATCGAGGTGCATCGCCTGGGACCATTCGTTGATCGTGCCACCGATGTGGATGTGGTCACCGATCTCATGATCCATGACATCGACATCGCTATGTCATTGGTAAGAACCACGATCACCGATATCGCCGCGGTCGGCATCCCCGTGTTGACGGCACATGTCGATATCGCCAATGCGCGGTTGGAGTTTGCCAACGGTGCGGTGGCCAATGTCACGGCCAGTCGCGTGTCGAATAAGAAGTTTCGGCGCATTCGGGTATTTGGGCAACATAGTTATTATGGTTTGAATTACATCGACCAGCAGTTGGAGATCGTCCAGGCCAAGCCGGGGACGGGAGCCGGGGGGCGCGGCGAAATCGTCACCGAGCAGCTAGTCATTCATCCACGCCCGCCGTTGGATGTTGAGCTAGAGCATTTCGTTCGCGCAGTGCGCGAACAACGAGCGCCGCTGGTCGACGGCCGCGTGGGTCTCGAGGCGGTGCGAGTGGCGGAGTTGGTACGCGAAAAGATAGCCGCGTCACAGGCGCGTGGACAGACCGTGAGGAGTGAGGAGTGAGGCGTGAGGAGTGGGGAGCCGAAAAATCCTCCGTGAGCCGTGTGGTGCTGCAATCCGCCTTTCTCCTCACACCTCACTCTTCACCCCTCACGCGCTCATGAAGCAATACGTCGAATCCTGCCAACGCAATAAGGTGCCCATCCTGGAGGTGTTGCGCGAGATTCTTACGGAGCCCGGGCTGGTACTGGAGATCGGTAGCGGCACCGGCCAGCACGCCGCGTATTTTGCCGAGCATTTGCCGCATATGCGTTGGCAGCCGACTGACCTGGCCGAGAATCTCCCCAGCATACGCGCGTGGGTTGCCGATGCCGGTGCAACGAATCTGTTGTCACCGTTGATTCTGGACCTGCTCGCCGATGAATGGCCAGTGATCCGTGCGCAAGCGGCGGTTTGCATCAACACCATCCACATCGTTGCTTGGCCGGCCGTTGAGCAGTTATTCGCCGGCGTGGCGCATACGCTCGACGCAGGCGGCATCTTCTACGTTTACGGCCCCTATCGCTATCGCCAGCGAGCACTGGAGCCGAGCAATGAGCAGTTCGATCACTTGCTCAAGGTGCGCGATCCGGCTAGCGGGATACGTCAGTTTGAGGCGGTGAATGAGCTCGCGCTCGCCAACGGCTTGCGGCTGGCCGGAGACCGGGCGATGCCAGCGAACAATCGATCGATATGGTGGATTAAGAGCGAGTAGAATGTCGTTGCTACTTGCTCTTTGACTCTTGTAACCCGCTTCTTGCTCTAGCCACCGCCTCGGCTAATGTCGTGCAACCGCTGGTACGCACGCGCCGAGCGAGCCCCCGGACGATCCTGCCAACGATGGCGGGGCCCTGGTAAACGAGTGCCGTGTAGATCTGGATCAGGTCGGCACCGGCAATGAGTTTCTCCCACGCGTCATTCGCGTTTTCGATGCCGCCCACGCCGATGATCGGCACCTCTCCTTGGAGCTGATGGTAAAGCTTACGAATAACGTTAGTAGAGAGCTCCTTGAGCGGGCGCCCACTGAGGCCACCGCTTTCCTGTGCCAGCAGCACACCCGCCATTCCCGGGCGCGTAAGCGTGGTATTGGTAGCAATGACAGCATCGAGCTTGCGTTGTATCGTCAGTCGGGCGATGGTTGCGATCTGATCATCGTCTAGGTCAGGCGCAATCTTTACCGCCAGCGGCACATATACCCCTGCACTTTTTGCTAGGGCCACCTGCTCGTGCTTCAACAGCAGCAAGAGCTCATCGAGCTTGTCTTGTTCCTGCAGATCTCGCAGACCCGGAGTATTGGGCGATGACACATTAATCGCAACGTAATCGGCGTATTGATAGACGACGCGGAATGCCTGCAAGTAATCGTCGATTGCGTGCAGGTTTTCCGTATCCCCGTTCTTGCCGATGTTCACGCCGACAATACCGACGCGCCGGCGCTTCTTTAGGTTATTGACGAAACTCTCGGCGCCGACGTTGTTGAATCCCATGCGATTGATCAATGCGACCTGACTGGGAAGGCGAAACAAGCGTTTTCGGGGATTGCCCGTTTGTGCCTGCGGCGTGATGGTACCGAGCTCGAGCCAGCCGAACCCAAGATCCATAAGCGGTTGCACGCATTCGCCGTTCTTGTCGAGGCCCGCCGCCAAGCCCACTGGATTCGGGAATCGCATCCCCATTGTCTGCACTGGCAAATCGGGAACACGCCCAGCGTAAAACAGGTGCAGCAAGAACCCCATACCAGGCACAAGGTAAAGCAGGCGCAATAACGAAAACACGAACTCGTGACTGCGTTCCGCATCGAGCAAGAACAGAATCGGACGTAGCAGCCTATACAATTTCGTCGCTCGTGTTCGATCGAGAAGCCCGACGGATCATAACGTAGCCACGCACATATCAAAACTCCTCTTCGTCCCCAAGATAGCGCCATTGCCCAACCGGCAGCTTGCCGAGTAAGACCTTACCGATACGCACGCGTTTCAATGCCGTCACCTGGATGCCGACCTGTTCACACATGCGCCGGATCTGGCGTTTGCGCCCTTCAGTCAGGATGAATCGAAGTTGCTGTGCATTCACCCATGAAACGCGCGCGGGTTTGAGCGCCCGACCATCTAGCGATAGACCATGATGCAGCAGGCGCATTCCCGTTTTGCTTAGCGCGCCTTGCACACGCACGAGGTACTCTTTCTCAATGGTAGAGTTCTGTGCGATCAGCTGGCGGGCAATGCGACCATCCTGCGTGAGTACCAGTAAGCCGCTCGAGTCGATATCCAAGCGTCCGGCAGGAGCGAGGCCTTTGAGGTCGTCATTGCGAAACCGCCGCTCACTGTGATCACCCTTGAACCGAGTGCCGCGACTCACCAATGACACAGCCGCGACGTAGCCTTTCTCGGCCTGGCCGGATACGAAACCTACAGGCTTGTTGAGCAGAATCGTGGCGGCACGCGCTTGTCTGGCCTGCGCGCGCGCATCGAGCGTGATCGCCTGATTCGGGTAGACTTTGGTGCCGAGGGTGGTGACCCGTTGCCCATCGACATAGACCCAGCCGCGCTCGATATAGCTATCGGCTTCGCGTCGTGAGCACAGACCCTGCTGGGCCATCAGTTTCGATAGACGGATCTTCTCCATGGGTGCCGATGTTGATACACGTTTAGTTTGGTGACTTGGCAACGATGCAAAAAAACCCGGATTTCCGCTTACCTCAACCTCTACAATGAGCTAACGGCGTTAGCGGCGAGATGATGCCTGTTTTACTCCGCTTTTCCCAATGGTATGGTTGACTTGCGGCGGCTGCGCAGGGTTATCCTGGCTGGCCGCCGATGTTCTTTCGGTTTCGTTTTGAGGAATGCATGATGGCGCAAAGGCTAAACAAGTTCAGCTCTCGTATCACTCAGGTCAAGTCGCAAGGCGCCTCACAGGCCATGCTCTACGGTACCGGTATGACCGACGAGGACATGAACAAACCCGAGGTGGGAATTGCCACGGTGTGGTGGGAAGGCAATACCTGCAATATGCACCTCAACGACTTGGCAGCCAAAGTCCGAGAGGGGGTGAAAGCCGCAGGGCTCGTCGGCATGCGCTTCAACACCGTCGGTGTCAGTGACGGGATCGCCATGGGTACCGAAGGTATGAGCTTCTCGCTGCAATCACGAGACTTAATAGCCGACTCGATCGAAACGGTCATGGGCGCCCAGTGGTATGACGCCAACATCTCGATACCCGGGTGTGACAAGAACATGCCGGGATGCCTGATGGCGATGGGTCGGCTAAACCGGCCGGCCTTGATGATTTACGGCGGTACGATTAAGCCCGGGCACTGGGACCATCACACGCTCGACGTCGTGTCCGCGTTTCAAAGCTATGGTGAGTTTATTGTCGGCAAGATCGACGATGACACGCGCCAGGCCATCGTACGCAGCTCGTGTCCCGGGCCGGGTGCCTGCGGTGGTATGTACACGGCTAATACCATGGCTTCGGCAATCGAGGCATTGGGGATGTCCTTGCCCTACAGTTCGTCGACGCCAGCAGTGGATCCCCAGAAACTGGAGGAATGTTTCCAGGCTGGTGCCGCCATCCGCACTCTGCTCGAACGGGATATCAAGCCTCGCGACATCATGACGCGTGAGGCCTTCGAGAACGCCATGGTGATCGTGATGGCGCTAGGTGGTTCGACCAACGCCGTGTTGCATCTGATCGCCATGGCCCGTGCCGTCGGCGTTACATTGACCATTGATGACTTTCAAGCGGTGAGTGAGCGTGTGCCGTTTCTTGCCGACCTGAAGCCGAGCGGTCAGTATGTCATGGAGGATTTGCACAATGTCGGCGGTACCCCGGCAGTTATGAAGTACCTGCTGGAAAACGGCCTTATTAATGGTGATTGTCTGACCGTCACTGGCAAGACCATCGCTGACAACGTAGCGCGGTTGCCCGGACTCAAAGCTGGACAAGACGTCGTACATTCGCTGCAATCGCCGATCAAGTCGAGCGGACACATACAGATCCTACGCGGTAACCTCGCGCCCGGCGGCGCGGTAGCGAAAATCACTGGCAAGGAGGGCGAGCGTTTTATGGGACCGGCGCGCGTGTTTGATTCGGAAGAAGACATGCTGGCCGCGCTCGAGCGCAAGCAGATCCACAAGGGCGACGTTATCGTCATTCGTTACGAGGGCCCCAAGGGAGGTCCGGGGATGCCCGAGATGTTGACACCAACCTCCGCAATCATGGGTGCTGGGCTCGGCAAGGACGTGGCATTGATTACCGACGGGCGCTTTTCCGGAGGCTCGCACGGCTTCATCATCGGTCATGTAGTGCCCGAGGCGCAGGATGGCGGGCCGATTGCGCTAGTTAAGGACGGAGAGCGCATCACCATTGACGCGCGTGCGCATGCCATTAACGTGGATATCAGCGAGGCGGAAATGCAGAAACGGCGTGCCGCATGGTCGATGCCACCCTACAAGGCAGCGCGCGGAACGCTCTTCAAGTACATCAAGACGGTAAAAAGCGCAAGCGAGGGTTGTGTAACCGATGAGTAGTGTGTGTGCCTTGCGGTCGTAGGGGGGTTAGTCGCCAGCGAGGCGAGGTTATGAGTTGAAAATTAGATATCGACAAGAGCTTTCTGGAGATCCCGATAATGAACCAATCGTTGGCGGCTGTAGTAGTTAGCATTGCGCTGGCCCTTGCCGCGTGCACTGCCGACTCGTATGAATCGCTGATGCAGGATGTGAACGAGCTTTTGCAGAAGGACATTTCCATCCCTGCCGAGGACAAGGATAAGGTTATGCAGTTACGCAGCGAGGGCGAGCGTCTGCACAAGGACGGCAAGACGCAAGAATCCCTGGAAGTGCTGAAGCAGGCACGCCAGATCCTACAAAGAGCTAAGGACGCCGACTTACTCAGAAAGAGCGAGGGCTGAGTTCGAGCGC
>QKEI01000094.1 GCA_003251795.1 Candidatus Muproteobacteria bacterium
ACGCCTCGTACACCATCACCGCCGACATCGAGGTGCCCCAGGGCGGCGCCGAGGGCATGATCCTGACGTCGGGCGGGCGCTTCGCCGGGTACGGCTTCTACCTGCTCAAGGGCAAGCCGGTGTTTCTGTGGAATCTTGTGGATCTGAAGCGCATCAAGTGGGAAGGCCCGGAGGCGCTCTTGCCCGGCAGGCACACGCTAGAGTTCGACTTCAAGTATGACGGCCTCGGCGTGGGCACGCTCGCCTTCAACAACTTGAGCGGTCTTGGCCGTTCCGGCACCGGCACGCTCAAGGTGGACGGCAAGGCAGTGCAGACCATCAAGGTGGAGCGCACGCTGCCCATGATCCTACAATGGGACGAGAGCTTCGACATTGGCTCCGACACGCTCACCGGCGTAAATGACGCGGACTACACACCGCCATTCCCGCTGACGGCCAAGCTGAACAAACTGACGATCAAGGTCGATCGTCCCAAGCTGTCGCCTGAGGACATCAAGACGCTCGAGAAAGCGGAGGCCGAAGCACTCGACGGCAAGCCGCTGCGTAATGTGCAGCCCGGGCCACAATAGCTCGACGGCGTTGCGTAAACCGTGGAGTTGTTTGAGACGTGGAACGCGCGGGCCGCTCTCGAACAGGAGCGGCCCGCGAATTCGTCACCGCAACCAGAGAAGGGAACAATGCATATTTAAGAATGCACACCAGAGTAATGAATGCATGCACACGGTCTGTTGCGGCGCTGCTGCACTCGTCATCCTGTGCTGCCCTTTCTTTTATCGCGGGGGGATCTACTTCCCGACCGCGGTCGGAAAGGGCTTCTATGTATTGCAGGTCCTGCCGAAGCGTGCGAAGTCGTCTCAAGCGCAGGACTCTTTTTGAAGGAGAGACTAAAGCGGTGATCGCCAGGCAGGATGGATTGTGAGTGGCATGGCAATCAGTTGCATTGCATTCGCGTGCGTTTTCGGTGGTGGGCTGCTCGGGATGTTTCTTCGCGCCGCTATACCTGAGCATCATCTGAGTACGGATTCAAAGGATCTCGTGAAGCTCGGGATGGGGCTGATCGGGACGATGACTGCTCTTGTTCTAGGTCTGGTCGTCGCCTCGGCAAAGGGTTCATACGAGAGGCAGAGCAGCGAAATTAGACAGATATCTACGGATATCATGGTACTCGACCGTGTCATGACCAATTACGGACCGGAGACGAAGGAAGCCCGTCATCTGCTCCGCCGGGCCGTTGCCGGGGCCCTCGATCGGATGTGGCCCGGCACTTACGGATCTACACAGCTGGAGCCGACGGCTGCGTTTGAAGGTTTCTTGGACAAGATCCAGCGACTTTTGCCGCAGAACGAAATTCAGCGCGCACTCCAGGGCCAGGCGCTACGGATCAGCGCCGATCTCGGGAAAGCGCGGTGGTTGCTATTCGAGGAGAGGGGCGGCTCGATTCCCATGCCGTTCCTGGTGCTGCTAATTTTGTGGCTCGCCATCATATTTGTCGGCTTCGGCCTCTTTGGCCCCCCCAACGCAACCGTGATCGCTACCCTATTCGTCTCTGCGCTCTCGGTTTCAGGGGCGATCTACCTGATTTTGGAACTCGACCGGCCGTTCGACGGGCATATTCAGGTCTCCAGCGCTCCCTTGCGCGACACTCTTACGCGTCTCGGCGACTAGGCCTTGGAGCAACGAGAGGAGGATCTCGGACGACGACGCGTGGCCTTGTCGCGAGCATATGGAGATTTGCGCGAGGTGGTGCGATGGCCGCGGCGAACTCGCCAAGAGAATCGACCGCCACGCGCGTTGGATCTACTTGAGTGGTTTCGTTCTGTTGCTGTTGTTAACGCTGGTCTGATCGTTTCCGCACGAACACCGGTCGCAGGACCGGGGACACGGCTCACTTTGGTTTTTTACCGTTACTCGAAAGCGACATTATGCATTCGGTGAAGATCGGCTTGAAAGTGCTCATACTAGTAGTGGGCATGCTAATAGGAGGTGCAGCGATGGCACTGACGCTCACATCGTCGGCATTCAGTCATAACGGATCGATACCGGCACAATATACCTGTGAGGGCAACGATATCTCACCCGATCTCAGCTGGGGCGATGTCCCGGACAGTGCGAAAAGTCTGGTACTCATCGTCGATGATCCGGATGCCCCGGATCCAGCGGCACCCAAGCTCACCTGGGTTCACTGGGTCTTGTACAACATACCGGCGAATGCCACCGGCCTACCACAAGCGGTCGCGGCGAAGGCTCTGCCGGCAGGGACGAAGGAGGGACTGAACGACTGGAGGCGCGCCGGTTACGGTGGCCCCTGTCCGCCCATCGGCCGCCACCGATACTTTCATAAACTTTATGCCCTGGATGTTGTGTTACCTGACCTGGGCCGACCGACGAAGGCTGATATCGAAAAGGCAATGAAGGGGCACGTGCTAGCCGAGACGCAGCTGATCGGCACCTATCAGAAAAAGAAATAGCGAGTGGCGCGCAGCGGTTAGGGGCAACACTCGCTACTGTAGTTCTTTGCGCTGTTCGTCTAAGCCATCCCAGAAGGCGGCAACGCCATCGAGCATTTCGTTGCTGTAATGGATGAAGGCGTCTTCATCGAGCTTGCGGGTGAAGTAGAGCTCTTCTAGCTCTTCCTGAGTATGCTGCGCATGCTGCGCTTCCAGCCGTGCATGCCACGTGAAGAAAGCCAGAGGCAAGGCCGTGCCGGTACGTTCATTGTACTTGGTGAAGCCTTCCACTAACTCATCCCAAAAGCCCGCAGCCGCCCAATTCTCCACCGCATAGCTTGCTGACTGCGAGATCAGATAGTCCTCGCTGCCGTACAAGCGCTGGAGCTCATCGCAAAAGAATAACGTTGCCTTAGTACCGTGACGACGTTTGCCGACGGCGCTAAATTTGAGCCCGAGCTTTTCGGCGATTTGCAGTAGCCATTCAAAGTGTGCGGCGCGGAAGCGAAAGGTGCCGCCTTCGATCGTGCCCTCGGTGGAAACCAGCTGCGGATCCACCGCAGTGTCATTCCCAGCAGAACGCTCCCTACCCACCCTTGACGACTTGAAAACGACACCGATCTCGTTTGCAAGGATCTCTTTCGAGGCGCGCATGCCATCCAGCGTATCGGCATTGATCATCTTATGCAGCTGTGCAATCAGGAACAAATTGGAGAATACCGAAAACTGGATGATAAAGGCCTCAATCTGCTTGTTCGTTTGCGTGCCCTGCCTAAACCACGCGGTAAAGCGATTAGCCGTGATGACGCGATGCTGTAGCAGTTCCTGGTTGATGCGTTGCTGAAAGCGCAGAAAGTCCTGCGCTTTGCGCACGGAATAGCCCGGACGGCGCTCTAGCACCGAACGTAACGACGGCATCGTCAGGCCGACCAATTCATGTTCCCGAGCGAAGGTTTCCAGCTCCGGGCTGATGGCCACACTCATGGTGCACCTCTTTTCAATCTTGTGTGCCGTAGCGAGGATAGGGAAGCGCTCGCATCACGGCGTCATAATGACCAAGTTTAGACGACCACGCTATCGCGTGCGGTCCTAGGCCCTAAGTCCACAGCGGCTCTAACACGCCTGCACGACCTGCTCGATCGCGCCAAATATCGTTTGGCCCGATGCATCGAGCATGTCGATGTGCACGCGATCCCCATATTGCATAAACGGCGTTACCGCTTTGCCGTTATCGATGAGCTCGAATGCCCGTTGTTCGATGATGCACGAGCATCCGGTCGTGCGATCGGCGTTCGATACCGTGCCGGAGCCGATGATGGTGCCGGCGCCGAGGACGCGCGTTTTGCTCGCGTGGCTGATCAGTGCCGGAAAATCGAACTGCATATCGCGCCCCGCGTCGGGACGACCGAAGGCTTTCCCGTTTAAGTGTGTGCGCAGCGGTAAATGTACCTTGGCCCCGTCCCACGCATCGCCCAGCTCATTGGGCGTCACGGCGACGGGAGAAAACGCGCTTGCCGGTTTGCCGTGCACGAAGCCAAAACCCTTGGCGAGCTCCGCCGGGATCAAGTTGCGCAGCGACACGTCGTTCACCAGCATGATCAATTTGATGTGGGCCCGGGCACGTTCGGGTGTTACCCCCATGGGCACGTCGTCCGTGACCACCGCCACCTCGCTCTCAAAGTCCACGCCCCATTCTTCACTCGCCACGCGAATAGGGTCGCGCGGGCCGAGGAAACCGTCGGACAATCCTTGATACATGAGCGGGTCGCTGCGCAGTCCCGGCGGCATCTCGACGCCGCGCGCCTTGCGCGCGCGCTCGATGTGGGTCAGGTAGCTACTCCCGTCGAGCCACTGATACGCTCGCGGCAGCGGCGCCGCCAGTGCGGCGAAATCCAGGTCGAAACCGCGTGTAGCGCCGGTATTGAGCGCTTGATAGGTGGCATCAAGTTTGGGTCGGACTCGCCGCCAATTCTCGAGCGCACTTTGCAGAGTTGCCGCAACCTCTGGGATTGCGATCGCATGTTTCAGCGCACGATCGACCACGACCAGGGTGCCGTCTCTACCACCCGCCTTCAGCGACGCGAGCTTCATTCGCTGCCGGTCTTCCAGGAATCAACGTAGCCAGTCCACTCAACGGCTTGTAGCGCCTCGCTTACCTCAAGCGCATCGCGCGTATCGATCATCAGTGCGACTTCATCGGTCTCCTTGCGCGCCGCTTTCTTGCCGGTAGCCGCCGCCTTGGGGTGAGGACCGTGCGTGATACCGCTCGGGTGCAACGTCAGCATGCCCGGGTGAATGTTGTCGCGCGAGAAAAACTCGCCGCGATGATAGAAGATCACTTCGTCGTAATCGTCATTGCTGTGATAAAAGGGAACCTTCAGCGCACCGGGATCGGTTTCTATCGGTCGCGGCACGAAGGTGCACACCACAAAGCGTTCTGCTGTGAAGGTGGTGTGGGCCGAGGGCGGTACGTGGTAGCGGTGACTCATCAGCGGACGGATGTCACGCCAGTTAAGACGCACCGGTGCCAGCGTGCCGTGCCAGCCGACGGCGTCGAGCGGATTGAATGCATAGGTTATCGTGCTTAAGTCGCCGCGGCGTTTGACTGTGGCCTGCCAGCTGTGCTCCGTCTGTTGTGCCGTGAATTCATCATCGATGCGGGGCGTAACTAGCACGGCCGGATCAAACACCGCGTGGTCGCCGGTGATGCCTTTGTCGGGTAAACGATAGCTGTCGTTGGTCGCTTCCATCAGCACTATGGTGAATGGCGCCTTCGTTTCCACACGCCACAAAGTGCCTCGCGGCAGCATAATGTAGTCGCCCTCGCTAAACGCAAAATGGCCGTAATCGCAAAAGAGATCGCCTTTGCCTTCATGCACAAACAGCAGCTCATCGCCATCGCCGTTACGCACGAGTTGGGTCATGGATTGTGTGTTACGCCACAGGCGTACCTGCACGTGGGCATTGGCGAAAAGCGGCACGGCGTTCCATGGCGAAACCGCGCTCTCCTTGAGCTTGGCCGTGTCGAACGCGCGCGGACGCAACGGCCCGTCAACTGAGGCCCACTGCGTGGGAGGGTGACGGTGGTACATCTGCGTAGCTGGGCCATAGAAACCTTCCTTGCCAAGCTCGCGTTCATAGGTGTTGTCTGGTAAATCCGCGTGCGCCTGGCGCGAGGCGCTCCCTTCCACCTTGGGAAACGAGATCCAGCGTGACTTCGCCATGTCAGATCACCCCGCGCGCCATCTGGTCGCGCTCGATGGCTTCGAACAACGCCTGGAAGTTACCTTCGCCGAAGCCTTCGTTGCCCTTGCGTTGTATGATCTCGAAGAAGATGGGACCGATGACCGTTTCCGTGAAAATCTGCAGTAGCAAGCCTTTGCCTTTGTCCGGTGCACCGTCGATCAGGATGCGATTACGCTTGAGCCGTTGCACGACCTCACCATGATTCGGGACGCGCTTGTCGATCGCGCCGTAGTAGCTATCCGGCGTGTCCATGAACTGAATAGCGTTGCTGCGCAGCGTCTCTACGCACGCGAATATGTCGTCGGTGCCCAGAGCGATGTGTTGTATACCTTCGCCGCGATAAGCCTCCAAGTATTCCTGGATCTGAGATTTGGTATCCGTGGGTTCGTTTATCGGGATACGAATCTTGCCGCAGGGGCTTGTCATGGCGCGCGAATGTAAGCCGGTCGCTTTACCCTGAATGTCGAAATAACGAATCTCGCGAAAATCGAATATGCGCTCGTAAAAGCGTGCCCATTGGTTCATGCGGCCCTTGTGTACGTTGTGTGTCAAATGATCAACGTAAGCCAGCCCGGCACCCCGCGGCTCCTTGGGGGCGCCCTCGATGGGAACGAAATCGACGTCATAGATGGAGTGCTCTCCGTAACGGTCGATCAGATAAATAAGGCTATGACCGACACCGCGGATTGCCGGGATGTTGAGCTCCATCGGTCCCACACGGCCTTCGTAGGCCTCGGCGCCTAAGTCGATCGCGCGCTGGTAGGCATACCCCGCATCCTTGACGCGTATGCCGAAGGCGCACACCGATGGACCGTGCACCTTAGCGAATGCCTGAGCAAAGCTCTGCGGTTCGTGGTTGATGACGAAGTTGATATCGCCCTGGCGGAACAGCACGACATCCTTTGACCGGTGTCGCGCGACGGCGACAAAACCCATCTTCCGGAAAAGCTCTTCCAGCAGGCGTGAATCGGGCGCGGTGTACTCGATGAACTCGAAGCCGTCCGTACCCACGGGGTTGTCGGCTGCAGTA
>QKEI01000283.1 GCA_003251795.1 Candidatus Muproteobacteria bacterium
CGGCAAATTTAGGATCTAGCGCGATCGCCTTTTGATACAGCGACAACACTTCGCTGGTACGTCGCGGATGGTCACTCCAACCGCGGGCGCGGGCTTCCGCACGCAGATAGTAATCATAAGCCTCAAGGTTATTGGTCTGCCTGCGTGCGATCTGCGCACGCTCTGCATCAGTCAATGTTACCGCCAACGCTGAGACCATCTTCCTGATAACCTCTGTTTGCAAGGCAAAAACATCGTGGTATTTGCGGTCGTAGCGACCAGCCCACACGTGTCGTCCCGTAGTCGCGTCAATCAGCTGAGCAGTGATGCGCACTTGGTCACCTGAACGACGTACACTGCCCTCAAGCACATAGCGCACGCCGAGCTCACGACCGACATCGCGAACGTCGGTTGGCTTCTCCCTGTAGGCAAAACTCGAGCTACGGGCAATGACAGACAGACCAGAAACCTTAGCAAGATCTGTGATGAGATCCTCGGTAATGCCATCACTGAAATATCGTTGCTTGGCGTCGCCGCTCAGATTTTCAAATGGCAGCACCGCAACTGAGGGCTTGTCGAGAAACGGCAGTGTCTGATCGACGAACGTCGGACTTTCTACGTACTTTTGCCACGGTTCAAACCATGCCACTATGGTAATGACCGTTACCAAACCGAGAAATACGATTGCAGCTCTGACATGTCTACGTGAGACCAGTTTGTCATACTTGGCGGCCTCCGCTAAACGCAGCTTCACATCCGGTAACTCTGCATCACCTCGAGAACGACTGATTTGCCCAACTAGCCGGTAACCGACTTTAGGAATAGTTTCGATAATCTGCGGATGTCTAGGATCGTCAGCTAATGCCTTGCGTAGCTTTGTGATGGCATTGTTTAGCGCATCGTAGCCGACCACCATGCCGCGCCAGACTTCACCCTCCAACTGCTCCCTCGTTACGGTCTTCCCCGCTCTTTCGGAGAGATAAACCAGCAACTTCATGGTGCGGGGTTCCAGCTTCACCGTCGTACTGCCCCTGCTGGCCCGATTCATAGACGGGTCAACACACCAGCCCGCTATCCAAAACGGTCTCAAGGGTGCCGGCTGGCTCGAAGGTAACTCGCTATCCATCTCCCCAATCTGTCACGTATTGGCATTAGTTCTGTGGGGGATGACTCCTAGAGGTATCGATTTTAACCGGTTTGAACGGCCGTTAGGAAAAGATTAGGTTTCCGTCACATCTTTGTTGCGAGATTCGTGTATGTGTTGCCATGCAACAACGGTGCAGCATCCTAAGTTAGCCAACGGAGGCTAGACCATGAACATTCGACCTCAGATGAACACAAGTATTTTTGGACTCGCCGTGGGTGCGTCACTAGCCTGCTTCCTGAATGTCTCCCCTAGTGCTGTCTTCGCGGATCAACCGAAGAAGGAACAGGCATCTATTGTCGGCGCGGAACTCAGTACAATCGCTAATCAACTCTCAATGCGACCCAAGACTGCACTTGATTTCTCAAAGGTGAGTGGCCAGTACTGCTACTTCATGGGCTGGGATAAACACCATACCCATTATGCGATTGACCCCAGCAAGGGGCCGGAGGATATGATCGACTTCGTCGATGCGCGACCCTTACTTAAGATAGGAGTTAACCTGCAGGCGGTACCCCTATTTCCTGGCAAACCTGGAGACATGAGCCCAGGTCAATGGTATTTCCTGCCCGCTGGCAAGCGTGACCCATACCACGGGAAAGCCTGGGATTTCCCGCTTCTTCTAAGATCGACCGACATAGAGTAAATGCACGCAAGAAATGTATGTTCGTGATTTCGCGGCAACCGTTGACGTGCCCCCGCCGTTCCAGTCCCTATGAATCGGAGGACCTATCCATGACCGCAAACCTAGCACGCAGGAGCCTTACCTTTTTCGCAAGCGTGGTACTCGCCATTGTCCTATCTGCTCTGCTCCTTAGCGCACCGCGGCAGGGTCACGCGGGTTCAGAAATCGACAAAGGTCTCGATGGCATTGCTATTCAGGGCTATGATCCGGTCGCCTACTTTACCGAAGGTCGGCCAATGAAAGGAACAAAACACTACGCCTATGACTGGTTGGGGGCCACATGGTACTTTGCTAACGCGAAGCATCGAGATCTATTCAAAGCTGATCCCATTAAGTATGCCCCACAGTACGGGGGTCACTGCTCGCGCGGTGCGTACGCTGGCAAGATTTTCGCAGGTAACCCAACGGCCTGGCGCATCATCAACGGAAAGCTGTACCTATTTTATTCGGAGCGTACGTTGGCCAAATTCGACAAAGATAGTGCAGGCCAGAAAGGTCAAATCGATAAGGCGGACGCCAACTGGCCAAAGCTTAAGGCTGAGTTACAGGCTAGATAAGACGACTGTTTAGGAGTGATTCCCTTCGATGGTGTCTTATAGAGCCGGCGTCCCGGGGCGGCCTTGCGGTAGCTAGTCCAGATCCAATGGCCACACCGGCCGGCGGACATGCTTATAAGGAAAGCGCCTGAGATCGGGTGAGTTGATCCCGGCGGCATCAACGAGAATGACCTCGCTAGAGATCGGCTCGAAGGCGGCGCGGAAATGATGTGCCGACTTGACAGCAACGAAGGCTTTCTCGCTCGGCTCTATACCTTGCGAGACAAATATCTGCCGATCCAGTACCTGTAATCGGTGAGTGGTGACTATGGTATCGACGCCGCCGATACGCAGCACTACGCTGGGGCCCATGCTCGCCTGGAGCCCCTTGGTCATCGGTCCTTCATAGGTGAAGGCACCGTCGGATAACGAAACGACCGTCGCCTTGATATCGAACGGCGGCGTCACCTCGGGATCGAACTTGCCGCCAAGCGCCATACTGATCTTACCGCGGACGCCGGCGGCAATACTCGCCTGTACCACCTCGGGGTCGGTGATCACGCCGAACGCCGCATCCCTGAGCCCAGCTTCGACCATAGCGCGCAGCAATGCAGGACTATCGCCATAGCTGCCGCCCCCTGGGTTATCGCTAAAGTCCGCCAGCACCACCGGTTTGCCAGCAGGCGCCACGGCCCGGCAGCGCGCTATCGCATCTTCGGTGTTGATCACTTCGATAGTGCGCTGGTGGCGCGTCTCCCAAACATAATCCATCATGCTCTCGGCGATATCAACCGCGCGGGCTTCAGCGCCATTATGCGTCACCGCGATCGACGGTCCCGTGTCCGTTATATCCGCCCAAGGAAAACCCGCCTGAATACTGACAACCAGAACCCCCGGTTCCTGCTCATATCGCGCGGCCCGACGTAAGAGCTCAGCCATCGGACCACTCTGGCTGCGCCCATGATCGGCACCGTCGATCTGTGGTCGATGGCGCACCAGGCAAACCGGATGCGCCTCCCCCTCCATCGCGCGCTGCAGTAATTCGGCAGCCTGGATGCCGCGCTCATACATGTCTACATGCGGATAGGTGCGATAGGCGATGAGTGCGCTGGCGTTGGCCGCCATCTGTTCCGTGACATTGGCGTGTAGGTCGAGCGTTACACACACCGGCATGTCCGGCCCCACGCGCTCGCGCAGCATCGCTAATAGCTCGCCTTCGGCGTCCTCAGTGGTGTCCGTGACCATAGCGCCATGTAGCGATAACAGTACGCCGTCGAACGGCCCGTCACGTTCCAGACTCCCGAGTAACGTGTCACGCAGGTAATGCCAGGTCTCGGGCGTCAAACGCCCAGAGGGCGTGGCATTGGCAGCAATCGGATAGACCAGCGACCAGTCAAAACGGTCGGCCGCATCGAGAAAGGCACCCATCTCGGTGAGCGTGCCACGCATCGCCTTCGCTACCTCACTACCCAGGCAAAGATAACGCGCCCGGTAGGAATCCAGCGTTGTTGGCAAACGGCTGAATGTGTTGGTTTCGTGTTTGAGCTGACCGCTCAGTACGCGATAGCTCATCTGGTCAGACTCCTGATATCCGGCCGCGGCCGCGCCAACGCAGGTTCGCTCGAGAACAACCGTTCGAGCGCTGCCGCGACGGCGATCACGAACCGTTCGGAATGTCGCTGCGGACCGATCACCTGGATGCTAAATGGCGTACCCGTCGGATCACGGCCACAGGGCAACGCCACGACCGGATGACCGGTGAGCGTGATGCCGGCGGTGATGTCCACCCAGTGGATATAATTGTCGAGCTCCTTGCCGTTGATATGTGTGCAATACAGTTGCTCCACCGGGAACGGCGGCACTGATACCGTCGGACAGATGAGTACATCCACTTCGTCGAAGAATGATTGAAAGCGGCGGTAAAGGCGCGTGTTTTCCGCATAGGCCCAGGCAATGTCCTCGGCTTTGATCTCGAGCGCTGCCGCGACGTTATTCTTGACATTGTCACCAAGCAGATCGCGGTGTTTTTCGTAGCGCTCCTTATGCGCGGCCAGGAAATGCACACCCCGGATAATCCAAAAGACGCGGTTCGCGTTCTCAAGCTCGGGGGCGCGTTCGCTGCACTCCTTGAATGCCCAGCCGAAAAGCTTTACCCGTTCGCGAAAGGTCGCACGCATGCCATTATCCATCGGCGCAAAGCCGAGATCTTCGGACACAGCGACACGCAGTCTGCTGAGATCGATGTTATCGACCTGACGCAATGCCGACGCATCAAGTAGTGTCGCCAGCGGGTCACGGCCATCAAAACCGGCGATTGTTGATAACATCAAAGCGCTATCGGCAACGCTGCGCGCCATCGGCCCAAGCACGCCATAAGTTGAGAGTCCAATGGGACGGCGCTCGGATGGGACCAGCCCTGGCGTGGGCCGGATCGAAACCACACCGCAAAACGCAGCCGGTGTACGCAGGCTGCCGCCAGTGTCGGATCCGGTACAGATCGGTACCATGTCGGTAGCCAACGCCACGGCCGAGCCGCCGGATGAGCCGCCGCAGGTGCGTGTTGTATCGAACGGATTACGCGTGGGTCCGTATACCTTATTAGTAGTATTTGCTCCGGCACCGAACTCGGGCGTATTGGTCTTACCGAGCACGATGGCGCCGGCCCGGCGCAGCACCTCGACCAAGCGTTCGTCCCGCTGTGGCACGTGGTCCTTGTACAGCAGCGAGCCGTAGGTCGTGCGTAGCTCCGCCGTGTCCACGAGGTCTTTTACACCGAGCGGCAAACCATGTAATGGACCCGCGGGATCGCCGCGCATGATCACGTCTTCGGCTGCCTTCGCTTCCGTACGCGCGCGCTCGTAGCAGGTGGCGACAAAGGCGTTAATGGCAGGATTAACCGCTTCGATCCGTCGTATGCAGGAGTCGAGCAGCTCAACCGGGGAGATGCGTTTCTCCCCGATTAGCTTACGAGCCTCGATGGCGGAAAGTTCACACGCTTCAGTCATTGATCTCACTCCTGCACGGGTATTTGCTCTCTGGACTTGTCACACAACCACGCTATCGCCCTGCATGCGGCGGCGTCCCCGGCTCACCGAGATCCCAGTAAACACCGGCCGTGATGGCCAGCGCCTCGCGCGTGACCGGCGCCAGGATGTGCTCGTTTGGCGCATGTTGCGAGCAACCTGTATACGAGTGCGGGATCCAGATCGTCGGTACGCCCAGATAATCCTGAAAGATGTAGTTGCAAATCGAACCGCCCGAGTTGGGTAACACCACGGTCTTGTGACCGGTGGTGCGCTGAATAGCCTCCGCTACCCAACGCGCCCAGGGATGGTCAGGATCGGTCCGCGCCGCTTTAAAGCCCGCGGCGTTGGACGCCGGCGGCGGCCGCACCTCGACCTTGTCGAATCCGAGCCGATCCAAGTGCCGGCGCAGCGCCGGCATGAACTCATCCGGGTTCGAGCCGACAACATAGCGAATCTGGCAGTGCGCGCTCGCCCGCGGCGGCACGGCATTCACCGGATTTTCGGGATTGCCGGTCTTGAATGCCAGTACCTCGAAGGTGTTCCAGGCATAGACCTTTTCCACCGGCGTGAGTCCGGGCTCGCCCCAGTCAGGATCGATCTGCGGATCATTCTCTCCGCCTTCGTGCACGACATCTTTGAGGGCGGCGCGTACCGACGCCGGGATCTCCTTCGGCAACCACTGCGGAATCAGTACCTGGCCGCTGGCGCTCGCGATCGAGGCAATCGCATGCGCCAGGATGACGCCCGGATTCGCCAGCAACCCGCCCCAGTTACCCGAATGGTGGCCACCCTCGCGCAGATCCACCACCAAGTCGAAGTTAATGGCACCGCGGTTGCCGAGCGTGATGTTGGCTCGCCTGACGTTTACCCGTGGCCCATCGGAGGCGATGAAGGCATCGGCAGCGAACAGCTCGCGGTTACCGTCGACGATCTCGGCCACGCCTTTGGAACCGTTCTCTTCGCCGGTCTCTATCATGAACTTGGAATTAAAACCGAGCCGGCCACGCTCCTTGAGCACGGCTTCGAGTGCGCACAGATGGATGCAGTGCTGCCCTTTGTTGTCAGCGGTGCCGCGCCCATAGATGCGTTCCCCTTGCTGCTTCAGTTTCCATGGCGATAGTCCTTCGTGCCACTGCTGCTCATAGCCACGAATCACATCGCCATGACCGTAGCCGAGTACGGTCGGCGACGATTCATCTTCGATACGTTGCGCGAGCAGCACGGGGCCGATGCCATCAAACGGGTTGTCAAAGATCCGGCAGCTGTAGCCGAGCGCCTCGAACGCCGGCTGCATCTCGTCCGTCAGATAACGGTAGAGCTCCGGAACGCGTTCCGGGTTTTGGCTCTCTGTAGGGATAGCCACGCGGCGGCGCAGATCTTCCAGGTAACGACCATCGTCGTACATCGCTACTACTCGATCTATTGCCTTGGCACGACTCATGAGACCTTCCTCAGCGAACCATTGTATAGGTGGCACTCGACCCAGGTCTCACCGACATGCGTCATCGTAGGTATTACCCGGGGACAATGCGCAAGCGCTTGCGCGCAGCGGGGGTGAAAGGTGCAGCCGCTCGGCGGGTCGACCGGATTGGGAAAGGTCGCCCCGAGATGCGTGTCCGGTACACCGAGTCCGGGCTCCGGCGTCAGCACGGAGGTCAGCAGCGCCTGCGTATACGGGTGACGGGGGTTGGCAAACAGTGTTTCGGTCTCCGCCTCTTCAACCACGCGACCAAGATACATCACCGCCACCCGCGTCGCTATGTGCTCGACCACTGCCAGATTGTGACTGATCAATACATAAGTGAGCCCGAGCTCGCGCCGCAGATCCTGCAGCAGATTGAGAATCTGCGATTGCACCGACACGTCGAGCGCCGAGGTGGGTTCATCGCAGATGACGACCTGCGGATTATTGATCAGCGCCCGCGCGATGGCCACACGTTGACGCTGGCCGCCGGAGAGCTGATTCGGGTAGTTTTGGTAGAGGCGCGACGGCAAACCGACGAGCTCCATTATCTGTTCGACCCGTTGTCGCCACGACGCCGGGTCCGGATCGTTTTGCACCTTGAGCGGCAACGCGATGATTGACCCCACCGACTTGCGCGGGTTGAGCGAAGAGTAAGGATCCTGAAAGATCGGCTGCAGCATGCGCGCGATTGCGAGACGATCGAGAGTCTCGACCGGCAGGCCTTCAATCCTTATGTCGCCACCTGTCGCGGGAAGTAACCCGAGCATCATTCGCGCTAGCGTCGTTTTTCCACAGCCCGACTCACCAACCAAACCGATTACCTCGCCACGCTTGATCGTAAGTGAAACGCCGTTGACCGCGTGCAGCGGACGTTTGGCTCGGAACGCCCCGGCACTGATCATGAAGGTACGGGTGACGTCCTTCAGCTCGATGACCGTTTCCGTCATGCCGACGCCTTGCGCTTAGCATTGTCGGCGCACTGCTGCGCACCCAGCAGGCAGCGGTACGTGTGACCGGACTGGACGGCATCGCGTGACGATACTTCTTCGGACACACAATCGACCATTGCATAGTTACAGCGCTCGCGAAAACGACAGCCAATAAAATCGCCGATGAGCGTGGGCACAATACCCGGAATAGCTCCTAGGTGCGCCCCGCGCTGTGTCTTGCCCGGCACCGGGATGCAATCGAGCAGACCCTGCGTATAAGGATGCATCGGCTGCTGGAAGATCTGTCGGGCGTCACCGGCCTCGATGACCTGGCCTGCGTACATCACGGCTACGCGATCCGCCACGCGCGCCACCACACCGAGATCGTGTGTAATCAAGATCATTCCCATCTGAAACTCTTTCTGCAGTGACGCCAGCAATAGCAGGATCTGCGCCTGGATCGTGACATCGAGCGCGGTAGTGGGTTCGTCGGCGATGATCAGGTCGGGACCGCACATGAGCGCCATGGCGATCATCACCCGCTGGCGCAACCCGCCGGAAAGCTGATGGGGATACTGCCGCAGCCGGCTGGCGGCCGCTGTGATGCCTACCTTCTCCAACAAGAACACCGCGCGCTCGCGGGCCTGCTCGCGCGACACGCGGCGGTGGCGGGTTAGCGCCTCCGCGAGCTGGTTGCCGATGGTATACGCGGGGTTGAGCGAGGTCATCGGTTCCTGGAAGATCATCGCCATCTTGCTGCCGCGAATGTCACTCATGCGACGCTCGCTGGCATTGAGCATGTCCTCACCATCGAGCAGTAAACGCATCGCCAACCGACGGGCACTGGACGGCAGAAGATCCATGATGGCAAGCGCTGTTAACGACTTACCGCAGCCCGACTCGCCGACGATACAAACCGTCTCACCACGATTGACGGTGAAACTGACGCCCTGCACTGGATGAAGCAAACCGGCGGAAACCGGGATATCAACCGAGAGTTCTTCGACCTCGAGTACGGCGCTCAACTACGATTCTCCGGTGCGGTCACATCGCGTATGCCGTCGCCCAACAGATTGATCGACAGCACCAACGCAAACAGCGCTGCTCCCGGGATGCCAATCAACCAAGGCTCGAAGAACATGAGGTTTTTACCCTCGGAAACCATTAACCCCCAGCTCGGTGCCGGCGGTTGCACGCCGAGCCCGAGAAACGAGAGCGCCGCTTCCAGTAGAATCGCGTGGGCCATCTCCAGCGTGGCCACAACGATCAAGTGGTTGACGATATTCGGCATGATCTCGGTAAGCACGATGCGCGCGGTCGAACAGCCCACCGCCTGGGCCGCGGCAACATAATCGAGGTTGCGTACCTGCTGCGTGGTGCTGCGCATCACCACCGCGAAGCGATCCCAGATCAGCAACCCCAGCACCCAGATGACGATGACGAGCGAGTTGCCGACAATGGACACGACGGCGAGCGCCACCAGTACCACCGGCATAGACAGGCGCGTCGTGATAATAAAGTTCACCACCATATCGACACGTCCGCCGAAATAGCCGGCGGCCACCCCCAGGCTGGTGCCAATCACCCCAGAGATCAGCATGGCCGCAAAGCCGATCAACAGCGAGATGCGCGCACCATAGATCAGGCGGGAGAGATAATCACGACCAAATTGATCGGTGCCGAGTGGGTGCTCCCAGGTTCCCTTCACGTGCCAGATCGGCGGAATTTCCCGCCTTGCCAGATCCTGGGTATAGGGATCATCGGGGGCCAGGATCGGCGCCAGCAGCGCGACGGCGATAATCAGGATCAATACCGCACCGCCGATGGTGACACCGGCATGACCGAAAACGCGTCGGCGCAGCAGCACCCCCGCTGACGGCTCGAGGATCTGGCCGGCCGTGGGCAGGGTCGCTGCACTGAAGCTTTCCGGTCGTGCCGCCATTCAAGCCACCCTGATCCGCGGATCGAGAAAGGCGTTTAGCATATCGGCAAGAAAAGTCAGCACGATATAGATACACGCGAGCACCAGCACAATCGCCTGCATCACTGGCATGTCGGCACGCTGAATCGACTCCCAGGCGAGGTAGCCGAGACCGTTAATGGCGAATATGGTCTCGATGACGATCGACCCGCCGAGCATGAAACCGAACTGCACGGCGGTCAGCGCCACCACCGGGATGATGGCGTTACGGAGCGCGTGCTTGAATAACACCGTCCCCGAGCGCAGGCCCTTGGCGCGCGCCGTGCGAATGTAGTCCGAGGACAACACCTCCAACATCCCGGCACGCGTGAGCCGCATGACTCCCGGTGTAACGTAGTAGCCGAGCGCGATCGCCGGCATGATGAAGTTCTTCCACGATTCGGTACCGGTAATGGGTAACAGCCGCCATTCAATGCCGAGCCAGAAGATCAGAATCAATGCGAACCAGAAGCTCGGTAGAGCCTGACCGACGACGGCGAGTGTCAATGCGAAACGGTCAACAACCGTGTTCGGGCGCATGGCTGCCAGCACGCCGAGCGGGATTGACAGGATAAGCGCAAAGCTGATCGCTGCAGCACCGAGCGTCATGGTTGTCGGCAAGCGCTCGAAGACAACGGCCGCGACGTCGGTCCTGAGGTAGTTCGAGTAGCCCAGGTGACCGTGCAGTGCACCCCACGCCCAGCTCAGGTACTGCAGGATGATCGGTCGGTCAAACCCGTAAACCCGGCGGATGTTCTCGATGTCCTGCTGTGTGGCTGACTCGCCGGCGAGCGCCATCGCCGGATCGCCTGAAAGATACAGCAAGGAAAACGTCACCATCGATACGGTGATGGCGACGAGCACGGCAACGCCGAGTCGTTTCAAGGCATAGACAAACATGCCCTCTCCCGCCTACGAAACAAAGGGCCCGACGTCAGCACGAGGCCGCCGCCGGGCCTTGCTCAGCCTACTTCCACTTAGCCGTGTAGAACCGGGGTATTTCGTCGGACGTCGGCGTAAAGTCCAATTGGTTCGAGTACGCGTAGTACTTGGCGTAAGTGAACATGGGTAACCAATAGAGCTCCCCCGAGATCTTCCTTAACGCCTTTTTATATTCTCTCTTGCGCACCTTTGGGTCGGTCGAAGTATCGGCAGTCTCCAATGCTTTGATGACCTCGGGATCCTTGGCAAAATCATCGCGTCCGCCGGAAAAGAAATGGCTGGTACAGGCCGAGGCATCGGGAACCGAGTTCGAGCCCCAGGTCATGTGATTGACCGGCGTCTTGTTCTCCCACACCAAACTACGCAACGCGCGGTACTGCATGAATTTGAGATTGGCTTTCATACCCACCTTGGCGAGGTCACCGATCACCGCTTCCGTATATTCCCGCTGCCGGTAGGCGTATAGATCGAACTCGATGCCGTTCGGATAGCCTGCCTCCTTGAGTAGCTTCTTCGCCTTCTCCGGGTCGTACTTCCACTTCGGCACGTCCTGCGTACAACCAAACTGATCCGGATGGCACGCCGAGTTAATCACCACCGACGCGGGACCAACCAGATTCTTGGCAATGGCCTCCCGGTTGACCGCGTGCGCAAACGCCTCGCGCACCTTCTTGTTCTTGAAGTATTCGGTACCACTCTTGCCATTGACGTCGAACTGAATGTAGCTGACGCGCATAGTCTTAGCATTGGTCACCTGCACGCGACTTTGCAGCTTCTCTGCCTGATCCTTGGGTACGTCCCAAATCCAATCGAGGCCACCGGTAAGCAGCTCCGCCACCTGGGTGTTCATTTCCTTGATGGTGCGAAATACCAGATTGCCGATTTGCGGCTGGCCCTTGGGTCCGCCCTTGAAGTAGTTGGGATTCTTCTTCATGACGATACGTTCCCCTGGAATAACCTCCGTCACCATGTAGGGGCCGGTGCCCACTTGCTTAACAGCGCCGATATCCTTCTTGCCATCGGGCTTGGTGGGCGCCTTGTCGTAGTGTCCGTCAGGCATGATGAACACCACGTTAGAGAGATAGGCGAAGGCTGCCGGGAACGGCTTCTTCAGGTGAATACGCACTTTGTAAGGACCAAGCTTCTCCGCGCTTTTCATCCAGTTGACGTTCGCCTGCGTAAGCACACCATTATCCTTGTTGGCGACAAAGTTAACGGTATAAACCACGTCATCTGCATCGAGCTTCGATCCGTCGTGGAAAGTCACGTCTTCGCGCAGCTCGACCTCGAGCGTCGTATTGTCGATCCACTTGGGCAAGCTCTTGGCGAGTAAGGGGAGATACTTGCCGCTTTTCAGATCCAGGAACAAGAGACCATCCCAAACGGTATTGCCGATCACGACCAACTCGCGGGTATTATTAAAGTAAGGATCTACAACGGCTTCATCGCGATCGGTGGCCCAGACCAAAGTGTCGTTGGACTTGCCGGCTGTAGCCGGCGCAGCCCACACCATGAGCCATACGGCAGCGAAGGATAAGGTTTTCTTGATCGATCTTTTCATGTCTCCTCCTAGCTAGATCCTTTTTGGCATTGTCGGGACGCCGCGACCTGAAGCCTATACAAAGAGTGCGGACAGCGACGCGCTGTGATGCAGATAATTATTTGCAGCCATTCTGCCCTTGAAACGCCGGTTGAGGCAAGGCTCATGGCACTGGAACTTGCCCCTTGGGGTCAGCCCGCAACGGCAGCAGCCGGAAACCGCTTGACCGGTGCCCTCCACCGCGGCAAGACGAGATTCCTATGGATCGCCGCAGCGCAACGAAAGAGCTAGACCGAAAGCGCCATGCCGTCGCGACCCGGATCGGCACCGCCGGACCAGACACCGCGCTCGATCTTGATGCCATGGACACCGGCGAAGGCATAAGAGACATAGCTGCGCGCGATCTGGTAGCCCAAGGCCTCGAGCTCGTTGGTGACGAAACGTGGGATGCGGTTACTGACATCGATGATATCGCTGTTGGCGGTGAAGCGGGGTGCCGCAACCGCGTCTGACATGGCCATGTCGAAATCGATGACATTCAGTATCCCCTGCAACACGCCCATCGTGATCCACGTACCACCCGGTGCGCCAATGATGATGAACAGATCGTCACCCTTGAACACCATGGTCGGCGACATGGCGGTAAAACGCTTCTTGCCTGGTGCGATCGAGCCGACCCGCCCCGGGCGCGGGTCGAAAACGCTCATGCAACCATTGTACATGATACCTAGACCCTCGCTGATCACACCCGAGGGCATACCAAGCGAATGCGTCATTGATACCGCGTTGCCGTGCTCGTCGAGTACACAGATATGGGTCGTGTCACGCGACTCGACGGCCACGCTGATACGCTCAACATGGGCCTGCTCGCCGCGGGCAATGGCCTCCGCCAGGTCAATCGCATAGCTCTTATCGATCAGCACGTTCATCGGCACCTCGACAAAATCGGGGTCGCCGATGCGCAAGTCCTTGTCGATGGTCGCGTACTTCATAGCCTCGCTTACCACACGAATGTACTCCGGCGAATTGTGACCGATTGATTTGAGATCGAAGTTCTCGAGTATGTTCAACATCTCGAGCACCATGATGCCGCCGCCGGGCGGCTGGTTGCTCGCTACCCGGTAACCGCGATAGTCGGTCCACAGCGGTTGCGTGCGCTGCGTGCGGTAGTCGCGCAGATCTTCAAGCGACAGCAATCCACCGTGTGCCTGTATGTCGGCGACCATTTCCTGGGCGAGTTCACCCGTGTAAAACACATCCGCGCCGCCCTCGGCGATGCGACGCAACGTGCGGGCCATGTCAGGATTGTGCAGGCGATCGCCTGGCCGCAGTATCTCGCCCTTGTCATTGAAAAAGATGCGCCGGCCGGCAGGGGTATGTTTGAGCTTTTCGAGCGTCGCTACGCGCCCGAAGTCGTGCCGGCGGGTCCAGAAATCATAGACGTGCGGGCGCACGACGAACCCCGCCTCCGCGTGCTCGATGGCAGGCCGCATGATCTCCTGCCAGCTCAGGGTGCCGTATTCGGCGACAGCTTCGTAATAAGCCTTGAGACTCCCGGGGACCATGATGGACTGATAGCCGACCTCGTTCACGCGCCCGCGCAGAAAAAAACCAAAACCGTCGCGCGGCTCGCCTTCGATGAGCGCCTCCCACATATTGGGACGGGCAGCAGCCGGCGCCTTCGTATGAAAATCGATGAGGCCGTGAAAACCACGTTGCGGCAGATAAAGATGCAGAGTGCCGAAACCCGCGATGCCCGCCATGCACGGGTCGACCACGGTCTGCACGAGCGCACAGGTAATCGCCGCATCGACGGCGTTGCCACCGCGCTTGAGCGCCAGCGCCCCCTCTTCCACCGCCTCCGGCTGTGGCGCGACAATGATGCCGTGTGTCATAAGTACCCGCCCTAACTCTGCTTTCGTCAGCGGGAGCCATCTTAGCCCGACTATGGAACGCCCCGCCAGTTTGCCAAGCGGCATTAGATCAGTAAGCATATCGCAGTATGATCTCCGTCATCATTCCGACCTATAACGAGGAAAGGGCGCTGCCGACCGCGCTGGCGCAACTGTCGTATCAAATGGGGGACTACGAGCTTATCGTTGTCGACGGCGGCAGTACCGACCACACCTGCGAGATCGCCCGGGCGCAACCGCGAGCTCGCCTGCTAACCGCGCAGAAAGGTCGAGCCTCGCAAATGAACGCCGGTGCTGTCGACGCGCGCGGCGAGTGGTTGCTGTTTCTGCACGCCGATACGGTATTGCCCGAAGGAGCACTGCAGAACCTGAATGGGTTAGAAAGCGATCACAAAATCCAGGCAGGTGGCTTTCGGCACCGATTTTCCGGAGCAGACTGGCGGCTGCGCTTGATTTCCTCGATAGACAACCTGCGCGCCCGTGTGACGCGAATCATCTACGGCGATCAGGCGATGTTCGTGCGTCGAGCGTTATTCGAGCGACTTGGCGGCTTTCCCGAACAAGCTTGCCTGGAGGATATCGTTTTCTGCCAGAGGCTCAAAAAAGTAAGCAGGCCTATGTTGCTCCAGCAGCATGTTGTTACTGATTCACGTAAGTTCGTGCAGATGGGCGTTTGGCGTAGTTTCGGTCGCTGTCTAGCGATCCTGTTGTGTCACAGCTTGCACCTGAAACGGATTCCACGGGCTTTCTTCGCCGAAATACGTTGACATCTTCCTAGCTGCCTCGTTTTTGACGTTTTCCTGATCCAAATCATGGAAAATCTCGCGTGAGGGCGCTCGAATGTGCCGTGGCGACATGTGCTCGCCAAGAGGAGGTTTTCATGAAGAAATACGTCCTCATTCTGATCGCAACATTGTTCGCCTTGCTAGCTGGGGGATCACAAGCTGCAGATGAGTCACCAGGCAAGTCAATTCTCGCCGCAGCGCTTGATCAAGAGGCCATCGAGTTGCACTTGCTGCTTGCCGGGGAGGAGAAGGACTTCGAGCTCATCCCGGAGACGCTAACGCTAGCGGCAGGAAAGCCCTATAAACTGGTGATCGAAAACCTCAGTGACGTCGCACATGTTATATCGGTACCCGAGTTCAGCGCGACGGTCGAACATTCGTCTGCTCCTGCGTTTCCTTACCCGGAGGCAGAGATCGATGTAGCAGCGGGCGAGACGGTAGAGTGGTACTTCGTCCCAACCAAGGCTGGCCGCTATAAAATGGGCTGCGCCGAGCGTGCCCATGCCGAAGCAGGTATGACCGGCACAATCGTCGTGAACTAGGCCCAAGCTACCCAAGCTAGTCTTAAGGCAATAACGCGAAAGATCAACACAACAAAAAGAAATTGAGAGACGGCCTGCAAGGGCCGTTCTTTTTGCCAAAAATCTAATGACTCTTCTCCTTGATCTGCTCCCACACCGACCGGAAATCGTAGGTCGGGTAGAACTCGGTGGCGAATGCGCCCCAAGCACAGCGCTCAATGGCGAGATTGACCTCACGCAGCCGATGACCGGGAACGCGTAAGGTAACCACCCGACCGATACCCATCATTACGTACCACGAAACGACATCAATTCCCTTGGGAGGGAATTCCTTCCAGAAACCGGTTTCGTCTAAACGCGCATTGATCTCACCCAAATTCTTTCCCTGATCGTGCTTCAAGAAAATCGTAAGCAGAATCTCGCCTTCGCTAGCCATTACCTGTCTCCCTTGTGCTGATATAGCAGGCATTATATATCTTGCTCGTTTGAGGCGATGATCCTTAATGCTTTTCCCCGAAATCATCTGTGAGTTACTCTAATACGTCGTCAAAGGTGCCTGAAGGAAGAGACTGTCGTGTATGGCTTGATGATGGATTACCCCCTGCTGACGCCGTCGCTGCTTAGGTTCGCGGCGCAGCATCACGGCGACACCGAAATCGTCTCGCGAACGGTGGAGGGTCCGGTCCATCGCTACACCTATCGCGATGCCTACGCGCGCACGCAAAAGCTTGCCAACGCTTTGCTCCGCCTTGGCGTCAGCCAGGGCGATCGCGTGGCGACGCTCGCCTGGAACGGCTACCGCCACGTGGAACTATATTATGCCGTCGGCGGCGTCGGCGGCGTCTGTCACACCATCAATCCACGCTTGTTTCATGAGCAGATCGAATACATCGTCAATCACGCCGCCGACCGCTTCATCTTCGTCGATCTGAGTTTCGTCAAGTTGCTGGAATCCTTGCAAACGCGTCTGACATCGGTCCAAGGCTATGTGATCATGACCGATCAAACGCATATGCCGCAGACTGCGTTACCAAACGCCATCTGTTATGAGGCACTGATTGCTGATGAAGCGCAGCTTTTTGACTGGCCACAGCTGGACGAGAACACGGCAGCAGCCTTGTGTTATACCTCCGGCACCACGGGTAATCCAAAGGGAACACTCTACAGCCATCGCGCGATTGTGTTGCACGCCTTCGGTCTGTGTGCCGCCGACTCGGCGATGGCACTATCGAGCCATGAGATCGTATTACCGGCTGTGTCCATGTTTCACGTGCACGCCTGGGGCATCCCGTATGCCGCCGCTATGTGTGGCGCCAAATTGGTATTGCCAGGGCCGAACCTCGACGGTCAGAACCTGTACGAACTGATAGAGTCCGAGCGCGTCACGGTGACAGCCGGTGTACCGACGGTATGGTTGGGTCTGCTCGCGCACGTCGGTAAGACCGGAAAGAAATTTAATTACCTGCGATGCATTAACATCGGCGGTGCGGCTGCGCCGCTGTCGATGATCAAAACCTTGGAAGAACAATATAACGTGATGGTCGTACATGCCTGGGGCATGACAGAAATTACGCCCGTCGGCACAACTGGGAGACTGCTACCCAAGATTGCAGAGCTACCGCGTGAGCAGCGTTATCAATTTAAGATGAAGCAAGGAAGGGCCGTTTATGGTGTCGACTTAAAAATCGTCGATGATGCCGGCACAGCGTTGCCTCATGACGGCGCCAGCGTCGGTCATTTGTTGGTACGCGGACCATGGGTCGCCAGCGCCTATTACGAGGACGCCGAGGCGTCAGCGGCGGCTTTCGACGAGGATGGTTGGTTTCGCACCGGTGATGTCGCGAGCATCGATGCCGATGGCCATGTCCAGCTCGTTGATCGCAGCAAAGATCTGATCAAATCCGGCGGCGAGTGGATCAGCTCCATCGATTTGGAAAACACCGTTATGACGCATCCCCGGGTGACCGAGGCGGCTGCTATTGCGGTGCCGCATGAGAAATGGGGTGAACGACCGCTGCTCGTGGTGGTAACGCGCGAGCCTGCAGCCGTTAGCGCCGAAGAAATCCGTTCCTTTCTGAAACCAAGAGTCGCTGGATGGTCGATACCCGATGAGATCGTCTTCGTCGAGGAACTGCCGCATACGGCCACCGGCAAGGTGAACAAGCGTGCGTTGCGTGAGATCTACGCCAAGCGCTCATCGCTAACCAAGGCTTGAAGAAGCCAGCCGATCCGCGAGATCTAGCGCGCGAATTATCTTGATCGCCCCCGGACCAAGGGCTACCCTAAGTACCCGCTGACCGGCTTCCGTAGAAATAGAATTTGGCACGACCCAAACAGTTAGCGGCCGGCGCAATCTCTTGTCGTCTAGGAGATCATAACCACCTAGCTCTTATAACTTTCTGGAGGAGAACATGAGATCAGCCATCCACTCTCTGACAGCCGTCGTCCTGACGGCAGTCGTGGTGCCCTTTACCGTGCTAGCCGCAGACGTGAAGCTGCCTGCCACGCTCGCCTGGACTGCGTACAACACAGGGAGCACGGGCTACAACCAATCGGTCGCCATCGGTAAAGCACTCAAGGACAAGTACGGCACAAGCTTGCGCGTGGTGCCGGGCAAGAACGATATCTCGCGTCTGACACCGCTGCGTCAGGGCAAGGTGCAGTTCGTGGCCAATGGTGCGGCGACCTACTTTGCTTCGGAGGGCGTATTCGATTTCGCAGCACGCGAATGGGGCCCGGTGCCACTACGCCTGCTGATGTCGGCAACATCAGATGCCAATCTCTCAGTTGGCACGGCAAAGAATGCCAATATCAAGACGGTGGCAGACTTCAAGGGTAAGCGCGTCGCCTGGGTGCGCGGCGGCGATGCGCTAAACGTCGGCGTCGAGGCCATTCTCGCCTTCGGCGGGCTCACGTGGAATGATGTGGTGAAGGTGGAGTTCCCCGGCTTCGGCGCGTCTTGGGAGGGCATGGTGAACAACCAAGTAGACGCCGCTTTCGCTTCCACTGCGTCAGGTTCGGTGAAGAAACTCGAGGCCTCTCCCCGTGGTATCTACTGGCCACCGCTGCCGCGGAGCGACAAGGAAGGCTGGAAGCGGCTGTTGGCGAAAGCGCCCTATTTCGTGCCGCACACAGCCACCCTCGGTGCCGGCATCTCCAAGGAACATCCGCACGAAGGCGGTGCTTATCCCTATCCTATCTTGATCACCCTAGCCGACCAGAAGGATGAGCTCGTCTATTCACTAACGAAAGCGATCAATCAAGAGTACCCTGCCTTCAAGGACGCGATGCCAGCGATGAAGGGTTGGGCCACCGATCGTCAGACCTTTCTGTGGGCGGTGCCCTACCACAAGGCAGCGGTCAAGTATTGGAAGGAGATCGGCGTCTGGACTACGGATATGGAGAAGCACAACAATGAATTGCTGAAGCGCCAGAAAGTATTGGCCAAGGCGTGGAAGCAGACAGCATCCAAGAAGACCGACGACGACGAAGCCTTCAAGAAGGAGTGGATGAAGGCGCGTGCCGCGGCGCTAGAAAAAGCCGGCTTTAATCCAGTTTGGCGATAGGGACATCGCAACCACAACCGGCGATGGCGCTCAAGCGCCATCGCCGCATGAGTGGGGGTTGGCAGATATGGCTGCTGGTGGCCACCTGCGTGGGCGCCTTTATGGCCGTCAACCAACTTTTCAATCTCGGGTTCTTTGTCGGCCATGCCCTGCTCGATAACCACTACCACTACGCGCTGATCGCGCTGTTCCTGCCGTTGGCTTTCTTGCTCTATCCCGCGTCGGCGCGGGCGGCGCGCGATCACGTCCCTGTCTACGACGTAGTGCTCGCCGTTTGCGCGTTTGCGGTCGTCGGTTTTTTTTTCGTCAACAGCGAAAAGATCATCGACCACGGATGGGAGTTCGGGGCACCGCGCTACGCGATCTATGCGAGTTACGCGCTGTGGGTTCTGCTGTTAGAAGGTGCGCGCCGCACGGGCGGTACGGCGCTGTTTGCGATTGTCACCATCGTCTCGCTCTATCCAATCTACGCCGACGACCTGCCTGGACCCATCTCCGGTCTGTCGAGCACCTTGGCGGACGCAGCCGCCTATCACGCCATGAGCAACGAAAGCGTGCTTGGCATTCCTATGCGGGCTCTGGCTAATTTCGTCATCGGCTTCCTCATCTTCGGCGTCGCCCTGCAGCACACCGGTGGTGGTAAGTTTTTCATCAATCTCGCTTTCGCGCTGCTGGGGCACGTACGCGGGGGCCCGGCCAAGGTCGCAATCTTCGCCAGCGGCCTGATGGGATCGATGAGCGGCAGCGTCATTTCGAACGTCGTCACCACTGGCGTCATGACCATCCCGGCGATGCAGCGCATCGGTCTCTCAAGGCCCTACGCCGGGGGCGTGGAGGCCTGCGCCTCGACCGGCGCCGTGCTGATGCCGCCGATCATGGGCGCCACCGCTTTTGTTATGGCCGTGTTCCTGGAGATACCTTACATAGACATTGCGATCGCCGCTGTCATTCCGTCGATACTGTACTTCTTCGGTCTGTTTGTGCAGATCGATGCCTACGCCGCGCGCAAACATTTGCCGGGTTTGCCACGTGCAGAGCTGCCGCGCGTCGGCGAAACCTTGCGTCAGGGTTGGCATTACATCGCCGTGTTCGTACTGCTGGTAGTAATGCTGGTGGTACTGAAGCGTGAAGTGCTGGCGCCCTTCTACGCGACGGTACTAATGATCGCCATCAACCAGGTTGCCTCGAAGCAACGCTGGGGCTGGACCGAGCTTAAAGCATTCGTCGCCGATACCGGGCGTTTGCTAACCGAAATCACCGTTATCCTCGCTGCCGTTGGCTTGGTGGTTGGTGCGCTGTCGCTCACTGGTATGGCCGGTACGCTGGTAAACGATCTTATCTTTATCGCCGGCGGCAACACGCTGGTGCTGCTGCTGATGGGCGCCATCACCAGTTTTATTCTCGGTATCGGCATGACGGTAACGGCGGCTTACATCTTTCTCGCCATTGTGCTGGCGCCGGCCCTGGTCAGGGGCGGGCTCGACCCGATGGCCGTGCATTTGTTCATTCTTTACTGGGGCATGGTGTCTTACATCACGCCGCCGGTCGCTTTGGGCGCTTTTGCCGCCGCCACCATCGCGCAAGCCAACCCCATGCGCACTGGCTTTGAGGCCATGCGTCTCGGCAGCGTTATCTACTTTATTCCGTTTTTCTTTGTGCTTAATCCGGGACTCATTCTGCACGCGCCCTGGTGGGAGATCGGCGTGGTCACAGTACAGGCCACCATCGGTGTCGCCTTGGTCGCTGCAGCTTTGCAGGGCTATCTGGTGGGGGTTGGAAATCTGGCGACGCATACGGGCCTAGGTTGGCCCATTCGCGCGCTGATCTTGGCGGGTGGTTTGATCCTGGCGCTGCCCGGCGGCGGTTTGATTCCGTTCTCGCATATCGAGCTGGCTTCGGCTTCGCTGCTGCTAGTGGCACCGGCGATGGCGCTCGCGCGTTGGCTGAACCACAATCAACTGCTGCGTAACACCTCATGAGCAATACCGCCGCACACAATCTGGTCACCACGCTTCGCAACCACGAGGTAGACCGCGCCTTCTGCGTGCCGGGCGAAAGCTATCTGGCGGTGCTCGATGCGCTCTATGACTGCCCCGAGATAGATCTCATCAGCTGCCGCCATGAAAGCGGTGCCGGCTTTATGGCGGTAGCCGATGCCAAGATCACCGGTCGTGCCGGTACCGTATTCGTCAGCCGCGGCCCTGGTGCAAGCAATGCGGCGATCGCCGTGCATACGGCCGAACAAGACGCCGTGCCGTTGGTGCTGTTCATCGGCCAGGTAGAGCGCGAGCAGCGTGGGCGTGGCGCCTTCCAAGAAGTCGACTATGCCCAGACTTTCGCCGACATGGCGAAATGGACGGTCGAGGTGCACGAGGCCGAGCGTCTGGCAGAAACCGTCGCACAGGCGTACCACATCGCCCAATCCGGCACGCCCGGACCGGTGGTCGTTTCTCTGCCGGAAGACATGCTGGCCGAAACAGTGACCACACCGCCCGCCGAAGCGCTGCCGTTATATACGCCACCGCCATCGGATAAGCAGGTGGCAGAGGTCGCTCGACGACTAACACGAGCGGAGCGTCCGTTGTTGATTGCCGGCGGCTGTTTTCGCACCCAGACAGCACGTCAGGCTCTCGCCCAGTGTGCAGAGGCCTGGGATCTGCCGGTAGCCGTAAGCTTCAAACATCAGGATGTATTCGATAACACCCATAGTAATTTCGCCGGCTATCTCGGTTACAACATACCGAGACACATTGCCGATACATTCGCCGAGGCCGATCTGATCCTGGCGGTGGGTACGCGTCTACATGCCGTCACCAGCCAAGAGTATCGGCTTCCAAAGGCACCCGTACCGGAGCAACCGTTGATTCACGTGTATCCGGATAATGGGCAGCTCGGTCGCGTGTATCAGGCAGCACTCAAACTCGCTTGCGATGTCGAGGCCTTCCTGCGGGCGTTGACGGGACAGCGGAGCCCGACTTCCGCTGCGCGCATAGCGTGGCGTGAACGCTTACACCAGGTGCATACCGACCTTGCCCGGTGGCAACCGTTTGCGGCCGATGACGGCGTCGACTTCGGTCACATCAGTGCCGCATTGGCGCAGCTGCTGCCGCCAAATGCGGTGATTACCACGGACGCCGGCAATTTCAGCAGCTGGATGCATCGTTATTTCCCGTTCCGCTCGACGCAACTATTGCTTGGCGCCGTCTCTGGGGCCATGGGTTTAGGTGTGCCCGCCGCCGTTGCCGCGGCGTTGCGCCTGCCTGACCGTCAAGTCGTAGGACTGATCGGCGACGGCGGTTTTCTCATGACCGGCAACGAGCTCGCCACCGCTCTGCAATACAAAGCCAAGGTAAAATTGTTCGTCTCCAACAATCGCAGCTATGGGACAATAAGGTTGCACCAGGAGATCCATTATCCAGGGCGCGCGATCGGCACCGAGCTGGTAAATCCTGACTTTAGTCGCCTCGCGCAGGCGTTCGGTGCGAAGGGGCTAACCATCAGGACAGTACAGGAGGCGTTGCCGGTAGTGCGCGAGGCGCTTGCGAGTGATGATGCGGTCGTAGTCGACGTACACGCGAGCCTCAAACATATTTCGGCTTATACCACACTAGAGAAGCTGAGGAGTCGCGGCGCCGGCAGCGAATAACAGCGTAAAGCGCGCACATAGTGAGAGGGCACGATGACGAATTTGGTTGAGTACAAGAAACACGGCGCGGTAGGTCTCATTGCGTTGAATAACCCGCCGGTCAATGCGCTTGCCAGGCCGGTACGCCAGGCCATCCTTAGCTCCCTGCAGCGGGCGATCGACGATACCAATATCAAGGTGATCGTGCTGATTGGCCGCGGGCGCTGCTTCTCCGGCGGTGCCGACATACGCGAGTTCAGCGAACCGGCAAAACACACGGAGCACATGTTGCCTCACGTGATCGAGCGCATAGAAAACTCACCGAAGCCGGTGGTGGCGGCGCTGCATAGCACGGCTTTTGGCGGTGGCATGGAGCTCGCCCTCGGCTGTCACTACCGCATCGGCACACGCTCTACCCGCCTGGCACAACCGGAGGTGAAACTTGGCATTATCCCCGGTGCCGGTGGCACGCAGCGGCTGCCGCGGTTGATCGGCGTGGAACCGGCGTTGGAGATTATCCTGAGCGGCGAACCTGTCACTGCCGAGCAGGCACTATCCCTTGGCCTACTCGATGCTGTCATTGACGGCGAGCTTGAGGTGGCGGCGATTGCCTTTGCTGAGAAGTTGCTCGCTGAACAGCGCCCGTTGCGTCGGGCGCGCGACATGGATGAGAAGTTGCGGGCGGCCGGTGATGTTACGGCACTGCTTGCAAAGATACGCAAGGGCATCGAACGCCGTGCCCGTGGCCTACTCGCACCCTTTCTTTGCATCGACAGTGTCGCCAATGCCGTCAAACTGCCGTTCGATGAAGCCCTCAGGCTAGAGCGCGAGCTTTTTGTGCGCTGTCGCGACTCCGAGCAATCGAAGGCGCAGCGTTACGCCTTCTTCGCCGAGCGCCAGGCCGGCAAGATCCCCGATGTCCCAGCTGACACGCCGGTGCCGCCTGTGCAGAAGGCGGCCGTGATCGGCGCCGGCACGATGGGCGGCGGCATCGCGATGAATTTCGCCAATGCCGGTATTCCGGTGCACGTGCTCGAAGTCTCGCAGGCAGCGCTCGACAAGGGTCTCGCCGTGGTGCGCAAGAATTATTCCGCCAGCGTAGCCAAGGGTCGACTGGCGCCAGCCGGCATGGACGCTCGCATGGCGCTTATCAGCGGCACGCTGGACTACGCCGATATTGCCGATGCCGATGTCGTTATCGAAGCCGTGTTCGAGGACATGGACCTAAAAAAAGAAGTTTTCCAAAAGCTCGGTCGCGTATGTAAGGTTCAGGCAATGTTGGCAACCAACACCTCG